>NZ_JAINFC010000338.1 GCF_020740835.1 Streptomyces sp. UNOC14_S4
GCTCCGGGGGCTCCGCCCCCTGGGCCCCCGAAGCGAGCCCGGGGCGCCGACGCCCCGTCAGGGGCGCGGGGAACTGCGCGGCCAACCCCCGCCAGGCCGCAGACGCGAACAAAGCTCACGCCGCCGCCCGGTAGGCGCACCCGCGCATCCCACCCGCACCCGGAACCGGCACACGCTCAAGCGGAACCCCGCATCCGCACCGTCCGGTGGACCGGATCCGCGTCGATCTCCGGGATCACCCGTTCCCCGATCAGCCGGATCGTCCGCAGCGTGTCCTCCCGCGGCACTCCCACCGGGAGGCCGAACGCCAGTTGGTCCGCCCCCGCCTGTTCCCACCGTTTGCACTGGCGCAGGACCTCGTCGGGGTCGCCGCACACCATCAGTTCCTCGGCGATGAGGAGTTCGATGATCTCCTCGGTGTACTCCGGCAGCAGCTCGGGCCACCGCGGGATCCCCTCCGGCCGCGGGAACGTGTCGTGGTAGCGGAAGAGCAGCGACTGCAGGTAGTGCAGCCCGCCGGAGGCCGCGATACGGACGGCGTCCGCGTGCGTCTCGGCGCAGATCGCGGTCGTGGTGACCATGACGTTGTCGTTGACGAAGGCCCCGACCGGCTCGGCGTCCTTGACCGCCGTCTTGTAGGAGTCGACGACCCACTCCATGTCGGCGACCTTCTGCACGCTGAAGCCGAGCACGCCGAGCCCCTTGCGGGCGGCCATCGCGTACGAGGAGGGCGAGCCCGCCGCGTACCACATGGCGGGGTGCGCCTTGCCGTACGGCTTGGGGAGGATCTTGCGGGGCGGCAGCGACCAGTGTTCGCCCTGAAATCCCGGGTACTCCTCCTGGAGCCACATCCGGGGGAATTCGGCGATCGTCTCCTCCCAGATCTCCCTGGTGAGGTTCATGTCCGTCACGCCGGGGAGGAATCCGAGGATCTCATGGCTCCCGGCTCCCCGTCCGGTGCCGAACTCGAAGCGTCCGCCGGTGAGATGGTCGAGCATCGCGGCTTTCTCGGCGACCTTCGCCGGGTGGTTGACCTGCGGCAGCGGATTGAAGATGCCGGAGCCGAGATGGATGCGTTCGGTGGCGTGCGCGAGATAGCCGAGGAAGACGTCGTTGGCGGAGAGGTGGGAGTACTCGTCGAGGAAGTGGTGCTCGGTCGCCCAGGCGTATTTGAAGCCCGCCCGGTCCGCCTCGACGACGTATTCCGCCTCCTCCAGCAGGGCGTGGTGCTCGGCCGCCGGGTCGGTCCGTGACCTGCTCGCCGGAACATAGCCCTGCACAAAGATCCCGAATTCCATGGGGGTTCACCGTCCCAGGTTCCCGACGGTTCCTGACGAGCCGTCAGATACGCTGACTCTGGCATCGGCGGCATGGAGCGTCAAGGGAGCGGCGGGCAGCGGTGGGCCCTCTGTACGGCCCTGCCGCAGCCCCCTGCACGGCCCCTGTCGCAGCCCTCCGCGGCCAGTCGTCCCGCTCAGGAGAACACCCGGATGCCCGCGAGCCACCCGCCGTCCACCACCAGCGGCTGCCCGGTCACGTACGACGAGTCGTCCCCCGTCAGGAACAGCGCCATACGGGCCACCTCCTCCGGCCGCCCGATCCTCCCGAGGGGCACCATCTTCCGGTACAGGGAAACGGATTCCGCGGCCGCCTTCTCCGCGTCCGCCCCGGGGTCGAGCAGGGCCGGATTCGTCATGGGGCTGTCGACCGCGCCGGGGCAGAGCACATTGACGCGGATGTTCCTCTCCGCGAGTTCCAGCGCCGCCACCCGCGTCATGGCGACGACGGCGCCCTTCGTCGCGGCGTACGACGTGAGGAACGGAATTCCGGCCAGCGCGGTGTACGAGGCCGTATTGACGACCGTACCGCCGCCCGCCGCCACGAGCTCGGGAACGGCGGCCCGCATACCGAGGAAGACGC
Source organism: Streptomyces sp. UNOC14_S4 (assembly GCF_020740835.1). Classification (GTDB taxonomy): domain Bacteria; phylum Actinomycetota; class Actinomycetes; order Streptomycetales; family Streptomycetaceae; genus Streptomyces. The sequence goes on from NZ_JAINFC010000338.1 coordinate 1,921, forward strand.
CCAGCTGGTTGACGCGCACGACCTCCATGAATTCGTCGCGCGGGGTGTTCACCAGCTCGTTGTACCGGAGAATTCCCGCGTTGTTGACGAGCCCGTCCAGTTTCCCGAAACGGCCGCGGGCGTCGGCCACGGCCGTCTCCCACTGGTCCTCCTCGCCGACGTCCAGGTGCACGTACAGGGCCGCGTCGGGGCCGATCTCCTCGGCCACGGCCTGCCCCTGGTCGTCGAGCACGTCGGCGAGGACGACCTTCGCCCCCTCGGCGGCGAAGAGCCGGGCCTCCCGCTCCCCCTGCCCGCGGGCGGCCCCGGTGATGAGCACGACGCGTCCGTCCAGCTTGCCCATGGTGTACGACCTCCGTGTGCGTACGGACGACGGAGCCGGCGGCGGCTCAGTCGTTCAGCAGCGGTGCCACCTCTCCCGCGAACGCGGCCATCTGGTCGAGCAGCTCGGCCAGGTCCCGGCACCGGAACCGGACCTGGATCTGGTCCACGCCCAGCGCCCCGTACACCCGCAGGGACTCCGCGACCGTCCCCGCGCGCCCGGAGAGCGTGCGCGGGCCGACGTCCCAGCCGGGCGTTCCGACGTACAGCGCCTCGGAGATCGCCCCGACGGCGAACGGCCCGTCCCGGCCGGCCTTCTCGCGCAGCCGCCGCAGCGCGTCGATCCGCTCGGGCAGCCGTTCCCGCGGGTCGCCCTGCGACAGCCAGCCGTCGCCCCGGAGCGCGGCACGGCGCAGCGCGGCGGGCGAGGAACCGCCCACCCATACGGGCGGCCGGGGCGTACGGGCGGGGCGCGGCGCCTGGCCGAGCCCGCGGAAGGCGAAGCGGGAGCCGCGGAACTCGGGGAACTCCTCCGGGCCCAGGGCCGCTTTCAGGGCGTCGACGGTCTCGTCCAGCAGCGCCCCGCGCCGGTGGAAGTCCACGCCCAGCGCCTGGAATTCCTCCCGCACGTGCCCGGCGCCCACCCCGAGCACCAGGCGTCCGTCCGAGAGCCGGTCGACCGTGGCGTACTGCTTGGCCAGCACGAGCGGGTGCCGCAGTGCCGCCACGGACACATGGCTGAGCAGCAGGGTGCGTTCGGTGACGGCCGCGAGGTGCGCGAGCGTGGCCACGGGGTCGTACCACGTGGTGCCCATCGCGGCGGCCAGCCGTACGGGCACGGCGACGTGGTCGCAGGTGGCCACGTAGGCGAAGCCGAGCCGGTCGGCGGCGCGCGCGACCTGCCGCAGCGCCCCGGGCCCCGCCTCGACCTCCCAGGGCTCGGCGTAGAGCGTGCTGAGCGAGGTGATGGGCACCTGCATCCCGTAGGAGAGCCGCCCCTCGGGCAGCACGCGCAGCCCGTGCGGCGCGCCACGCGGCCCGTGCGGACCCGGGTCGCCCTGTGGCACGCCGCCGGACTCTAAACCGCTCCCGCCCACAGCCCCTCCTCCGTCAGGCCGAGGAGATCGATCGCGTTGCCCCGTACGACACGTTCCACCACGTCCGGCGACAGGTGCGCCATCTGCTCCTCCGCGACCTCGCGGGAGCGCGGCCAGGTGGAGTCGGAGTGGGGGTAGTCGGTCTCGTAGAGGACGTTGCCGACCCCGATGGCGTCGAGGTTGCGCAGGCCGAAGGGGTCGTCGAAGAAGCAGCCGTGGACGTGGGCGGCGAAGAGCTCGGAGGGCGGGCTGAGGACCTTGTCGGCGACGCCGCCCCAGCCGCGGTTGTGGGTCCAGATGGTGTCGGCGCGCTCCAGGATGTACGGAATCCAGCCGATCTGCCCCTCCGCGTACATGACGCGCAGCTCCGGGAAGCGGTCGAAGGCCCCCGAGAGCAGCCAGTCGACCAGGGAGAAGCAGCAGTTGGCGAAGGTGAGGGCGGAGCTGACGGCGGGCGGGGCGTCGTCCGAGGTGGACGGCATGCGGGAGGAGGAGCCGATGTGCATGGCGACGACCGTGCCGGTCTCCGCGCAGGCGCGCAGGAAGGGGTCCCAGGCGTCGCTGTGGACGGACGGCAGGCCCAGGTGCGGCGGGATCTCCGAGAAGCAGACGGCGCGCACGCCCCGGGCGGCGTTGCGGTACACCTCCGCGGCGGCCTCCTCCGCGTCCCAGAGGGGGACGATGCCGAGCGGTATCAGACGTCCGCGCGCGTCCGGGCCGCACCACTCCTCGACCATCCAGTCGTTGTACGCGCGGACGCACAGCAGGGCGAGCCCGCGGTCCGCCGCCTCGGCGAACGTCTGGCCGCAGAAACGCGGGAACGTGGGGAAACAGAGCGCGGACTGGACATGGTTGCGATCCATATCGGCCAAACGTTCCGGAACGCTGTAGGACCCCGGTCGCATCTTTTCGTAGGTGATGCCTTCCAGCTTGACGTCGTCCCTGGAGTATCCGACGGCGGTATCCAGCCGCGTGAGCGGACGGCGCAAATCCTCATAGATCCACCAGTCCGCCACCGGTCCGGGGTCCCCCGGGTCGCCCATGACCGGGGTGAACCGTCCGCCCGTGAACGTCATCCGCCGCACGGGCGCGCGCACGACACGTGGTCCGACGTCGCGGAACTTCGCCGGGAGCCGGTTCCGCCAGACGTGCGGGGGCTCGACGGTGTGGTCGTCCACCGAGATGATCCTGGGGAAACCATCCATGGCTGACACGTTAGCGAGTTGCTGACGATCCGTCAGCAGTCGCGCGGACCCGGCTCTTGCAGGCTCTGTGGAGAGACTCGACCACTGCTGACGCAGAGCCCGCCGACAAGGCAGACTGACCGGTGCGACCGAGTGGGACAGGCAGGGGGTCACAATGGCCGGTGACACAGGGCACGGACACCATCTGCGTTTCACCGTGCTCGGGCCCGTGCGGGCCCGGCGCGGCAGGGAGCTGCTGCACACCGGTTCGCCTCAGCAGCGGGCACTGCTCGCCGCCCTGCTGCTGCGCGGCGGCCGCACCGCCACCGCGCCCGAGCTGGTGGACGCGCTGTGGGGCGAGGAGCCCCCGCACGCCGCGCTCGCCGCGCTGCGCACCTACGCCTCCCGGCTCCGCAAGGCGTTCGGCCCCGACGCCGACGTCCTGGTCAGCGAGTCCGGCGGGTACGCGATCCGGGTCGGGGCGGGCAGCCTCGACATCGACAAGGCCGAACACCTCGCCACCGAGGCGGAGAAGGCCCGCGCCTCGGGCGACCGGAGCCGCGCCCGCGAGCTGATCAACGAGGCCCTGGGGGTGTGGGACGGCGAGCCGCTGGCCGGACTGCCCGGCCCGTACGCGGAGACCCAGCGCGCCCGGCTGGAGGAGTGGCGGCTCACGCTCATCGAGTCCCGGCTCGACCTCGACCTGGAGGTCGGCGCGCACGCCGAGGCCGTCTCCGAGCTGACCGCCCTGACCGCCGCCCACCCGCTGCGCGAGCGGCTGCGCGAGCTGCTGATGCTCGCCCTCTACCGCAGCGGACGGCAGGCCGAGGCCCTCGCCGTCTACGCCGACACCCGCAAGCTGCTGGCCGACGAGCTCGGCGTCGACCCCTGCCCCGAGCTCGCCGAGCTCCAGCGGCGCATCCTGCACGCCGACGCCGACCTCACCCTGCACATCTCCCCGGACGACCGCCCGCCGGCGGGCCCCACGTTCATCCGGCCCGCGCAGCTCCCCGCGACGGTCTCCGACTTCACCGGCCGCGCGGCCTTCGTCGACGAGCTGGGCGACGAGCTCACCACCGCGGAGGGCCGGATCATGGCCGTCTCGGCGGTCGCGGGCATCGGCGGCGTCGGCAAGACGACCCTCGCGGTGCACGTCGCGCACGCGGCACGGCACCACTTCCCCGACGGACAGCTCTACGTCGACCTCCAGGGCGCCGGCCCCGTGCCCGCGGAGCCGGAGGCCGTCCTCGGGTCCTTCCTGCGCGCCCTGGGCATCCCGGACTCCGCGATCCCGGACGGGCTCCAGGACCGCGCCGCGCTCTTCCGCTCCACCCTCGACGGCCGCCGCGTCCTCACCCTGCTCGACAACGCCCGCGACGCCGCCCAGATCCGCCCGCTGCTGCCGGGCACGGAGGGCTGCGCCGCCCTGGTCACCAGCCGCGCCCGCATGGTGGACCTGGAGGGCGCCCACCTCGTCGACCTCGACGTGATGAGCCCGGACGAGGCACTCGTGCTGTTCACCCGCATCGTCGGCCAGGAGCGCGTCGACGCGGAGCGCGACGCCGCCATGGACGTCGTCGCCGCCTGCGGCTTCCTGCCGCTCGCCATCCGCATCGCCGCCTCCCGGCTGGCCGCCCGCCGCACCTGGACGGTCTCCGTGCTGGCCCGCAAGCTCGCCGACGAACGCCGCAGGCTGGACGAGCTCCGCGCCGGCGACCTCGCCGTCAAGGCCACCTTCGAACTCGGCTACGGCCAGCTGGAGCCCGCACAGGCCCGCGCCTTCCGCCTCCTCGGCCTCGCCGACGGCCCGGACATCTCCCTGGCCGCCGCCTCCGCCGTGCTCGACCTGGACGCCGAGGCCACCGAGGACCTGCTGGAGTCCCTCGTGGACACCTCGCTCCTCGAATCCGCCGCGCCCGGCCGCTACCGCTTCCACGACCTCGTCCGCCTCTACGCGCGTGCGTGCGCCGAGCGCGACGAACAGCCGCCCGCCGAGCGCGAGGCCGCCATGTCCCGGCTGCTCGACTTCTACCTCGCCACCGCCGCCGAGGTGTACGTCGTCGAGCGCCCCGGCGAGAAGATGCTCACCCACCTGGCCCCCACCACCCACCCCGGCCTCACCTTCACCGACGGACAGGCGGCGAGCGACTGGCTGTTCGCCGAGGCGGGCTGCCTGCTCGCGTGCGTGCGCCAGCAGGCGGGCACCACCGGGCACACCCTGCGACGCGCCGTCGACCTGCTGCTGGCCGCGAAGGACCTCGCCGAGTCCGGCGCCGACTCCCGCCAGTACGAGCAGGCCGCCACGGCCCTGCTGCTCACGGCCCAGCAGAGCGGGGACACCCTGGCGGAGGGGCGCGCCCGGACCGTACTGGCCCACGTGGACCGCATCGGCGGCCGCTTCGCCCCCGCCGACGAACACGCCCGCCTCGCGATCGAGCTCGGGCAGTCCTGCGGCGACATCGTTCCCTCCTGCAACGCCGCGAACATCCGCGGCATCATCGCCATCTACCAGCACCGCAGCGAGGAGGCGGTGGCCCACCTGTCGCACGCGCTCGCGGCCTTCCGCAAGGACGGCAACCGCTCGGGCGAGGCGAGCGCGCTCAGCAACCTCTCCCGCGTCCTGATGGACACCGGCCGCTCCGCGGAGGGCGTCCGCCTCGCCGAGCAGGCCCTCGCGCTCTACCAGGAGCTCGGCGCCACCTGGCGGCTGGCCAACGGCCTCTACGCGCTCGGCGTCGCCCTCACGCACGCCGGCCGCTACGAGGAGGCCCTGGCCCGGTTCGACGAGGCGCTCCCGGTCTTCCGCGACAGCCGCCAGCGGCTGTGGGAGGGTATGACGCACTACCGCATAGCGGACGTCCACCTCTGCGCGGGCCGCCCCGCCGCGGCCGCCCACCACGCCGAGCAGGCCCTCAAGCTCCGCAACATCGGGGGTGCCTGGCGCCGCGGCAACATCCTCACCCTCCTGGGCCGCTCCCTGGACGCCCTCGGCCAGCCCGGCCGCGCCCGCGCCTGCTGGACGGAAGCGCTGGGCATCTACGAACAACTGGGCGCGTCGGAGGCGACGGAGGTCCGGGGGTTGCTGTCGGGGGTGGTGACGGCGGCGTAGCGGCGTGCCCCGTAAGGGGCGCACCGGGTGCCGGGCAGCGCCCCGAAAGGGGCGCGGGGAACTGCGCGACAAGCCCCCACCGGCCGGCGGCCGCGCGCCAAGCGCAAGAGGCACCCCGGTAGGCGCCCCGCAGCCGCGCGCAACGCAAGACGCACCCCAGTGGGCACAGCGAGGGCCCGGGGGCAAAGCCCCCGGGAACAGGGGCACGCCTCGGCGACGGCCCAGCCGAACCCCGGCACACGGTGCCGACCGGTTTCGGGTACGCCCACCCCGGGGGAAAAACAGAACAGGCACAGCAGCGGGCGAAGGAGCCCGCCGCGGCAGGCCCGGAGGGTTGAAAACCCCGGCCCCAGAAGCCCGCGCAACCCCGGAACACCCCTGTCACGTGCCCGTTCATCGATCGTTTATCTCCCCCCGCCATTCTTATGGACATCGATCCGTCGCGTCGGGGGGCAGGCGGGTCGTAGGTGAAACCTCACCTAGGGATGATCAACCTGATCAGCCCTCATGCCCGTCCGGCGATCCTCGGGGGAGTCGCCGGGCGGGTTCTGCGGTCCCCGAGGATCACCTCCCCTTCACACCAAACGACTCGCACTGACCATCGGAGTTGATCGACATGAGCGACGAGCGCAAGCTCAAGCCAGTCGTGGCCACACCGCAGGACGATCATGCGACGGGTGGTGGCGGCATCGTCGCCGCGCCGGGGTTCGCTCCGCCGCCGGACGACCACGCGACCATCGGTGAGCCGCGCGTCATGGACGACGACCACGCGACGACGGGCCACCCGCTCACGCAGAGCTGATCCGACCGAGTTCGCCCGGGTCGGCTGAAACGATCCGGCCCGGGCGAACCCGGAACGATACGGGGGCACGGGGGAAACACTGTCTCTTATACACA
>NZ_JAINFC010000339.1 GCF_020740835.1 Streptomyces sp. UNOC14_S4
GCTTCGGGCCCGGGCGCGGGCAGGGGCCCGGCACCGTCCCGGCCGGGGCCGTCGAGGTATTCGGGCGCGGTGAAGCCGGGGACGCCCGCGACGTACGTGGTGCCGTCGGCGCGCACCGCGTGGGCCAGGCCGACGAGGACGGGGGTGCCGTCGGGCCTGACGGCGATGTCACCGGGGGTGAGGCCACGTACGACGAAACCGGCGGCGTGCACATCACCGAGCAGCCGGGTGAGGCGGCGCGCGAGGCGCCACGCCACGAGCACGGGGATGCGGCCGGTGTCGCGCCGCGCGCGGTCGGCGGCCCACTGCCGCAGGGGCTTGCCGTCGACGAGGTCCGTGACGAGGAAGACGTGCCCCTCCGTCTCGAAGACGTCGCGCACGGCGGGAGCGAGGCCGTGGTGCGCGAGCCGGGCCAGTGCGGCGGCCTCGCGGCGCAGCCGGTCCCGCGCGTCCTCGCCGCCGGGGCCCGTGCCGACGTGCGGGCGGGCCTCCTTGAGCAGGACGTCCTCGCCGGTCCATCGGTCACGCGCCCGGTAGACGCCGCCGCTGTTGGCGTGGCGGACGGCTGCCCCGACGAGGTAGCGGCCGACGAGCAGGACGGGGTCGCCGGGCGCGTGGGCGGGCGTGGCGGCCGGGGCCGGGCCGAACGGCGGCGCGGCCCACGGCGGCGGTGAGAACCAGGGGTTGCGCACGTCGGGGACGTCACCGCCGTCGGGGGTGCGCAGCCGTCCCTCGTAGCAGCCCCGGTCGTTGAGTTCGCGGGGCCGGGCGAAGGAGCCGTAGCGGTAGTGGACCAGGCTCCCGGGCCGGTAGCGGCGGTCCGAGAGGATCGCGGGGCCGGCGAGTCCGCGGGTGGCCCGGTGGAGTTCCTCGGCGAGCAGCCTCAGGTGGTCGTCGTTGTCGGGGTAGGCGGTGAGGAACTTGCCCGACCGGGCGCGGGGGGCGTGTGCGGAGGTGAGCTCGGCGGTGCGCCGGGGCGAGGCTGCGAACTTGAAGGCGCACGCGTGCTTCACCAGGACCGCGGCCGCGCGCTCCAGTACGTGGGGCGAGGAGGCCGGGGTGGCGGACAGGTGCAGCTTCCAGCCTTGCCGGCGGCGTACGTGGCCGGGCGGGGTGACCATGCACCAGGACTCGCCGTCGCGGAGGGTCCAGCCGGAAAAGCCGTCCCCCAGCACCCGTAGGGTGATCGCCTGATAGCTCGGTGCCACGGAACGATGATGGCACCGCCGGGGGGCGCGGGGCGAGGGTGTGTACCGGCCGGTCGGCAGGCCGCCGGGGGCGGCGCGCCCCACAAGGGGCGCGGGGAACCGCGCGCCCGGCCACACACGACCCGCGGCCGCGACCGGACTTCAAGAGGCACCCTGGCGGGCGCCCTCGCACAACCCGCGGGCCGCCTAACGGTCGATCAGATCCCCCGGATCCGTGTTCGCCCCGCACAACACCACGGCGACCTTCTCCCCCGCGGCAGGCACATACGCCGCGTCCGGCCCGGCCAGCGCGGCGAACGCCGCGGCCCCCGCGTGCTCGACCGCGACACGCCGCTCGTCCCACAGCGCCCGCCGCGCACCGACGATCGCCGCGTCCGGGACCAGGACGGACGTCACATCGCCCTCCTGCGCGACGGCGAGCGCCGTCGCGGAGACGCGCCGCGCGCCGAGCGCGTCGGCGGCGACGGAGTCGACCGGTACGTCGACGACCTCGCCCGCCTTCAGCGCGGCGTGCAGCGCGCGGCAGTTCTCGGGCTCGACCGCGACGGTGCGCACACCGTGGTGCCGGGCGGCCGTGGCGACCCCGGCGAACAGCCCGCCGCCGCCCACCGCCACCACGACCGTGTCGAGGCCGGGGACGCGCTGCACGATCTCCTCCAGCAGGGTGCCCGCCCCCGCGGCGATCAGCGGGTGGTCGTAGGCGTGGCTGGCCAGCGCGCCCGTGGCGGCCGCGAACTCCTGGCAGGCGGCGAGGGCCTCGGCGTACTCGCTGCCGACGAGACGGACGTCCGCGCCGAGGCCGCGCAGCCTGGCGACCTTGACGCCCGGGGCGGTGGCGGGCAGGAAGACCGTGGCCGTGACGCCCTGCTCCCGGGCGGCCCAGGCGCAGGCCAGCCCGGCGTTGCCGCCGGAGGCGATGGTGACGCCCGCCGCGGGCAGCGTGCCCGCCTCGCGGTGCGCGGCGAGGAAGTTGTGCGCGCCGCGCGCCTTGAAGGATCCGGTGTGCTGCATGAACTCCAGGGCCAGCCACAGCTCGAAGTCCCCGGACCCGGAGGGCGTGTCGGCGGGGACGACGGGGACCGGGCGGACGCGGCCCGCGGTCCGCTCGGCGGCCTGCTCGACGTCGCCGTACGTGAGGCGGTGCACGGAGGGTCCTCCTTGATCGGGTCACGGTGATCGGATTCACGGTGATCGGGGCACGGCGACGGCCGTCGGACCGCCCCGTTCGATACAGCGTACGATACGGTGTATCACATGCCGAGGCAATCTCCTTCCCTGTCCCGGGCGACCCCCGAGCGCATCGCCCGCACCGCCTTGTCGATCCTCGACGAGGAGGGCCCCGCGGCCCTGAGCTTCCGCTCGCTCGCGGAGCGCCTGGGCGTCTCCCACGCGACGATCCACCGCCGCTGCACCGACCTGGGCGGCCTGCTCGACCTGTGCACCGACCACCTCGCCGCCGAGCTGCCGGAGATCCCGCCCGGCACCGGCTGGGCGGAGGCGACCGAGGCCCGCTTCACCGCCCTGTACGAGCTGCTGATCGCCCACCCCGGGCTCGTCGCCCTGCGCGGGGCGCGGCCCTGGCTCGGCCCGCAGCTGCTCGCCCGGCTGGTGGAGCCCGCGCTCGCGGACAGCATCGCCGCAGGGATGACCCCCGAGGAGGCGTTCCGCACGTACCGGCGGATGTATCTGCTCACGCTGGGCAGCGCCACCTTCGTGGACCACCGCAACCCCCGGGACACCGTCACCACCACCCGTACCGCGCTGGCGGCGCTCGATCCCGAGCGCTTCCCGGTGCTGACCGGGAACATGGAGATGATCCTCCCCGGCATGAGCGATCACGAGGTCTATCGCGGCGCGCTGCGCCAGCTCATCCGGGCCGCCCGGCCGTGAAATCGCGGGAAGGCCGCGTTCCCGCCGCGTTCCCGCCGTATTCCCGCTGTTCGACGGCGGGTTGGGGAAGCAAATCCCCCTGCTTTACGATGAGTCGCATGACGACAGCGCGCCCATGTTCGATCGCCGACGCACTCGGCGTGGTCGGCGAGAAGTACTCCCTGCTGGTGCTGCGCGAGGTCTTCTTCGGCGTCCGGCGCTTCGACGCGATCGCGCGCAACACGGGCGCGCCGCGCGACATCCTCTCCTCCCGGCTGCGACGCCTGGTCGAGGCCAGGGTCCTGGAGAAGGTCGCCTACCAGGAGCGGCCCGCCCGCTTCGAGTACTGCCCCACGGCCTCCGGCGAGGATCTCCGGCCCGTCCTGCTGATGCTGATGCGGTGGGGCGACCGGCACCTGGCGGAGGTGCCGCCGACCGTCCTGGAGCACTCCTGCGGTGCCGACCTGGACTCCGTGGTGGTCTGCCGCTGCTGCGGCGAAGAGGTCGACAGCGCCCACCTGACCACCCGTTTCCAGGTCCCGGGCTGGACCACCGAGGGCGCGGTCTGAGCCGTGCCGCGCCCGGCCGGCCGGCCGGATCACCAGTCGGCGACCCGGTAGTCCTTGAGGTGCACGCCCGCCACCGGGTCGCCCGCCTCGCCGCGCACGATCGGGTCGTAGATCCGGGCCGCGCCGTCCACGATGTCCAGCGGCGTCCGGAAGCCGCGCGCGGCGATCCGCTCCTTCGTCGGCGCCGGGTTCTCGTCCGTGATCCAGCCGGTGTCGACGCTGCACATGTGGACGCCCTGCCGGGCGAGTTCGGGCCCGCTCGTGCGGGTCAGCATGTTCAGCGCGGCCTTCGCCATGTTGGTGTGCGGGTGACGGCCCGTCTTGTTCCGTACGGCGAAGCGGCCCTCGACGGCCGTCACATTGACGACATACCGGCGCGGGTGGGGCGAGGCCAGCAGCAGGGGCAGCAGCCGGTCGCACAGCAGCGTGGGCGCGAGCGCGTTGACGAGCTGGGTCTCCAGTACCTCCGCCGGGTCCAGGCCGCCGACGCGCACGGACCAGGAGTTCACCGGGGAGGGGTCGGGCAGCAGTCCCGCCTCGTCCACCTCACCGGACCACGACCCGGACCACGGCACGGCGGTCCCCTCCCCGGACAGGACGAGCGCGAGCGCGCCCGACGTGCCCTCGGCGGCGCCGAGAGCCGTGGCGGCCGGAGGCCGGTAGCCGGGGGCGCGCAGCACCGCCGTCGCCGGGACCCCGGCGGGCAGGGCACCGGCCTCACCGGCGGCCAGCGCCAGATACGAGGCCGGTGGCCTGCGGATGGTCTGGGCCGCGTTGTTGACGAGGACATCCAGCGGCCTGCCGTCGGCCCGCAGCCGCTCGCACAGGCCGAGCACCTGGCGCGGGTCACGGAGGTCGACGGCGAGCACGGTCAGCCGGTCCAGCCAGTCGGCGCTGCCCTCGGCCGCCCGGAAGCGGCGGACGGTGTCGTGCGGGAAGCGGCTCGTGACCATGAGCTCCGCGCCGTCGCGCAGCATCATCAGGGCGAGCTGGAAGCCGATCTTCACCCGGCCACCGGTGAGCAGGACCCGACGCCCGGTCAGGTCCGTGGACAGGGCACGGCGGGCGGTGTTGTCACCGGCGCAGCCGGGACAGAGCAGGTGGTAGAAGGCGTCGGCCCGGTGGTAGAGCGTCTTGCACACGTAGCAGCGGCGCGGCCGGTGGTACGTCCCCGGCGCACCCGGCCCGGTGAGCGGGGCGTCCTCCCGCCGGGCCGGGGAACCGGTCGCGGTGGCGGCGGCCGCCTCGGCGTCGGCGGCCCGGCGCTGCTTGCGGAGCGCCTTGCGGCGCCGGTGACGGCCGTCACGGACGAAGGTGGCGGCGGTCTGCTCGGCACGCATGCGGTCGGGGTGGTCGACGGGGAGCGTCCGCAGTTTCGCGAATATTCGCTCGAACGTCTTGAGCTCGTCATCGGCGAGCCCGCTGAGTTCTGCTTCGGTGGTCCCCGCCATGGTGCTGTCTTCCGTCTCCCCCGGGCTTGATCACCACCCTACCCGCCGCGCGCGGGCCGCTCCCGGCACGGGTGGCCGTCGCGGTGCCCGGAGGCCGCCCGGAGCAGGGGAAAAAGCCCCGGGTGGGCCTAGAATTGAGGAATCCTTCCCACCGTTCCCCCTGGGGGCGTCGTGAGCGTATTCGCCGAAGCAATGCGGCAGCGGGTGCGCGACGCGCGCACCGCGCTCGCGGCTGCGCGCGCGACCGCCGATGCGTTCGAGACTGCTCTGGCGGAGGACGAGCTGGAGGATGCGGTGCGGGTGGCCCGGGCGCATGGGGTCGACGTCGGTGACGGGCCCGAGGCCCCTGTCGCCTGAGGCTCTGCGCCGGGGCTCCGCCCCGGGCCCCCGCGCCCACTGGGGTGCGCCTGCGCTGCGCGCGGCTGCGGCCCCGGTGGGGGCTGGTCGCGCCCACGCGGCGGAGCCGCATATCGACACAGCCCCGCGCCCCTGAAGCCGCCTACGAGCTCGATCGCCCCTGCCCGTCCGGCGGCTGCGAACCGTCGCTGGTTGCTCTCGCAGTTCCCCGCGCCCCTTGCAGGGGCACGGAGCCTCACAGATCGTTGCCCGCGTACGACAAGTTGAAGCTTTTGTTCGTCAGGGGGAAGTCCGGGACGATCGTGTCGGTCAGGGCGACCGGGAGTGCGGGCCAGTTGAAGAAGGACGGGTCGGCGATCTTGACTCTGGTCAGCAGGGGGTCGCGGCCGCGCAGCTCGACGCGGGTGGCGATGGTGCCCCGCCAGCCCTCGACCATGCCGGTGCCCGCGCCCGGTGCGCGGCCGGGCGGCAGGGGGGTCACCCAGCGGCCGGACGCCAGCCGGTCCCCCAGTTCCTCCACGAGGGCCAGGGAGGCGTCGACCTCCTCCGCCCGTACGAGAAAGCGGGCGAGGACGTCGCCTGTGGTGTGGACAGGCACGGTGAGCGCCCTGCCGTACGCGTGGAACGGGTGGCGGACCCGGGCGTCGGCCGCCACTCCGCTGGCCCGCGCGACGTAGCCGAGACAGCCCAGGTCGCGGGCGGCGGCCGTGTCCAGGCGGGCGGTGCCGGTGAAGCGGTCGCGGACGGTGGTGTGGCCGAGGGCGAGCGTGACGAGGTCGGAGATCTCCCGGCCGAGCACCCGCATCCGGGCCGTGCCGGGCACCGCGCACAGGGCCGCGCCGCCCGGTACGACGCCGCCGCGCAGCAGCCGGTGGCCGGTGACCTCCAGGTTCAGTCGCAGGAGCTGTTCGCGCAGGTGCTGGGCGCGGGCGTGCAGGATGCCGTGGCCGACGTCGTTGCACAGGGCGCCGAGGTCGGCGACGTGGTTGTGGAGGCGTTCGAGTTCCAGGAGCAGCGCGCGGGCGCGGCGGGCGGGCTCGGGCACCTCGGTGCCGGTGGCCTCCTCGACGGCCAGGCAGTAGGCGAGGGCATGACCGACGGCGGTGTCGCCGCTGACGCGCTCCGCGAGCGGCAGGCCGCCCTCGGGGCTGCGGCCCTCCATGAGTTTCTCGATGCCCTTGTGCACGAACCACAGGCGGGCCTTGAGCTTGATGATGGTCTCGCCGACGACGGAGAACCGGAAGTGCCCGGGTTCGATGAGACCGGCGTGCACGGGTCCGACGGGGATCTCGTAGACGCCCTCGCCCTCGACCTCCAGGAAGGGGTAGGGCCCCTCGGGCTCCGCGAACGGCGGCGGGGGCCCGGCCTCGGGGTGCATCGGGTACCAGCCGCGGGGCCAGTGGAAGTGGCGCACGAGGCGGTGCGGCAGCGGGTGGCCGAGGGGCACGATGCCGTGCAGGTCGCGCATCTCGCGCTCGAACCGCCCGGCGGGGAAGGAGAGATGGGCCAGGGTGGGCAGTTCCGGCGCCTGGGGGTCGAGGCGTACGTGCAGTTCGGTACGGGTGTCGGGCGGGCCGGAGGCGAAGAGGTAGACGACGCGCACGGCGCGGCCGCCGGGCGCGGCCGGGCCGTCGTGGTGGGCGGCGACCAGCGCGAGGCGGTGGCCGCCGACGAGCAGGTCCGCGGCGCGGCCGGGCAGTTCGTCGGGCCCGATGTCGGTCACGGTCCTGTGCGTGGTCGTTTGCGTCACGTCAGTCGGTGCCTTCCGTCGTGTGGAGCACGTCAGTGCCTCCCGACGATCTCGCCCGCGGCGGAGAGCAGCCGGGTGAGCGGCCCGGTGGTGACGCCCAGGGCCGCGGCCGCGACCAGGCCGGTGACCAGGGGCGCGGCGGCGACCACGCCGAGCCGTACGGGACCGTCGGCGACGGCCTCGGGCTCGGGCGGGGGGCCCAGCACCATCCGGGCGGTACGGGAGACGAGGGCGGCGAAGGACACCAGGACGAGGAGCAAGGCGACGACGGCGACCCTGCCGTGGTGCGCGGCGAAGCCCGCGCGGGCGAGCCCGAGTTCGGAGGCGAAGAGGCTGAACGGGGGCAGCCCGAGCAGGGCGACCACGGCGAGCCCGAAGCCGACGCCGAGGGCCGGTGCCTCGGCGAGCAGCCCGCGGACGCGCCCGATGCGGGCGGTGCGGCGGATGCGCAGGATGTGGCCGGACGCGCAGAAGGCGACGGTTTTCACCAGCCCGTGGCCCGCGATGTGCAGGAGGGCGGCGGAGACGGCGAGCGGGGTGCCGATGGCCGTGCCGAGGGCGATCAGGCTCATGTGCTCCATGCTCGAATAGGCCAGCATCCGCTTGTAGTCGCGCTGGACGAGGAGCAGGAGCGCGGCCAGGGCCAGGGTCAGGAGCGCCGCCCCGGCGAGCAGGGTGCGGGTGTAGCCCGCGCCGAGGGCCGCGTCGGCGACGGTCTTGTAGCGCAGCAGCCCGGCGAAGGCGACCGAGAGCAGGACCCCGGACATCAGGGCGGAGACCGGGGCGGGTGCCTGGCTGTGGGCGTCGGGCAGCCAGGCGTGCAGCGGCGCGAGCCCGGCCTTGGTGCCGAAGCCGAGCACGATGAGGCTCATGGCGAGCCGGGTGACGGCCGGGTCGAGGCGGTCGGCGTGCGTGGCGAGGGTGGACCAGTCCAGGGCGGCGGCCTCGGGGATGCCGGCCTGCCGGGCCGCGTAGTAGAGCAGCACGGTGCCGAGGAAGGCGAGGCCGATCCCGGCGGAGCAGATCACCACGTATTTCCAGGCGGCCTCGACGGAGGCGCGGGTGCGCCGGTGGCCGACGAGGAAGGCGGTGACGATGGTGGTCGCCTCGATGGCGATCCACAGGACGCCGAGGTTCGCGGCGAGGACGGCGGCGCTCATGGCGGCGAGGAAGGCGTGGATGAGGAGGTTGTAGCGGCGGGCGGTGCCCGCGTCGGCCCGTTCGTGGGCGAGGTGGGCGGGGTTGGCGGCGCAGGCGAGGGCGGCCACGGCGCCGACGGCGAGCAGCAGCCACACCGTCAGGGCGTCGGCACGCAGCAGCC
>NZ_JAINFC010000034.1 GCF_020740835.1 Streptomyces sp. UNOC14_S4
CCCCCGTCTCCAGTCGGCCGCCCGCGAGGGCGAGCCGCTCCGTGAGGCCGGTCAGGCCGGTGCCGTGCCCCCCGCCCGGGCCCTGCCCGTCGTCGGTGACCGTGAGGCACAGCTCGTCGCCCTGCTCCGTCAGAGCGACCTCGCAGCGGCGCGCCCCGCTGTGCCGCACCACGTTGGTCACGGCCTCGCGCAGCGCCCAGGCCAGCGCGCCCTCCTCGTCGGGCGCGAGGTCCGGGTGGTCGACGGGGATGACGTCGATGGTCACGGTGATGCCCGCGGCCGCCAGCGCCGTACGCGCCCCGGCGACCTCGGCGTCCAGGGTGGGACGGCGGAAGCCGCTCACCGCCTCGCGGACGTCCACCAGCGCCTGCCTGCTGACCCGCTCGATGTCCGCGACCTGTTGCGCGGCCTGCTCGGGCTTGTCGGGCAGCATCCGTCCCGCCAGCTCGCTCTTGAGCGTGATGAGCGACAGCGAATGCCCCAGCAGGTCGTGCAGGTCGCGGGCGAGGCGCAGTCGCTCCTCGTTGGCGGCGAGGTGGGCGACGGTGGCCCGGGCCTCCTGCAGCGCCCTGGTCGTACGGGCCATGTGGCGCACCCCGACCATGGCGAACCCGCCGAGCAGTGCCGGGATGACGAGGGCCGGCAGGAAGTCGTTGCCGTTGCCCGAGGTGGTGAGCCCCACCACGACCAGCGCGCAGATGACCGTTCCGATCGCGACGCGCGCGGCCCTGTGCGGGAGGGTCGCCCCGCAGCCGACGCACACGTAGACGAAGAGGACGAGCCACGGGGCGCCGAGCGCCAGCGACAGCACGATCGCCATCACCAGCAGCACGACCAGCGTGGGCAGCACCTGCACCCGCTCCAGCGGCCGTGAGGTGTTCCTGAACACGAGGGCGAGGTAGATGCCCACGAAGGCCAGCAGGCCGAGGCCGCCGAGTACGTCCCCGGTGGTCGAGTGCTTGCTGCCCAGGATGTCCTGGGCCGGGGCCGCCAGATAGGCGAACCAGATCCCGATCCAGGACAGCTTGATCAGCACCTGCCTGCGGTTGTCGGGGCTCTCCCCCACCGTGGCCGAGGCTTCCACCGGCTCGTCGTCGGCCGTGAGAGCCGCGTTCCAAAACTCGCGGAGGCGTACCCGCACGCTCATCCCTGCCCTTCCGTCACGCGGCTCTTCCCGGCTCCCGACCGGCATCCCGACCGGCTTCCTGGCCGGCCTTCCGGCCGGCCTTCCGACGCGCCCCCCTTGCGCGTCACGCCTTCTGAGTGTCCCTGCGGTACAGCCAGGCCGCCGCACCCGCGAAGATCACCAGGTAGCCGACCAGGATCGACACGTCCTTCAGGTGCGGGGCATTGCCCTGCTCGATGGCCTGGCCGAGGGCCGCGTACGCGTGGGTGGGGACCCACTCGATGATCTTCTGCACCCAGCTGGGGAAGGAGGCGGTCGGGAACCACAGGCCGCCCAGTGCCGACAGACCGAAGTAGATGATCATCGTGATGGGGCGCACGGCGTCACCGGTGGCGAGGTAGCCGATGGCCACGCCGAGGGCCGCGAAGACGATGCTGCCCGCCCAGATCGCGAACGTCAGTGCGACCCACTGCCAGGCCGCGTCGAACCGCACGTGCTTGACGGCCGCGGCGACCACGAAGACGACCACGATCGACGGCAGCGACACGACGGCGGCCGAGGCGACCTTCGCCGTCACATAGCCGCGCCCCGGCAGCGCGGTGAGGCGCAGCTGGCGCACCCAGCCCTTCTCGCGCTCCTTGGCGATGCGCTCGCTCTGGCCGACGAGGACGGCGGTGATCGCGCCGAAGGAGGCCATGGAGACCATCATCAGCAACGGCAGCGTCAGGTGCGTGCCCTTGACGAGTTCGGTCTCGCTGGCGCCACCCGCGATCAGCAGGTAGAGGGCCGCCGGGTAGAGCACCGAGAAGAACATGAACTTCTTGTTGCGCAGGGTGCGAGCGACTTCGAGCTTGATCAGAGTGTTCATCGGGCCGCCTCCTCGGCGGTCGCGGCGTCGGTGATGGCGATGAAGGCCTGCTCCAGGCCGAGGCCCGCGACCTCGAGGTTGCGCGGGTAGAGACCGAGCCCGTAGAGGGCGTGGACGGTCGCGTCCGCGTCGTGCGACTGGATGCGCACGGTACGGCCGGATATCTCCAGGTTGGCCAGGAACGGCAGCTCGCGCAGCGCGCCCTCGCCGATGTGCCCGTCCAGGTCGAAGACGATGCGCCGGGCGCCCGCCCGGGCCTTGATCTCGGCGGCGGAGCCGTCGGCGAGCACGCGCCCGCGGTGCAGCACGATCACCCGGTCGGCGATCGCGTCGGCCTCCTCCAGGTAGTGCGTCGCGAAGAGGATCGCGCGGCCCTGGCGTGCCTGGTCCCGCATGGTGGTCCAGAAGGTCTGGCGGGCGGTGACGTCCATGCCGGTGGTCGGCTCGTCCAGCACGATCAGCTCGTTGGCGCCGGCCGTCGCGAGGGCGAAGCGCACCCGCTGCTCCTGGCCGCCGGAGAGCTTGTTGACCATGCGGTCGGCGATCTCGGTCAGGCCCGCCTGCTCCAGCACCTGCTCGACGGGGTAGGCCCGGGGGTGCAGGTCGCAGGCGAGCTTCACCAGCTCACGGACCTTCACCTCCTCCATGAGGCCGCCGCTCTGCAGCACCGCGCCGACCTTGCCCTGCTCGATGGCCCGCTGCGGGGTCGTGCCGAAGAGCTCGACCCGGCCCGCGTCGGGGCTGCGCAGCCCCAGCAGGAGGTCGAGGGTGGAGGACTTGCCCGCGCCGTTGGGGCCCAGGAGGGCCACCGTCTCGCCCGGGTACAGCTGGAGGTCCAGATCGGCGACGGCCTTCACCGCGCCGTAGCTCTTGCTGACATGCTCAAAGCTGACCACGGGGGCGCCGGTGCGGCGCCCTTCCCCCGTGAACGTGCTCGCTGTAGTGGTCATACAGACGATATTCCCAGCTCATCGGCCGGGTCGGCAGTGTCGGTCGTCGTGTGGTCGGGATGACAGATGTCATGGGCCCGCCCATGACGACGCCGCGGAACGCGCGAGAGCCCCCGCGCCCGGTGGGGCACAGGGGCTCTCGCGCGGACGGCCGGCGGCCGCCGTCAGTTGCCGTTGAGCGTGATCACGCCGACCCGCTCGGCGGGCGTCTTGCCCACCAGGGCCTTGCGCAGGGCAACCACGACGTCCTGCGGCATGACGTCCGTCTTGCTGCCGTCACCGCGCTGGACCTTGACCCCGGCGAAGGTGGGGAGGACCAGCTGCTTGATCTCTTCGAGGTTGTAGGTGTCGACGAGCTTGCCGCTCACCTCCTTGACCGAAAGGATCTTCGGCAGGGAGTTGGCGCCGAGCGGGATGCTGTGCGCGGCATCGGTCTGCACGGTGACGTTGCCGGACATGGCGGGCTTCGCGAAGCTCTCCATCATCCGGTCGACCTCGGCCTTGTCGATCTTGGGCTGCTGGTTGCTCGTCGGCAGCTCGACCACCGCGTCCTGGCCGGTGGCGGCGCGGTCGCGGTACGCCTTGGCGACCATCGAGACGGCCTTGTCCGTGTCCAGGCCCTGGTAGGGCTGGCCGTAGACCGGCACGGCCTTGCCCGGCTCGAACTTGATCGTGCCGTCCTTGGCCGCGCCCGTCTCGCCCGAGACCCGCTTCAGCGCGTCCGCGATCTTCTCCTCGTCGGTGCCGATCACGGGCTCCGCTGTGCGCTTGCCGCCGACGAGCGAGCCGATGACCGTCATCGGGTTGTAGTCCCGGCCGGACGCGGAGCGCACCGTGGCCTGCGTGTCGATGGACAGACCGGCGACCTCGGGCTTGAGCTCCGCCTGCTTGCCGCCGACCGACACCTTCAGCGGCGCGGTCGCGCGGTCGCCGAGGGCGTGGTCGAGCTTCTGCACGGCCTGCTCCTTGGAGCTGCCGCCGATGGCCACGCCCAGCACCGTGGTGCCGTTGGGCACGTCCGCGTGGTCGAGCAGCAGCCCGGCGCCGTACGCGACGGCGACGAGGCCGATGATCCCGCCACCGGCCAGGACCAGCTTGGAGCGGCCCTTCTTCTTGGGCTTGCCCTTGCCCTTGGCCGGGGCGCCCTTGGCCGGGGAGCTCTTCGCCGGGGGCGGCGGCACGACACCCTTACCACCGGGCGGCGGGGGAACGACACCCTTACCGCCGGGCGGCGGCACAACGCCCTTACCACCAGGCGGCGGCGGCACAACGCCCTTACCACCAGGCGGCGGCGGCACCGCGGACTTGCCGCCGGGGGCGGGCACGCCGGACGCGGCACCCGGACCGGGCACGCCAGGCGCGCCGGGCACCTTCGGCTTGGGCACGGCCACGCGGGGCGCGCCGCTGTCGACGGCGCCCTTCTGCCCCCCGGGCGGCGGCACGACGGGCACACCGCTGACGAGCGTCTCGCCCGCCGCGGCCCGGCCCGCGGGCGAGGGCGCGGGCACCTTGGGACCGCCGCCCTTCTTGCCACCCTGGGGACCGCCCTGAGGGCCACCCTGGGGAGCACCCTGGGCGCCGTTGCCGCCCTGGGGGCCGCCCTGCTGCTTCCGCTGCTGCTTCTGCTTCTTCTTGGGGGCCGCGGGGGCCTGCGGGGCGGCCTGCTGCGCACCGACGGGCGGCGCGGCCGCGGCGAACGGCGCGGCGGCACCCTGTCCCATGGCGGGCGCGGGGAACTGCTGCGTGGACTCCACGCCCTGCACGCCCTGGTTGCCGACAGCGCCCGGAGTGCCCATGGCACCGCCGCCGTTCCACGGTGTGGCACCCGTGGCAGTGGACGGGGACGAGGACGGGAAGGCGCCCGGCCAGTCGTCGACAGGAGCCGTGGCACCGGGGGCCTGCGGCTGCGGCATCGCGGCCGTCGTGGACGGCGAAGCCCCGGGCCAGTCGTCAACGGGAGCCCCAGCACCCGGCATCGACACCTGCGGCATCGCGGCCGTGGCCGAGGGATCGGCGAAACCGGGCACGGACGGCTGCTGCATGGTCCCGGTCACGGACGGGGAAGCCCCCGGCCAGTCGTCAACAGGAGCCTGCGGCTGCGGCATCGCACCCGTCGTGGACGGCGAAACACCCGGCCAGTCGTCAACAGGAGCCGTGGCACCCGGCATCGACACCTGCGGCATCGCAGCCGTGGCCGACGGGTCGGCGAAACCGGGCACGGACGGCTGCTGCGTCGCGCCCGTCGTCGAGGCACCGCCCGGCCAGTCGTCGCCGCCGGAGCGGCGCGCGGCGCGGCCCGTCGTCGTGTCGCCCTGCCAGGGCGTGGCGGCCGTGGTGGACGGGGAGGCACCGGGCCAGTCGTCGACCGGCGCGGCCGGGGCCGCCTGGCCGTTGCCCTGCCAGGGGGTCGCGCCGGTGGTGGAAGTGGAGGCACCGCCCGGCCAGTCGTCGACCGGGGCGGCCGGAGCCGCCTGGCCGCCGTTCTGCCAGGGCGTGGCGCCCGTAGCAGAAGGGGTCGAAGGAGCCGAAGGGGCCGAGGAGGCCGAGGTGTCCATGGGCCAGTCGTCGACCGGGGCGGCGACCGGCGGCGGGCTCTGGAGCAACGGGTTCGCGCTCGTGGCGCCCAGGGGGTCCGTGGGGAACGGCGTGGCACCCGTGACAGAGGGGTCCTGCGGGCCAGGAGCAGGCGCGCCGACCGGACCGGGGACGCCACCGGAAGCCGGAGCAGGAGCGGGAGCGGAAGCACCGGCGAAACCGGCGGGAGCACCGTCGGAGGCGCCGACACCCGGGAACGGGGCGGTGCCGCCGTGCAGAGCACCGCGGGCGGGAGGCGGCGTCGGAGTGGACGACTTGCGCGGCGCGAACCAGTCGCTCGTCTTCTCCTTCTCCGCCGGGCGCTCGTTCTGCTGCTCCGTCTGCTGGGCGCGCACGGCGGCGGACGCCTCGGAGCGGCGCGGCAGGGCGGGCTTGCCCGCGCCCGCGGGGCCACCGGCGCGCGGAGCACCGGGTGCGCCAGGGGCGCCGGGGACGCCGGTGACGGCGCCCGGAGCAGCCGGAGCGCCCAGCGCACCCGGAGCGCCCGCGGCGCTGTCGCCGGGGGCGGCCTCGTCGGCGACGGGCGTGCGCATGATGACCGGCGGAATGGGCCGCGAACCCGGGATGTTGATGCGGATCCGCGTCGTCAGCGTGGTCTCGGTCCTGGTGGGCTCGTCCGGCTTCGGCGTCACGGCAGGCCCTTCACCGCCACCGTCCGAGGACGCGTGGCGGGTTCCGTACGGCGGGGTCCCCGACGGGTAGGCGGTGGCGCCACCGCGCCCCTGGGGCCCGGAGGACGAACTGTCAGATTCACGGCTCAAAGCAGGTTCTCCCGGTTAGCTCCGCCGCCCGTCATGACCTCGTATCGGGCGGCTCGGCGGCGCGCACCACCATACTGGGCACCGCGGACACGCACTTGACGGCTGCCGGATACCCGGCGGCCGGGCATCCGACAGCACCCCGGCCCACCCCCTGCCCCACCAGGGCCGAGCCGGGCAAAAGCCGAGGCTGGGCCGGTCTGCACCGGACTGTGCCGGTCTGTGCTGGTCAAGGCCGGTGGAAGCCCTCGGGGAGCGAGGGGCGGGCTAGGCGGAATTCATCACGTCACTTGCCAAGTCGGACTGAAGGCCCGCCCGGTTGCGGCAGTTTCGGGAGGGTGGCGCACATCACAGCCACCACCATCCCGCCCAGCATGAAGGCGTACGAGCCGAGCCCCGCGCTGAACAGGAAGTCCCCCTCCGGCCTGCTCGTGGTGAGCAGCAGCACCGCGACGAGCCAGCCCGCGCCCGGCGCGATCCCGCCCCCTCTGGTGCGCGTGAGGACGACGCCGCCCCAGCAGAGCCCGGCGATGGCGAGGAGCGCCAGCGCCAACCCGCCGGGGAACCAGCCGCCTTGCACGAGCGCGCCCGCGAGCCCGGCCAGCGCCCCAAGGAGGAAGAGTCCGAGATATCCGCCCATACGCCCCAGGTTGGGCGGGGATGCCATGCCGGTCACGCGTCCCCCTCCGGAACGCCCGCGAAGAGGTCGTCCTCGCGCCCGGCCTCGGCCTCGCCCCGGACGAGCTTGTAGTACTCGGTGATGAAGAGAGGCTGCCCGAGGTCGTTGGAGAGCGCGAAGAAGGGGCCGTCCACGGCGATCTGGGTGGCGTGGGCACGCATCGCGGCCGCCTTCCGCTCCGCGTACGCGGAGCCGTCGACGGCGGCGGTCACCTCGGCGTCGTCGACCACGCCGGGCACGTCGGACGGGGCGGCGATGCCCGGGAAGGGCTTGTCGATGCCCCGCTCGCGCAGGCGCGCGAAGCCCGCCTCGACCTCGGAGAGGGGCAGACAGTTCCAGTAGACCTTGGCCACCTCGTACGGCTCGCCCAGGTCGCGGCGGAAGGCCCGCTCACCGGCGAGCTCGACGGCGCGCATGGCGACGCGGTGGGCCTGGATGTGGTCGGGGTGGCCGTAGCCGCCGTCGGGGTCGTAGGTGACGAGCACCTGGGGCCGCACCTCGCGAATCACCTCCACGAGGGACGCGGCGGCCTCGTCCACGTCGGCCTGCCAGAAGCTGTGGGGGCGGTCGTTCTGCGGGGCGCCCATCATGCCGGAGTCGCGGTAGCGCCCGGCGCCGCCGAGGAGGCGGTGGTCGCTGACGCCCAGCTCCCGCATGGCGGCGGCGAGCTCGCCGGCGCGGTACGGCCCGAGGGCGTCGTCCCGGTCGGCGGCGAGGTGCGCGAGCGCCTCCGGGATGACCTCGCCCTCCTCACCGAGGGTGCAGGTCACGAGGGTGACATGGGCCCCTTCGGCCGCGTACTTGGCCATGGTCGCGCCGTTGTTGATCGATTCGTCGTCCGGGTGCGCGTGCACCAGGAGCAGCCGGCGGCCCGGCAGGGAGGAGCTGTCGGTCATGGGAACAGCCTACGAGTCCGACGGGCCCGGCGGGCGCCCGACCGTGCGGCCGCCGGCGCCCGTGGCGCCCTCGGGCGCCCCGGGACCTTCAGGAGCTCCGCCGGGGCCCCCACCGGGGACACCCGCCGGGAACCCCGGCGAAGAGAGTCCTATGAATCCCATGAGTCCCATAAGTTCCACAAGCCCCACGAGTCCTGCGAGCCCTACGAAATGTCGAAACGCTCAGAACTTGATGTTGCTGATCACGTCGGTGGCGCTCTTCGTCAGCTGGTTGAGCGTCGGAGCGATCGACGAGCTCGAGAGGTAGAACCCCAGCAGCACGCAGACCGCGGCGTGGCCCGCCTTCAGCCCGGACTTCCGGACCAGCAGGAAGACGACGATCGCCAGCAGCACCACCGCCGAAATCGAGAGTGCCACAGCGGTTCACCTCCATGAACGCGCGGTCGGACGACGACAGGCAGGCGACATGCGGATGCCACCCGAGACATACCAACTATGCGTCAGTGATCATAACTTTCCGGTGCGCGAACCTCACTCGGTGCACAGGAGCAAATTCGGGGCGCACGGCGAGATCCCGCCGCCCCGAGGTGGGTCCGGCCCTGCAACGCCTAGGCTCACGCCATGACCGAAGACCTCTCGTTCCCACGTCAGTACGCGCGGACACAGCGTTTTTCGCTCGGCGCGCCGCGGTCCTTCAGCGTGTCACCGGACGGCTCGCGCGTCGTGTTCCTGCGCTCCCGCACCGGCACCGACCGCGCCAACGTCCTGTGGGTGCTGGACCCCGCGACGGGACGGGAGCACCCGGCGGCCGACCCGGCCGTCCTTCTGGGCGGCGCGCGGGAGGAGTTGTCCGCGGAGGAGCGGGCCCGGCGCGAGCGCAGCCGCGAGGGGGCGGCGGGGGTCGTGGCCTACGCCGTGGACACGGCGGTGGAGTTGGCCTCCTTCACCCTGTCCGGGCGGCTGTTCATCGCGGAGCTGCGCAGCGGCACCGCCCGTGAGCTGGACGTTCCCGGCCCTGTCGCGGATCCGCGGCCGTCGCCCGACGGCCGCAGGATCGCCTACGCGGCGGACGGCGCGCTGCGGGTCGTCGAGGCGGACGGCAGCGGGGACCGCGCCCTGGCGGAGCCCGACGGCCCGGGGGTGACCTGGGGTCTCGCGGAGTTCATCGCGGCGGAGGAGATGGACCGGACACGCGGCTTCTGGTGGGCGCCGGACGGCGGGTCGCTGCTGGTCGCGCGGGTGGACGACACGCCCGTGCGGCGCTGGTGGATCGCCGACCCCGCCAACCCGGACCGGGAGCCTGCCGAGGTGGCCTACCCGGCGGCGGGCACTCCGAACGCGCTGGTCACCCTGCATCTGCTGGGTCTGGACGGCTCCCGCACGGACGTCGAGTGGGACCGCGAACGGCACCCCTACCTGGCCCAGGTCCACTGGTCGGAGGGGCACCCTCCGCTGTTGCTCGCGCAGTCCCGCGACCAGCGGAGCCAGGTGTACCTGACGGTGGATACGACGACCGGCGCGACCCGCGTCCTGCACACGGACGAGGACGCAAAGTGGCTGGATCTGTTCCCTGGCGTACCCGCCTGGACCCCGGACGGCAGGCTCGTACGGATCGGGGACGAGGGCGGCGTACGGGCCCTGACGGTGGACGGCCGGGCGCTGACCGGGCCGGAGTTGCACGTCCGCGCCGTACTCGACGTCACCGCCGACGACCTGCTCGTCTCCGCCTCCGCCGGGCCGGACGCCAAGGCTCCGGAGACCGGCGAGGCCCATGTCTACCGCGTCCACGAGGGCGGCGTCGAGCGCCTCTCGGAGGGGGCGGGCTGGCACTCGGCCGTACGGTCCGGGGCGGTCACCGTCCTGCTGTCCGCGTCCCTGGAGCACAGCGGGGCGACGGTCCGGGTGGTACGGGACGGCGTACGGACGGCCACCGTCGCCTCGTACGCGGAAGCGCCCGTCCTGGCCTCCCGCGCACGGCTCACGGAGGCGGGCGCGCGCCGCATCCCGTGCGCCGTCCTGCTGCCGACGGGGTACGACGCGGAGCGCGACGGTCCGCTCCCGGTGCTCATGGACCCCTACGGCGGCCCGCACGGGCAGCGCGTGGTGGCCGCGCACAACTCCCACCTCACCTCGCAGTGGTTCGCCGACCAGGGCTTCGCCGTGGTGGTCGCGGACGGCCGGGGCACCCCGCACCACTCGCCCGACTGGGAGAAGGCCGTCCGCGACGACTTCGCGGGCGCGACGCTGGACGACCAGGTCGAGGCGCTCCAGGCCCTGGCCGAGCACCATCCGCTCGACCTCGGCAGGGTCGGCATCCGCGGCTGGTCCTACGGCGGCTACCTCGCCGCGCTGGCCGTGCTGCGCCGCCCGGACGTCTTCCACGCGGGCATCGCGGGCGCCCCGGTGACCGACTGGCGGCTGTACGACACGCACTACACCGAGCGCTACCTCGGGCACCCGGACGAGCGGCCGGAGGTCTACGCCCGCAACTCCCTCGTCACGGACGAGGGCCTGAGCGGGGCAGCGGAGCGGACGCGGCCACTGATGATCATCCACGGCCTCGCGGACGACAACGTGGTGGCGGCGCACACCCTGCGCCTGTCCTCCGCACTCCTCGCGGCGGGCCGCCCGCACGAGGTGCTCCCGCTCTCCGGGGTGACCCACATGACGCCGCAGGAGCAGGTGGCGGAGAACCTGCTCCTGCTCCAGGTCGACTTCCTGAAGCGGTCCCTGGGGATGTGACGGCCGCGCCCGGCGTTTGCCGGCGAAGCCGCGAAGCCGTGTTGCAGAAAGGACACGACCTGCGGCTTTCCGGCAGGCCCGGGCACCGGTTGCCGCAGCACCCTTGACCGGGCCGCGAATCCATTGCCAGAGTCCGCTCAACCCACCGCGCGCTCCACGTCGGCGAGGGGCCTACCGGACTACTGTGCGGGGGATTCAGACGATGGCGAGTCCTTCCCTTCCTCCTGTGAATGCGAACGACGCGCTGCCCGGGCCGCCCGGAACGGCGACGGCACCCGAGGGCCGGTCGCCAGGGCAGCTGATGTGGCGGCGCTTCAAACGCGACCGGGCGGGGGTGGTCTCCGCCTATGTCGTCCTGTTCTTCTTTCTCGTCGCGGTGGCCGCCCCGCTGATCTCGAAGCTCTACGGCAAGAGCCCGACGGCGACGTACGGCCTCGACGAACAGGGCCTGCTGAACGAGTTCGGCTATCCCGTGAAGCCCAACGGCGGTATTTCCGGCCGCTTCTGGTTCGGTATCGAACCAACCCTCGGGCGGGACGTGCTCACCCAGCTCGTCTACGGCATCCGGACCTCGCTGCTCATCGCGGCGGCGGCCACCGTGCTGTGCGTGGTCACGGGGGTGCTCATCGGGGTGACCGCCGGTTATCTGGGCGGCAGGACCGACTATCTGCTCGGGCGGTTCATCGATCTGCTGCTGGCCTTTCCCGCGCAGCTGTCCTTCATCGCCTTCACCCCGGTCGTCTACTCCCTTTTCGTCAGCCCGGAAAAGGAGACACCCACCTATCTGCGGGCGCTCACCCTGATCCTCGTGCTGTGGGTGCTGGGCTGGATGGGCCTGGCGCGGCTGCTGCGCGGGCAGGTGCTGAGCCTGCGCGAGCGGGAGTTCGTGGAGGCGGCGAAGGTCACCGGGGCCTCGCCCTGGCGGATCATCACCAAGGAGCTGCTGCCGAACCTGTGGACCCCGATCCTGGTGCAGTCGACGCTGATGCTGCCGACGATCGTCACCATCGAGGCGGGGCTCTCCTTCATCGGCGTCGGCATCGTGGAGCCCACCCCCGACTGGGGCCGGATGTTCGCCAACGGCGCCCATTACTACGAGAGCGACATCACCTACATCTTCTTCCCCGGCATCGCGATGATCGTCTTCGTCGTCGCCTTCAACCTGCTCGGGGACTCGGTCCGGGACGCCTTCGACCCCAGGACCGGCCGCTGACGCGCACGCCCCACCAGTGCATCGCAGCAACCGCAGTCACCGCAGCCATCGACGAACAGGCAGGTGCACCGCCCCATGAACCCGCTGACCCCGTTGAACCCACCGACTCCGCCGACCCCGCCGACCTCACCGAACCCGTCGGCCGCTCGGACGAGATCCCGCTCCGGAGCCCGGCTCCGTGCCGCCGTGGCCCTGGCGGCCGGAGCCCTGACGCTCTCCGCGTGCAGCAGCGGAGGCGGTGGCGGGGACGGTGGCAAGGACGACGGGCCCGGCGCGGACAAGAACAAAGCCTCGAACTACTCGATCGGCACCAAGGCCGACTCCACCGGCCCCGCCCCCGAGGTGCCCGGCGCCAAGAAGGGCGGCACCGTCGGCGTCCTCCAGCGCGACGCCTTCCAGCACCTGGACCCGGGGCAGATCTACTACAACGACATGCTCGCCAACCAGATGCTCTACAACCGCTCGCTGACCTCGTACAAGGTGGACGACCAGGGCAAGGTGAAGGTCGTCGGCGACCTCGCCACCGACGCGGGCACGTCCTCCGACGGCGGGAAGACCTGGACGTTCACCCTCAAGGACGGGATCAAGTTCGAGGACGGCTCGCCGGTCACCTCGCAGGACATCCGCTGGGGCGTCGAGCGGCTCTACGCCTCCTTCGAGACGGAGGGCCCGCAGTACATCCCGCAGTGGCTCTCCGGGGACGGGACCGAGTTCCGCAAGGCGCTGCCGGACGGCCCGTACAACGGCAAGCACCTGCCGTCCTCGGTGCTGGACACCCCGGACGCCAAGACGATCGTCTTCCACTTCCTGGCTCCGCACGCGGACGCCCCCTTCGCGACCGCGATGCCCAACATCGGCCCGGTCAAGGCCGCCAAGGACACCAAGCAGAAGTACGACAACGCGCCCTTCTCCACCGGCCCCTACAAGGTCGCCGACTACAAGAACGGCAAGTCGCTGACCCTGGTGCGCAACGAGGCGTGGGACCCGAGGACCGACCCGATCCGGCACCAGTACGCGGACCGGTTCGAGATCAGCGTCGGCCACCAGTTCGCCGACTCCACCCGCCGCTTCCTCGCCGACCAGGGCAGCGACAAGAACACCATGTCGTACTCCAACGCCGTGGCCCCCGAGATGACCCAGAAGGTCCTCGACCAGCCGGACACCAAGGCCCGCCGCTTCCTGGAGATCCAGCCGTACGTCGACTACATCAGCTTCAACATGGACCGGCTGAAGGACGTGAAGGTCCGCAAGGCCCTCGCGTACGCGATGCCCAACGGGCAGATCCTCCAGCAGATGGGCGGCGCGCCCGCGGGCACGGTCGCCACCAACTACCTGTCGCCCGCGATGGACGGCTACAAGCCCACCGACCCGTACGGCAAGAAGGCCAAGCCCGCCGGTGACACCGACAAGGCCCGGCAGCTGCTCAAGGAGGCGGGCAAGGAGGGCCAGGAGATCGTCTTCGCCTACGCGAACACCGACACCTGGCAGAAGGTCTCCGTGGTCATCACCCAGGCCCTGGAACGGGCGGGGTTCAAGGTGCAGAAGAAAGAGATCGACGCCAACACCTACCGGTCGGCGATCGCCGAGGTGAAGAACAAGTTCGACATCTACCGCTCGTCCTGGGGCGCGGACTGGCCCGTCTCCTCGACCGTGGTGCCCCCGCTCTTCGACGGACGCCAGATCGCGGACGGCGGCCAGAACTACGGGCACCTCAACGACCCCGCGGTCAACAAGGAGATCGACCGGATCAACGCGATCCCGGACGTGAAGAAGGCCGCGCCCGAGTGGCAGAAGCTCGCCGACAAGATCTTCACGGACGACGTGCCGGGCGTGCCGACCTTCTACAACAGCCAGTTCGCGCTGTGGGGCTCGAACCTCGGCGGGGTGCGCTACCAGCCGGTCTACGGCATCGCCGACCCGACGGGCGTCTACGTCAAGTGACAGCGGCTACGTCAAGTGACGGCGCCGACGTCCGACGCCGCGTGACCGCCGACCGGAAGGACGGCCCATGCTCCGCTTCCTCGCCCGCCGCTCGCTCGGCGCGCTCGTCATCATCCTGCTGATCAGCGCGATCACCTTCCTGCTGTTCTTCGCGCTGCCCTCGCAGCCGGCCCTGATGTCCTGCGGCAAGAACTGCACCCCGGACGCCATCGCCGTCATCAACAAGAACCTCGGCCTCGACCAGCCGGTGCCCGTGCAGTACTGGCACTACATGGTGGGCATCTTCGCGGGCCGCGACTTCTCCGTGGGCCACTGCCCGGCGCCCTGCTTCGGCTACTCCTTCTCCAACCAGCAGCCGGTGTGGGGCACCATCGTGGACCGCTTCCCGACGACCCTGTCGATCACGCTCGGCGGCGCGGCCGTCTTCCTCGTCGTGGGCGTCGGCATCGGCATGCTCGCCGCCGCCTTCCGGGGCACCTGGGTCGACAAGTTCTTCAGCTCGCTGTCGCTGGTGGGGAACGCCCTGCAGATCTATTTCGTGGGGGTCGTCGCACTCGCCGTCCTCGTCAGCGGGCTGCACTGGATGGACAACCCCGCCTATTACCCCATCACCGAGAACCCCGGGAAATGGTTCATGGGGATGCTCATCCCCTGGCTGGTGCTGTCCATCATCTTCATCGCCAACTACAGCAGGATGACGCGTTCGCAAATGATCGAGCAGCTGGGAGAGGACCATGTGCGCACCGCGCGCGCCAAAGGCCTTTCACGGCGCACCGTCTTCTTCCGTTACGCCTGGCGGGGGGCGATGGCACCGATCGTCACCATCTTCGGCATCGACCTGGGCTCGCTCTTCGGCGGTGCGATCATCACGGAATTCACCTTCAGCCTGCACGGTCTGGGCAGGCTCGCGGTCTCCTCGGTGAGCGAGACGGATCTGCCGACGCTGATGGCGGTGATGCTCGTCGGGTGTACGGCGATCGTGATCGCCAACATCGTGGTGGATGCGGCGTATGCGCTTATCGATCCGCGGGTGCGGCTCGCCTAGTGGGTGGGTCGGTGATGTCGGTTGGCGACTGCGGGTTGTTTGTGGCTGGTCGCGCAGTTCCCCGCGCCCCTAAAGGGCGCCACTTCGATCGTTCGGGAGAAAAATGACGTCGGACGCCTTTCTCTCCGTACGGGACCTCTCCGTGCGTTTTCGCACGGAGGACGGCGTCGTGCGGGCCGTCGACCGGGTCGGCTTCGAGCTGGAGCGCGGGCGCACGCTCGGCATCGTCGGCGAGTCCGGCTCCGGGAAGTCCGTCACCAGCCTCTCCGTCCTGGGGCTGCACGACCCGCGCCACACCGAGATCGAGGGCGAGATCGCGCTCGACGGCCAGGTGCTGACCGGCGCCCCGGAGTCCGTGCTGGAGAAGCTGCGTGGCAACAAGATGGCGATGGTCTTCCAGGACTCGCTCACCGCGCTCTCCCCCTACTACACGGTGGGCCGCCAGATCGCCGAGCCGTTCCGCAAGCACACCGGGGCGTCCCGGCACGAGGCCCGGCAGCGCGCGGTCGAGATGCTCGACAAGGTCGGCATCCCCAACGCGCGGCTCCGCGTCGACGACTACCCGCACCAGTTCTCCGGCGGCATGCGGCAGCGCGCGATGATCGCCATGGCGCTCGTCTGCGACCCCGAGCTGCTGATCGCCGACGAGCCGACGACGGCCCTCGACGTGACCGTGCAGGCGCAGATCCTCGACCTGCTCAAGGACCTCCAGCAGCAGACCGGTTCCGCGATCGTGCTCATCACCCACGACCTGGGCGTCGTCGCCCACACCGTGGACGAGCTGCTGGTGATGTACGCGGGCCGGGTCGTCGAGCGCGGCACGGTCGACGAGGTGCTGCGCGCGCCCCGGCACCCGTACACCTGGGGTCTGCTGGGCTCGATGCCCCGGCTGGAGTCGGACGTCGACGAGCCCCTCGTCCCCATCCCCGGCGCCCCGCCGAGCCTGCTGGCGCCACCGCCCGGCTGCCCCTTCCACCCGCGCTGCGCGTACGCGGCCGAGGTGGCCGGCGACCGCTGCCGTACGGAACGCCCCGAACTGCGCCCGGGCCGGGCCGCCGCCTGCCACCTGCCGGGCGAGCGACAGCGGGCGGTCTTCACCGAACAGATCGCCCCACGACTGAGCTGAGAGGTTGTCCCATGAGTGACACGGTGTCGCGGGGCGAGCCGCTGCTCGTCGCCGAGGGCCTGACCAAGCACTTCCCGGTCATGGGCGGCTTCCCGTTCCGGCGGCGGGTCGGCGCGGTGCAGGCCGTGGACAAGATCGACCTGACCGTACGGGCGGGCGAGAGCTTCGGGCTCGTCGGCGAGTCGGGCTGCGGCAAGTCCACCACCGGGCGGCTCCTCACCCGCCTCCTGGAGCCCACGGCGGGCCGGATCAGCTACCGCGGCCGCGACATCACCCACGCCCGGCGCACGGAGCTCGCGCCGGTCCGCTCCGAGATCCAGATGATTTTCCAGGACCCGTACTCGTCACTGAACCCGAGACAGACGGTGGGCCGGATCATTTCCGGCCCGATGGAGATCAACGGCATCGATCCGGCGGGCGGCCGCGAGGCACGCGTCCGCGAACTCCTCGAAATCGTCGGCCTCAATCCCGAGCACTACAACCGCTTCCCGCACGAATTCTCCGGCGGGCAGCGGCAACGCATCGGCGTGGCCCGCGCCCTGGCGCTGGAACCGCGGCTGGTGGTGGCGGACGAGCCGGTCTCCGCACTCGATGTCTCCATCCAGGCCCAGGTGGTGAACCTGCTCCGTTCCCTGCAACGGGACCTGGGCATCGCGTTCCTTTTCATCGCCCACGATCTGGCGGTGGTACGGCATTTCTCGCACCGGGTGGCGGTGATGTACCTGGGGAAAATCGTGGAGACGGGCTCACGGGACGACATCTACCGCAGCCCGCGCCACCCGTACACGCACGCGCTCCTCTCGGCCGTCCCGGAGGGCGTGACGGCTTCGCCGTCCCCCCGCCGCGAACGCATCCGCCTGACGGGCGACGTCCCCTCCCCCATCCTCCCGCCGTCGGGCTGCCGTTTCCGCACGCGCTGCTGGAAGGCGACGGAGCTGTGCGCGACGGAGGAACCGCCATTGGCACAGGCGGACGGCAGCCCGGAGTCACATGTGACGGCTTGCCATTTCCCGGAACCGGCGGCGTGAACCGTGGGATTCCACAGGGTCAGGACGAGCCCGGGAAGCGGAAGTCCCGGTACAACGGCGTGTCCCCATAGGCCGGGCCGCGCATGCGCAGGGCGGAGCCGACGAGGGCGTGGTTCAGCATGTACAGACGGTGCTCCTCACGGCCCCCTTCGGAGAGCTGGTCGATGACCCAGCCGACGGGCGTCGCACCCCGGTAGGCGTCCCTCGGCTCGTACAGAAGGTGCGCGGAGCCGATCTCGCCCAGCACATTGAGCGTGTAGGCGAACGGATAGGGGCGGTTGATCCGGTCGTCGTCCGTGCGGTCCAGGTCGGGGAAGCCGTCCACCAGCCGCTCCAGCGGCTCAGCGGTGATCAGGTCCATCCGCCCGGTGAGCATCGCGGTCTGGATGACGTACGCGTAGGCGATCCCGTTGAGGAAGTAGTTCGCCCCGGGGTCGATGTGCTCCCACTGGCCCACGATGTCCTCGACGAGCGCGTCCAGGTCGGGGACCTGGTCGTCCAGCCGGCCGAGGTTGTGCAGGGCCATGAGGTAGTACAGGCCCATGTGGGTGCGCTCGACGGGGGTGATGCGGCCCAGCAGTTCCTTTGCCTCGGCCAGCCGGTCGCGGCCGTGGTTCAGGTACTCCGCCGGGCGGCCGCTCATGGCGATGGCGTTGAGCATCGTCAGCAGCGGATAGATCTTCGGGAAGGCCTCCGACATGGGCTGCGGGAACGCCGGGGGGCTGTTCAGCTCGTCCGCGCGGTCGAGGTGGTCGAGGACCTCCTTCACGTAGTCGCGGCCCTCGCCGTGGATGAAGCGCTCGTATCCGAGCAGCGAGACCACCGACAGCAGGACGGAGCCGCCGCGTCCGCGGAAGAACGGCGCCGGGATCTCCTCCAGCAGGCCGAGCGCCTCGCGGATGTAGTTGCGCCGCCCTGCCACCAGTCGCTCCTTCAGGCCGAGTTGGCCGAAGGCGAGAAAGACGGCGGAGTAGGCGGACAGCTTCTCGTAGTGGCCGTGGCGTCCGGCGTTCTCGTCCTTGATCCGGTCCGGCTCGATGGTGTCGGCGACGGCCAGCATCTCCGCCGGGAAGTCGGTGTCGGCGTTCACCAGCAGGGCCTTGTCCAGGCGCAGCTTGGCGAAGGCGTCCATCAGGATGCAGCCCGCCATGAGCCGGAAGTACGGGTTCTCCTCGGCACGGACGGTGTCCAGGATCGGGCCGACGGCCTTCGCCAGGTCCTCGCGGCGCAGGCTTCGGGCGGGGTCCACGACGTCGAGGACGAGGTCGGTGAGCAGCCGGGAGAACCGGGTGTAGGCGCTCCGGTCGGCGCCCTTCCCGGCGAGCAGGGCGAACGTGTGGCGGATCCGCGCGGCGGCGGCGGGGTCGTACGCGACCGGGTACTGGCCCAGGCCCGTACCGCGCACCATGCGGCTCCACGGGGTGGCGATCATACGGGTCTCGTTGGACAGGTGCCGCAGGCCGTCCACCGGGACCGGGAACGGGGCGGAGGTGATGGGCATGGTCATGCGAAGGCTTTCTGCAGAGTGGGTGTTCGTGGGCCGGGCCGGTCGCCGGCAGGCACGGCCGTGCCTGCCGGCGACCGGCGGGGAAGTGCGCGGGGCTCGCTAGCCGAGCCGGGCGTAGTAGCGAAGGGGCGTCTGGATGCCGAGGAACTCGGTCCTGGTGCCCTCCAGCATCTGAAGGGCCCAGTTCAGCCACTTGATGCCTTCGCAGTAGATCGCCACCGGACGGCGCTGGGTCTGGTAGGTGTCCATCAGCGTGCCGTCCAGCTCCTTCTGGAAGTGGAACGGCGGCATGGCCGTGAAGTGCTGCCCCATCATGAAGACGAACCGGATCAGCCAGTAGGGGTCGTCCCGCAGGTACTCCGACTCGGGGTCGTCCAGGCCGAGCGCGGCCGTCATCACGGGGGCGAAGTAGTCCTCCATGCCCTCGGGCGCCCGGTGGTCGACCGTGCCGCCGCCCGCGACCACATCCCGCACCCGGTACGCCTGCTGGTACGGGTTGCCCTCCAGGAACGCGATGTCGACGCTGGGGGTGCGCCCCTCACCGACGCTGACGTTCATCGTGAACTGCTCGAAGTGGATCTCGTCGTAGTGACCGATGGAGTTGTGCCAGGGCTTGTTGTCGTACATCGCGTCGTCGCGGGTGTCCGCGCCGTCGGTCTTGTAGCCGATCGCCCGCGGGTCGAGGAACTTGATCCCCAGCGAGGCGGGGGTGATGGCCGCCAGCGCCGCGTCGACGGACTCCTGCGGCGCCCCGGACTCGATCACCCGCTGGGCGTGCAGCAGCGGACCGCTGTCGGAGATCTTGATGTTCTCGGTGTTCGTGTCGCCCATGACGAGCGAGTGGAAGGCGGGCTCCAGGATCTCGCGGAATCCGGGGTCCTCCCTGAACCGCCGCAGCAGGGCGGCGGAGTTGAGGTAGGAGACGCCGTTGATGACGATCCGTTCGGTGTCGAGCAGCTGCGCGTTGAAGGTCAGCGGCGCGGTGCGGCGGCACAGGTCGAGGCGGTCCTCGATCTTCCTGAAGTACGAGACGTCCAGCGTCTCGCCCGGCGCCAGGACGCGGCCGACGCTGTGCACGTTGTCGTTCAGCACGCGGATGACCTGCTCGTAGAGGCGGGCGACCACCGCGGGGGGCGGCGTGTGCTTCTCGACGAACCGGCTGACCTCCTCCCCCTCCACGTAGCTCATCTCGTAGATGACCTCCATGCCGGTGGTACGGCCGTCGCGCCGCAGATGGGCCGGGACGGGGATCTCCCGTTCCAGGGTGGTGAAGACCTGGGGGAAGTGGCTGCGCACCGGTTCGGGCAGGGCCCGCAGGTACTCGGCCTGCTTCTTGGCCTTCGCGAACGGCGGCAGCATCACGCCGTCGCCGTCCCGGTTCCACTGCGCGGTGGTCAGCGCCTCGCTCAGGATCTTGCGCACCGTGATGTGCTCCTCGCCCTCCTTCCGGACGAAGATCGTCATGGACTCGCTGCCGCCCTTGCCGAAGCTGACGACCGATTCGCCGCTGTCGATGTAGGCGTAGACGGTGCTGGAGAGGATCCGGCGGCTGCGGGCGTTCTCCAGCACGCACTCGTTCTCGTTGGTGAGCGCGAGAACACAGTCGTACTCGAACGCGTCCAGGGCCGGGTTGAGCCGCTTGCGCCAGGCCTCGGCCGGCTCCGCGACACGGATGACGCGCGCGTGGTGCGGTCCGGCGTCGACGGCGTGGACGTCCAGGTCCGAACCGAGCGCGACGATCTGGCAGTTGCCGTTCAGGTGGATGCGCCGCACCTCGGTGTCGAGGGCACGGCCCCGGAGCACCGCGCGGGTGGCGTCCGCCAGGTCCTTCCTGGACTGGATGGGCACGCCCTCGGGCGACACGACGGGGATCGCGGCGTGGGTGAGGCCGGCCAGCATCCGCTCCACGGCGTCGTCCCGCAGCCGCGCCGCGTACAGCGTGACCACGTCGGCCAGCGAGACCGCGCCGGAGACGGCGAGGGCGACCAGCCAGCCCAGCGCGTCGCCGCCTTCCAGGTAGTGGTCGCTCTGGGCGAACAGCGCGGGCCGGTTCCGGTCGAGGGTGCGGTACAGCAGATACTGGTAGACGATGCGGTGGTCCACCTCGGGGATGCCGTCGCCGTCCAGGGCTTCGAGCATCTGGTCGTACGCCTCCAGCGCCGCCGGCTGACTGTCGAGCAGCAGCCGGGTCCCGCGGGCCGGCTCCGCCTCGCCGAGGGCGGCGAGTCCGTCGAAGTGCAGGACGGTCACCTCCGGGCGGTAGGTGTCCACGGTCCTCGTCTCGGCGTCGCCCGCGTGGTCGATGACACGCAGCTCGACGTAGGCCTTGCCCAGCAGCGCGGGGTCCTCACCGGTGATCCGCTTCTTCAGCCGTGCCTTGACGGCCAGTTCGCCCCGGTCCACGGCGATGTGCTCGCGGTGGTTCCGGGTGTGCTGGAAGACCTCCAGCAGCGCGTAGAACGCGGGCGAGCCCTCACGGTGGGGGCAGAACATCTCCGCGGTGATGATGCGTCCGAAGACCCGGGAGACGTACTCGTCGCAGAAGTCGCTCTCGGCGGCGAGGCGGAACAGCTCCCGCAAGGCGTCGTAGTGCCCGTGCTCCGGCGCGTCCCCGACGGCGTACAGCTTCTCCAGCTGCCACAGCAGGCCGTCCACCGCGTCGACGACGCGCAGCAGCCGGTCGGTGTCCGCGCGGCTGCCCGTATAGGCCATGACGGGGGCGGCGATGTCGTTGTCCCGCAGCAGTTGGACGGACTTGTTGCCCACCCCCAGCTCCAGCACCATGTCCGCGTCCAGGCTGTTGAGCGTCTCGCAGGTGTCCCGGGACGCCATGACCTGGTCGGTCATGGCGAGGATGCCCTGGCGGACGTCGGCCGCGGTGGTCAGCAGGGACCTGTCGTGGTTGGACACCACGGGGACGCGGGGCTCCTCGAAGCGGATGTGGTTGATGTCGAGGAACCGGTCCAGCGCCTGGCGTGCGGGGCGCATCCGCGCGGAGTGGGCCAGAAAGACGGTCGGGTCCTTCAGCTCCCGGGTGGTCACCTGCGGGAGGCCGGCGACGAACCGGTCGAACCCGTCCTTGACCCCGGTCCGGACGTAGACGTTCGCCTGCACCGGCGAGTAGGTCTTGTGCAGCTCGACATCGGTGACCGGGTACGCCGCGTGGATGCGGTCCAGGGCCGCCGCGAGGTCGTCCCCGTTCGGCGCCTTCACCGCGACCACGTGGAACGGCTCCGCCACCAGGGGGGTGTGCCGGACGGACGCGGGCAGATAGCAGGCGATGTTCCGGGCGAACGTCTCGTCGGTGCTCTGCGCGCCGGCCGCCAGCAGCATCAGTGGAGTGAACGCCTGGGCGATCTTGACGCCGTCGGCGACGGACAAGGACCCGCTCGCCACCGCGGCCGTCAGGATGCCGAAGCTCTCACCGGTGTACGCGACGAAGCCGAGCGGGGTGCCGTTCCTCTCGGCCCGGTCGCGCAGGTAGGCGTCCAGGGCGAGGCTGTGCACCAGCAGGGACACCCCGATGAAGCCCTGCCGCTCCATCTTCCCCTCGGGCAGGTTCTCGGCTGCCGTGAGCAGCAGGTCGGGCCGGTGCGGGAAACCGAGGGCCCGCGCCGCCTCGCGGTAGACCGCGGTGACCCCGGGGACGCCGGAGTCGAGGAGAAAGGCACCGAGGCCCTGGTAGGAGGCCCGGCTGCCGAGACCGGGGAAGAATCCGGCCGCGCGTACGCGGTCCTTGGTGCTGAGGATGTCCTCGACGAGTGCGGGGCGGTCGGCGGTGGTCGGGGACGGGTTGACGTGGGAGCTGGAGCTGGAGGTGGACACGTGCTCGCCTTCTCGCGTTGGGCTGTGCGGAGACGGAAGACACCGTCGTATTCCGTCGCGGTGCGTCACGCGCTCGTCTTCGGGCGCGGAGGACTGCATTCCCGAGGAAACATTCCTCCGGAATACGTCCGGCACTTCCCGTCGGATCCCATCGGGCTTCACCGGATTCCATCGGGTCGCGAGACAATCCTGTCCTGCTTTTCAGCACGTTTCCATGCATTCCATTACAGAATTCTTTACGCCTTTGCAGGGCGGGCGAAACGGGCTTCAGCCGATTTCAAGGGACGGTGAGGGACCGTGAGGAATTGTCAAACGGAACGGGCGGGTACGGGTACGGGCGCAGGTGCCACAAAAAAATCAGGGCCGAGGAGACCCGTAGGTCCCTCGGCCCTGATTCATTCGGCGGGGGGTGCGCCGTTTATGGGGGTTGTTCATGCGGGGGTACGCTGCTGCGCGTTCAGCAGAGCGCCGCGTCCGGCCGTACCGCCGTCAGACCCCGGCCTCGACCTTTTCCGCACGCGGGGCGGCGCTCACCGAAGCGTCCGTGGCCGCGGCGGACCGGCGGCCCAGGGAGCCGCCCGCCACGACGACGAGTCCGGCGAGGGCGAGCCCGGCACCGACCCACAGCGGGGAGACGAAACCGAAGCCGGCGGCGATGGTCATGCCGCCGAGCCAGGCGCCGAGCGCGTTGCCGACGTTGAAGGCGGCCACATTGGCGCCGGAGGCCATGGTGGGCGCGTCCTGGGCGTACTTCATGATCCGGACCATCAGGCCGGGCGCCGCCGCAAGGCCGATGGTGCCCATCAGCAGCAGCGAGACGATGGTCGCGACCTTGTTCTCCGCGGTGAGGGCGAAGGCGGCCAGGATGACGGTGAGGACCGCCATGATGCCGGTCAGCGCGGCGTTGAGGGACTTGTCGGCCGCCTTGCCGCCGACGAAGTTGCCGATGAAGGTGCCCACACCGAACAGGACCAGGAGCCACGGCACGGTGCTGGTGGCGAACCCGCTGACCTCGGTGAGCGTGAAGGCGATGTAGGTGTAGCCGCCGATGACACCGCCGAAGGCGAGGATGCTGAGCACGAGGGAGACCCAGACCTGGCCGCGGCGGAAGACCGCGAGCTCGCCGCGCAGGCTGGTCTGGCCGGGCGGGGCGGTCTGCGGCACCAGAACCTGGATACCGATCAGCGCGATGACACCGATGACGGTGATCGCCCAGAACGTGGCGCGCCAGCCGAACTGCTGGCCGACGAACGTGCCGAGCGGCACACCCAGGACGTTGGCGGCGGTCAGGCCGCCGAACATGAGCGCGATGGCGCTGGCCTTCTTGTTCTCCGCCACCATGTCGGAGGCGACGACGGCACCGACACCGAAGAACGCTCCATGGCACAG
Organism: Streptomyces sp. UNOC14_S4; assembly: GCF_020740835.1. GTDB lineage: Bacteria > Actinomycetota > Actinomycetes > Streptomycetales > Streptomycetaceae > Streptomyces. Next base: position 23,689 of record NZ_JAINFC010000034.1, read on the forward strand.
GGCCGCGACGACACGGCCGACCATGAGCAGCTCATAGGTGGGGGCGACCGCGGAGATCAGGTTGCCCACGACGAACAGCACCATCAGGCCGGTCAGGACCTTCTTGCGGTCGAAGCGGGCGACGGCCGCGGTCAGCGCGACGGCACCGACCGCGACGCTCAGCGCATAGCCAGAGATCAGATACCCGGCGACCGCTTCGGAGACGTCGAAGTCGTCTGCCACCTCGGGCAGCAGGCCTACGATCCCGAATTCGGTGAGGCCGATACCGAAGCCCCCCAGTGCCAGGGCGATGAGCCCGATAGGCATGTGAAAACCCTCCGTTGCAGTGGCATGCGGTACGGGACCGTGCCGCGCCGAACACGAATAAATCGAAGTATCGCAGAAGATCGATGCGATGTGTCAAGCCGGTCGCCCGGCGGTCCGCAAGAGCCGCGGGAGCCCCGGGAGGCCCCCGGCGGCAGCGACGGCCGCCTCCCGGGCGGCGCAACGCATCGCCTATCATCGATGGATCAGAACCGGTCCTGCGTCCGCCCCGGAAGGATCCATGACGACACCTGACACGCCCACGACAGACGACGTCACGCCGCTGATCGAAGCGCTCAAGGCGCTGGCCAACCCGGTGCGCCTGCAGGTGCTCCAGTGGCTGCGCGCCCCCGAGGAGCACTTCCCCGTCAACGAGGTGGGCGTCTGCGTCAGTCACATCCAGGCCAAGACCGGACTCGCGCAGTCCACCGTCTCCGCCTACATGGCCGTACTCGAACGCGCGGGCCTCGTCCGCTCCGCGCGCGTCGGGAAGTGGACCCACTACAAGCGCGACGAGGAGCGCATCGGCCGGCTCATCGAGGAGCTCGGGCAGTACATCGGGGATGCCGACCTGGCGAAGAAGCTCGCCCGTTCCTGATTTCCTCGCCCGTTCCTGATTCCATGGCATTCCACGGCTCGTGAGGCGGGGCCCTGCCCCCGCTTCCCGACCGGACCATCGCCCGCACCCCCTCTTCCGGTTCTTCCGGTTCTTTCGGTCCGGAATATCCGGAACATGGTGCCGGGTGGGTGTCCCGGGTATTCCGGGTACTCCCGGGGAATTCTCCCCCGGCGATGACCAGCTTTCCTTCCCCGAATAACGCCCGTCAAGCGGCTGACGTCGGGGTTTCGTCAGTAATTGTCAAGCAGTGTGAAGCCGGCGAAGCGAACGCAAGGCACACGTCGGCTGTCCATCAATTCGACCGGCGAGCCACCACCCGGCGTCACATCCGCACTAATCTGGCCGCCGCGGACGCACACCGCCACGATGAATCCACATACGTGGACCGAGTCTTTCGACGGAGGACACCGCCGTGACCTTCCTTCGGCATTCCCCTGCGGCCCGGCGGCCCGGTACACGCGGGCTCATCCGTGCCCCATGCGGTAGCCGACACCGCGGATCGTGATGACCCAGGTGCTGGCGCCGAGCTTCGCGCGCAGGCTGCTCACATGCGTGTCGATGGTCCGGCTGGAGTCCGCCCAGCTGGTGTCCCACACCCTGTCCATCAACTCCTTGCGGGATATGACGCTTTCGGGGTTCGCGGCCAGGATGTGCAGCAGCTCGAACTCCTTGGCCGTGAGGTTCACCAGCCCGTCGTGCAGGCGGACCTCACGGGTCTTGCCGTCGATACGGAGCGGGCCGACGGAGATGCTCCGGGTCGGCTCCGGCCGGGGGTGGGCCCGGCGCAGTACGGCCTCGATGCGCGCCGCCATCTCGCGCGCACCGCAGGAGGCGACGACGCAGTCGTCCGCCCCGGCCTGCAGGGCGAGAACCCGGTCCAGTTCGGTGTCGCGGGCGGTCACCGAGATGACCGGCTTGCCCCCGTCCTCCCGTATCGACCGGCAGACCTCCAAGCCGTCGATGTCGGGAAGGTCGAGGTCGAGCACGACCACGTCCGCGTGCTGATGCGCCTGCAGCGCTTCCGCTCCGCTGTCGACGCTGACCGCGGAGTACCCCTGCCGCAGCAGGTAGCGCACCCTCGACTCGGCCACGGCGGTGTCGCCGTCGACCACGAGGACGCGGACCGCGAGCCCTTCGGCCGCCTTCCCCAGTGGCGGGACCGCAGGCCGTGACACCCCCCGCGCCCCCGCACCGACCACTTCACGCGCTGTCTCCCACAAAGCCATTTCTCCCCCTCCGAAAGGCCAGTTGGGGCGAGGGCGGGCCGTGGCCACCCCGGCCGCGCCGCTGCCGCGGGCCCTCGCCGAGCAAGCTAAATAATAGTAGTTCTTATGTTTTTCAACAACCACCGTGGGCACGCGTGCGGGTCGGCTCCGCGGCGGACAGCGCCCCGGCCGCAGCGGACCGGGCGACCGCACCGACGGCGCGGCGGCCCGGGGCGCACCACCCTCGCTCCCGCCCGCACGGGCGCCGTCACGACGCGCGAATCCCGGTCGTTCCCGACCACTTCAGGACACAAAGCATAGTGATAGTTATCTTTTTTGTATTCGGAGCCCACCGCGTCATACCCTGGGCCGGACGCCCGGACCACTGGGGGAACGAGCCGCTCCGCCCCTTGGGGCAGGTCCGCGAACCCTCGACTTTTTGCGGACACTTGGGTACTTGTTTACCGTTTCTACGCCCCGGAACTGCGCCGACGCCCCGCCGCGCGGACGCGGCCGGCCCCACACAGCCCCCGCCGCGCGAAGGCGTGCGTGCCGACGAAAGGTCAACGTGATGCAGGAACGAGCCGCCCGCACACGGCAAGCCCTCATCCACGCCGCGGCCGGGGAGTTCGACCGGAACGGATACGCCGCGACGTCACTGGCCCGCGTGAGCAGGGCCGCGGGCACCTCGATAGGCGCCGTGACCTTCCACTTCGTCTCCAAGGAGGAACTCGCGGACGCGGTGCACGCGCAGGGCGTGGCGGTGACCCGGCACGCGCTGCGACAGGTCGACCGCCGGGCCGGGCCGCTGCGGTCCGCGGTCGCCATGACGGTCGCGGTGGTGCGCTGTCTGGAGGACGACGTAGCGGTGCGCGCGGCCGCCCGCCTGGACCACGATCGCAACGGATCCGCGACGACCTGGACCGCCGCGTGGTCGGCGGCGGTCGAGGACGAGCTGATCCGCGCGGCGGACACCGAGCCGCACGGCCCGGCCGACCCCTCGATCCTCCTGAAACTCGCCGTCTACCTGGTGCACGGCGCGGAGGCGGACCTGCGCACGCGACTGCGCACGAGCACGCGAAAGCCCCGGGCGGGCGCGGTGTCGGAGGTGATCGCCCGGATGTGGGAGGCGGTGCTCCCGGCGACGAAGCGCACGGAAGGGGCCTGAGGGAGCCCGAGGAGGCCTGACGGAGCGCCCGGCACTCCGGGCAGGCTCACACCGCGCTGCAGCCGCCGTCCACCGGGACGGCGGCCCCGGTCATGAACGACGCGTCAGGGCCGCAGAGCCAGACGGCGACACGGGCGACCTCCTCCGGGTCGGCGATCCGCTTCTGGACGGCGCGGGCGACGGCGGCCTCCTCCAGCCCGGGTGTCTCCAGCAGCGCCTGCTCGACGAGTTCGGTGCGCGTGGTGCCCACCATCAGCGCGTTGACCCGGATGTCCCGGTCACCGTACTCGGCCGCGGCGGCCCGGGTCAGCCCGAGGACCGCGTGTTTGGCCGCCACATAAGGGGCGACCGCGCCGGTCGCGAACTGCCCCGCCGTACTGCAGGTGTTGACGATCGCGCCGCCGGTGCCCTGGTCGAGCAGCACCGGGATCTGATGGCGCAGGCAGTTCCAGACCCCGCGCACATTGACGTCCATGATCCGGTCGTACACCTCGTCGTCCAGCTCGTGCAGCGGGGTGGCCATCATGCCCCAGCCCGCGTTGTTGAACGCCGCGTCCAGCGAGCCGAACGTGTCCACGGCCGTGGCCACGGCCCGTTCGACATCCGCCGGTTCGGTCACATCGCCCGGTGCGAGCGCCACCGTACCGCCCTCTTTGCGCAGCTGCGCGGCCAGTTCGCGCAGCCGGTCCTCCCGCCGGGCCATGAGGACGACCCGCGCGCCCTGCGCGGCGAACAGCCGCGCGGCCGCCGCGCCTATCCCGCTGGAAGCCCCCGTGACCATCACGGTCCTGCCGCCGAGGCCCGCGGGCCCGTTCCCCACCGACGACGTCACCGTCATCCCCCCACATCCGCTCGTCATGAACCAACCGAACCGCATGAATCACATGAACCAGATGAACCACGTGGACTGCATAAACTCGCGTGAACTGCCCATGCCCGGCTGAAATGATCATTCCGGGCGCGACGCGGCACAACACATCGCCGGGGCGGACCGTCACCCGGCCCGGGGACCACCCGGGCCACCGACCGACCACCCCACCGGCCCCCCTCCGACGGCCCGGCGG
>NZ_JAINFC010000340.1 GCF_020740835.1 Streptomyces sp. UNOC14_S4
CAGGGGGAGCGGGGAACCGTGACACGGCCGGGCCCGCGCGCCGGGCCGCCGCGGGCGAAACCGCCGACCATGCATTGGTCGTACGACCAAGGGGGCAGCAGATGGACGTTCTCGGTCGCCTTTCCTCGGGTCGTCCTGATGGCTCAGTCCCTGGTGGCGCCTTCCGGCCAGAGAACTCGTACGGGCACGCCGGTGCGCTGTGCGTAGGCGACGACGTCGGCTGTGCCTCCATACCCCCGCGCGGGCTGGCCGTCCCAGACGGCGAGGACCTCGTCGACCAGGCCGACGAGAAGCTCACTGCCGGACATGTGGGCTTGTGAGTCGGATTCGCTGATTCCTGTGTGGTGGATGTCGGAAGCCTGGCGGAGGAGTGCGTCGTAGGGCTCGTGGTGCCAGTCGGGGAGGCCGTCCCGGTAGCGCTGTGCCGGGATGACGACTTCGATGCGGCCGCCGTGGTCGAGCACGGCTTGGGCGAACCAGGCGTTGGGCCCGTCGGCGATGCAGCTCACCCCTACCAGGCCGCTGGGCGGATACTGCCGGATCGCGTCCGCGAGCGTGCTACGCACTCGACCGCCGACCTCGTCGGGCAGGCCGCGGTGGCCGGTGATGCCGATCCTCATGATGTCCTCACTCACAGGTAGGCGTTGCTCTCAGCCTTTCGGCAAGCCACCTGAACTCGCAGAGAACCACGTCCTCGCAGACCGGCCGCGTGGTCGGCCCACGGGACGTGGCTTTCGTTGTTCAGCTCAAGGACTTCTCAATGGCCTCGAAGACGTCCGCATCGGTCTCCTGCTGCCAAGGCGGCAGCTCCGCCCAGTCGGCGACGTAGCCGGGCTTCGGATTCGTGAAGTGCTTGTACATCTGGGCTGTCCAGCAGAGTGCGACGAACCGGCTCTTTTGCTCGCGGGACAGCCGCGCAGCATGCCCGTCACTGAGCTGGAGGAACTGACGGACCTGGTCGTGTACCGCTCCCGCCGCGGAGCGCTCCCACTCCGGTGTGTCCTCCCAGGGTGTGACGTAGCCGGCCTTCGGCTCTCCCGGGAAGTGCGCATGCACTCCGGCAATCCATGCCTCACGGAACAACTGCGCGCCCTTGTTCTCCGACAAGCCAACCCCTCTCATCGTGCACGGTCCAGAGCAGCGATTTCGGCGCTCAGCGCAGCGACGCGACCATCACGGATGAGTGCGCCGAAGTCGTCTCGCAGGGCCAGGAGTCTCAGGGGCGCCCGATGGCCAGCATGTGAGAGCTGGCAGCCAAGAGGTCCGGATACGGTTCCGCCATGCGGGCCGCCGTCAGCGCAGCGCGGAACATCGGCGTGTCGGCCAGGTTGTTGCCTGTGTGCTGTTCAGTGGCCTTCAGCAGAGACCACGTCGGCCCCTCGACGCCGTAGACGTTCACCTCTTCGAAGCCGCTGAGGCGCAACTCGTTCGCAAGGCCGTCGGAGGTGTGGAAGTAAGCAGCTGTGAAACCCTTTCGCCCCGGGTCGTGCCGTCCGGTGGAAAGGATGTCCTTCACCGCGTCATGGACTCGTTCGCGATCGAGCCAAGTGGTTGCCGTGTGCTCGAACAAAGAGGCATAGCGGCTGATCGCCGCAGCCGCGAACAACCCCCCTGGCTTCAGAACTCGGCGGGCTTCGGCCAGGGCCTGGAGCCTGTCTTCTCGATCGAGCAGGTGGTAGAGGGGTCCCAGGAGGAGTACGACGTCGTAGGAGTGATCGGTGGCGCTGAGCTTCCGTGCGTCGCCAAGCTCTACGGTGCACCCGGCTTGCTGTGCCACCTCGACGTGGCGGGGCACGGGGTCGATGAGATGGACGTTGTAGCCGTCGGCGGCCAGCCACCGCGCGTGAGCACCGGGCCCTCCGCCAACGTCCAGGATGCTTGCAGGCGCCGCTGGGAGGTGGCGGCGCAAGAGTTCTTGTGTGCGGATCAGCTCCAGCTTGCCGTCGGCGGAAGAGGTCAGCCGCGTTGCCTCGTCGAATCCCTCGGTGTAGAAGGCGATGATCTCGGGGGCGACTTCGGGCACAGGAGTCATGGAGGCATGCTGTCCCCTGACCGGTCAACCTGTCCAGAGATTCGGAGCGATAGACAATGCCCACGCTGAAGTATGAACAGATCGCTGATTCCTTGCGCAGGCGGATCACCGAGGGTGAGTTCAGGCCCGGTGACCTCCTGCCGTCCAGTCGAGACCTGTGCGAGCAGTGGGGTGTGTCCAGGGCCACGGTCAACAAGGCCCTGGATGTGCTGCGTGCTGATGGTGTGGTCGTGTCGCGGCAAGGCCTGGGTTTCCGGGTGACGGATGTGCCCCTGGCCAGGCCGGCGGGCGGAAGGCGCGTCAACACCACGCGGGTGACCGGCGGTCGCCCCTTCCGCAGGCTCGGAACTCCGAACCGGGAGGTCCCGCCCGACAGGGTTCGCGACGCTCTCGGACTCCGCCCCGGAGAATCGGCCCTGAGGAGGGATCGTTTCGTTCTCCTTGACGATGGGGCGCCGCTTTCGCGAGTGACTGCCTGGTTCCCGCCGGACGTGGCCGATCGCTGCCTTCGTCTGGCGCAAAAGGGGCCGATCATCGAGGGCACCACCAACTACGTGGCGCGTGAGTCCGGACGGCGGCCGGTCAGAGGGATCGACGTCACAACTGTCCGGCTTGCTAGGGCAGAAGAGGCCGAATGGTTCGACCGGGCCCAGCCCCTGGCCGTCGTGATCGATCTGCATGTCGCCTACGACGAGGCGGGATGCGCACTGGTATGCGAAGAAGGGCTGACGCCCTCCGATCTCTGGGAGCGGGTGGACAACTACCCAATGAATCCGAGCATTTGACTTGACTGGACCGGTCAACCGGTCCAGTGTGGTCGGCATGACTCAGGATTTCCCTGGCCCGTCTCTTGTACCCTGCTCCCCCTCCTCGGACGGGCCGCGAGCGCGTCAACCTGCGGGCCGGGGAAGGAGGGGTCCTGCTGGCCCCCGTGTACTGCCTGAACGCGCCGTGAGTGAGCCCAGCCGGGAAACGCGGCCGCACTCCAACCCGGGGCACCCCGGAGACCGTGACCAGGGCAGGCGGGTGTTCGTCGTCTGTGAGAACGGCGTCGCTGTGGAACGACCGAATCAGCTGACCCATCTGCCCCGTCCCGGGGCCGTGCCGGTGGCCGAACGATTGCGGGCCCGGCTCGCCGAGGTGAACGCCGCTTCCCGTAGCCGTGCCGGGGGCTGGCTGTGACCATCTCCGACACCATGTCGTCCGCCCGCACGATGTCAACCGGTCCGCACGCGCCGGTCCGCAGGCCCCTGACCGTCCCGTACATCACCGCGTGGAGCGGGGAGACCCGCAGGACAGCGGCGATCATCCGCAACCGGGCGGGTACCGGGATCACGTTCCTCGGCGGGGAGAACGTTCAGGACCGTGACGAGCGCGGGGTCCTGTGGACCAACCGCGGCCTGGCGCCCGGCAAGGGGACGCCGCAGTTCGGCTATGTGCATTCGCAGCGTCAGCGCCGGTGCATGCGTCGCTGGCTCTGCCAGGTCTGCGGCGGGCCGGCCGACCACAGCGTCGACGGCACGCTGTGGCTTCTGGACACCGCAGGCGTCGAGGGGTCCTTCCCGCAGGCCGTGGAGCGGACCGTGCAGCCTCCGGTCTGCCGCCGGTGCGCGGTCGAGGCCCCGCCCCTGTGCCCGGCCCTGCGTCGCAGTCACGCGCTGGTCCGTGTGCGGGATCACGCGGTTGCCGGGGTGTACGGCCATTTTTACGAGCTCTGCCGCAGCACGGGGCAGGTTGATTCGGACAGGGAGGAGTACGTCTACTACGGCGATCCTGCGCAGTGGTGGGTCCTTGCCGGGCAGCTGTTCGCCCACCTGTCCGGTATCTCTCGTGTGCCCGAGGACGAGACAGCCCGTTGGCGCGAGCAGGGGGCGCCCGGGATTCCCGAAGGCGCCGAGCTCGGTCGGCACGCACGGAGCAGGGAGGGTGAAGCGCGTGATGAAAGCTGACCGGCCGGATCTGGAACGGGCTTGGCGGTACGTGGTGACCACCCCCCACGGCCCGGGGCCGGGCTCCGGCTACGTTGCCCCGCCCGACGCGCCGGGACCGACCTGTCTGTCCTGCTGCCGGATCGACGCCGACCTCGCCCAGGCGGTCAGGAGCGGTGACGTCATGGCCGAGACGCGGATTGCCCGGCAGCGGGCGGCGCACTGGTCGAGCATGCACCGGACGGTGCAGTGGTGAGCGTGGCCAGGCCCAGCCTTGGGCCCGATGACATGCTTTGCCCGCATGGCGGCCACCGCCTGAGACCGGTCCGCGCGGGCGTGTACCGGTGTGACGAGCACGGCATCACGATCGTCCGTAAACCCCCGTGGCCCCTGTCTGTCCTCGTGCCCGCTCGGCCCGGGGACACCCCGCTTGCAGAGGCGTTTTCGCAGGCAACCGATTGACCGGCTTCCGCAGAGGAAGAAGCGAAGGTGAACGACTTCACCGATTGGGCGTCCGTGCTCGTCTCGGCCGTGGACGCCGATAACCTCACCGGCCCCGACACACGCTGCCAGGATGCCCGCACGCCGCGTGCCCTGGCCGGTGCCCCTGTTGCCGTCCTCGATCATGTCGCCCTGGCGTATGAGGACTTCCACCGTTGCGGGCCGCAGCCGCTGAGCGGTCTGCGCTCGGACGCCGTCGCCCATCGGCTGACCGTGCATGAGGACGCGGTGAACGTCCTGGTCGCCCGCATGGTGGTGCCCGGCGGTCCATGGCCGGGGCACTACGGCCTCGAGGCCGTGGCTTTCACCGCCGAGCGCGCGGTGATGCCCCGGGCCTTCCCGCCGTGTGACACGCAAGGCCAAGTCCTGACGTTCGGGGAGATCATGGCGGCGTCGAAGGCGTTCACCGCCCGCGCCTCCGGCGGCGCCGTTCTCTTTCCCGAGCAGCTCGCCGTCACCTCGCGGCCGACCTGTCAGTCCTTCGGGGTTGTTTTCCTCGACCGGCTGACCGCGCTCTTCCGCGACCGTGTCCTGCCGCTCATCGATGACCAGCACGAGGGCACGCATGCCTTCCCGTTGCGCAAACTTCGGCAACTGGCCTTCCTCGCCCACGAATGGGGGCACCGGCAGGGGCCCATCGCGGAACTGTCCGTGTCCGTCCGCGGGCGGCGCTTGGTCGCTGTCATCGCCGAACTGCGTGCCGACCTCGAAGCGCTCGGCATGCTGGGGAACTGCCGCGAACCCTGGGCGCCCTGGGCCGCCGGCGTCCTCGTCGCCGACCGCATCGTCCGGGAAGCGTGGCTGCGCCGTCCGCAGGCGCAGGTGGACGCGATCGCCGCCCGGCACCTGCTCGCCCTTCTCCTGCGCCACCGCGCCGTCGCCCTGTCCGGCAGCGGCCGTATTGTGCTGCACCTGGATCAGGCCGCCGCTCTCCTGCGGAAGGAACTGGAGACGGTGCGGCGCGTTGAGGGGGAGCTTTCGGCGGGAGAAGCCGGGGCGGCGGCCCGCTATCTTGCCGGGTGCGGCTGGGCCATCGCCGACGGCTCGACCTGCTACCGCGAGCTGGACCAGCCCGTCGCCCGGTACCTCGGCTACCAAGCCTCCATGAAGGAGATCGCCCGTGCGTGATCACACCATCGAGACCTATCTGACCGAGCTGGCGGCCAGGACACCCGCTCCGGGCGGCGGTGCCGCTGCCGCCCTGCACGCCGCACAGGCCGCCGCCCTGGTGGGCATGGTCGCCCGCTACACCACCGGCCCGAAGTACACGGACCGCAGCGAAACGGTCGGGCTGATCACGGAGCGGGCTGACGCCCTGCGTGGGCACGCGCTGCAACTCGCTGCCGAGGACGCCGCTGCGTTCACCGCCGTCACCGAGGCGTACAAGCTTCCCAAGGACACCGACGAGGCCAAGGCCGCCCGGTCGGCCGCCATCGCCGCCGCCCTCCTCGACGCCGCCCGCCCGGCCGAGGCCACGATCACCTGCGCCGCCGATGTCGTGGCGCTCGCCGAGAAGCTGCTGCCCATTGGCAACCGCAACGTGATCACCGATGTCGGGGCGGCGGCCGAGGCGGCACGGGCCGCGGCGGCGACCGCGCGCCTGAACATCGAGATCAACCTGTCCGGGATCAAGGACCCCGACGCCCGCACCGCACTGCTCCGCTCTGCCACCCTGGTGGACGCGCTGGCCGAACGCACCGAACACATCACTGCCACCGTGCGCAAGGAGATCACCAGGTGACCGCCAAGCCCCTCTCCGGCAAGGAACTCGCCGCTGCCATCCGCGCGGACGTCACCACCCGGGCCGCTCGCCTCACCGATGCCAGTACTCCGCCCCGGCTGACCGTGGTCACCGCGACCAAGGACGAGTCCTCGGCCTGGTACGTCTCCTCCATCGCCAAGGCCGCGACGAAGGTCGGCATCACCTGCGCCGTCCTCGACTGCGGCCCCGACGCCTCCGCCGATGCCCTCCGGGAGACGTTGCGCAGCCTGTCCGCCGACCCGGCGGTGCACGGCATCATCATGCAGACCCCACTGCCCCAGGGCATCCGGCTGGACGACGTCGCCGGGTCGATCGACATCGCCAAGGACATCGACGGAGCCAACCCCGCCTCGCTCGGCCACCTCGCCGTCGGCCACCCCGTCTTCGCACCCGCCACCGCCGAGGCCGTGATTGAACTCCTCGACCATCACGGCATCCCGCTCTCCGGCGCCCACGTCACTGTCGTCGGCCGCTCCGCCGTCGTCGGCAAACCTCTCGCCCACCTCCTCCTCAACCGCGACGCCACGGTGACCGTCTGCCACTCCCGTACCCGCGACCTGTCGGCCGTCACCGAACGCGCAGACGCCCTGGTGGCCGCGGTCGGCCGGGCCGGTCTCATCACCGCTGACCACGTGGGAAAGGAAGCAGTGGTGATCGACGTGGGCACCAACGTCACCCAGGACGGCGGTCTCGTCGGCGATGTGGCTCCCGGAGCGGTGGAAAGGGCATCCGCGCTTACGCCCGTGCCTGGCGGAGTCGGGCCAGTGACCACTGCCCTTCTCCTCCGGCACACCGTGCAGGCCGCCGAGCGCCAGAGCGCTTGACGTCTGCCCTTCCCTCTGTTCCGGGCCCAGCCGTCAGCCGGGCCTGGACCCATGTCTGGTCAGGCACAGATGATGTGTGCTGCCCCATGTTCTGGGTGCTTACGCCGAAGTAGAGAAACCCTCTACCGCCGCCTTCTGGCTGAGCCGGTGGCCGGCGGGAGCCGACGAGGCCCTGCGGATGCTTATCCAACAAGTCACTGAGGAACGTTGCCGCATGAGCATTGCGAGCTACTGGGACCGCTACGCGGCCGGGGCCGTCGAGAAGATCGGGCCGGTGGAGGTCTCTGTCGAGAAGGGGTTCGGCTGGACCCAGTACGACCACCACGGGCCCGCCGAAGAGCTGCTGGAGCAGCCGGGCAAGGCCCTGGAACTGGGCTGCGGGTGCGGCGACAACGTCGCCTACCTGGCCCGCAAGGGGAGCGATGCCACCGGCGTGGACCTCTCCCCGGCACAGATCAAGCACGCTGCCGAACGATGGGGCGACGTCCCCGGCGCCCGCTTCCGCCTCCGGGAAGCCGTGGACTATCTCAGGACCACCGACGAGACCTTCGACGCCGTCTACTCGATCTGGGGAGCCTTCTGGTTCACCGACCCGCGTCGCCTTCTGCCCGTCATCCGTGAACGCCTCAACCCGCGCGGCGTCCTCGTCTTCTCCCAGGCGCCCGCGGTCGAGGGCTGCTACGGCGCACAGGGCATGTACGGCAACGGCTTCAACGGCAAGATCCTCCCGGTGCAGCGCTGGGCGTACAGCGAGGAGATGTGGAAAGGCATCCTCCTCCATCACGGCTTCCTCGACATCGAGGCACGGGTCCTGGAAGCCCCCGACCCCGAGAACCTCGGGACCCTGATCGTCACCGCACGCGTTCTCTGAGCCTTACGCCGACGCCTGTGCCGTTCCGCGGAGTGCCGCCCGTGCTGCGGCCGCGCCCCGGCGGGCCGCCGCCACGGCTCTGCTGGTCTCCTCCGCTCGCTCGGCGGCGTGGCAGCGGCATTCCCGGCACAGGACCTCGTCGGCCGCCGGCCGGAACAGGCGTGGCTGCACGTGGTCGCCCGCGCATTCACGCATCTCCGCCACGCGCGGCCCGGACCGGGCGGCGGTCGCCTTCTGCTCCGCCGCCCGTTGCTCGGCGAGCGTCGGCGCTTCCGGGCATTTGCGGGTGAGGCGGTCGCGTACCAGCCCGGCCGGGGAGCGGACGGGCTCGGGCAGCCACTGGGTCAGGGCCTCGCGGATGTCGGTCGCGGTGGCGCCTCGCTGGAGCCAGTCCCCGGCCAGGGGTGCCAGGGCGGTGACCTCGCGGCCGGTCAGGCGCAGACGGCGTTCGCCGTGCGAGACGGCTGCCAGGATCTGGGCGCCGCGCTCCACGAGCGGCGCGGGCACCGTGCACACCGGCGGCGGAACGGATGCGGGGGCCGTCCCACCCTCCTGGTCGGGGACGGGCATCTCGTCGGCGGAGGGCTGGGAGGGGGG
>NZ_JAINFC010000341.1 GCF_020740835.1 Streptomyces sp. UNOC14_S4
GTCAACATCTCATCAAAATTTGTTACTTCCGCATAGATTCCAGGTGAGCGATTTCCCGATGGAAGCGGGCGGGACGGGGTGGGGCGGGGCGGGCTGCTGCCGTCACTTCCGCCGGGCCAGGGCCTCCCGCACCGCCTCGTCCGTACGGGCCACCAGCGCCGAGCCGTCGTCCGCGGTGATGATCGGGCGCTGGATGAGCTTGGGGTGCTCGGCGAGCGCCGTGATCCAGCGGTCCCGGGCGGTGGCGTCACGCGGCCAGTCCTTCAGCCCGAGCTCCTTGGCCACCGCCTCCTGGGTGCGGGTGATGTCCCACGGCTCCAGCCCGAGCCGGTCGAGCACGGCGCGGATCTCGGCGGCGTCCGGGACGTCGTCCAGATAGCGGCGGACGGTGTACTCGGCGCCCTCCGCATCGAGCAGCGCGGTCGCGGCGCGGCACTTCGAACAGGCGGGATTGATCCAGATCTCCATGCCGCACACCGTACCGCCCGGCACCGACAAGTGGCCGCTGACCTCGGGCGATTGTCAGTGCCCCGCACTAAAATGGGGGGTAACGAACGAGGGCTTTCCCGCCGCGTCAGGAGGATGCCGATGGCTGCCGCAGCAGCACCGTCACCGATTCTGCCCAGTGTCCCGACCCTGCCGAAGAAGCCCCTGCCCGCCGGACTCCCACGGGGCTGGTACGAGTCGCACAACCGCCGGGTGAAGGCCATGCGCCTGGCGATCGCCCTGCTCCACTCCGGCGTCGACCGCCCCGAGCAGGCCCGCAACCGCCGCATACGCCTGGTCGCCGAGAAGATCGGCGTCCGCCCGCCGTCCAACACGACCTGCCGCATGGTCCGCTCCTTGATCGCCATCGACAGGCACTGAGCCACCCACCGGCCGACCGGCCACGAACGACGGAGCCCCGCCACCGCCGAAGCGGTGACGGGGCTCACGACCGGGCCGCAGGCGCGGCTTAGAGGTCGAAGTACAGCTCGAACTCGTGCGGGTGCGGCCGGAGCTGCATCGGGGCGATTTCCTGGGTGCGCTTGTAGTCGATCCAGGTCTCGATCAGGTCGGCGGTGAAGACGCCGCCGGCCTGGAGGTACTCGTTGTCGGCCTCGAGGGCGTCGAGGACCGCCGGGAGGGAGGTCGGGACCTGCGGGACGCCCGCGTGCTCCTCGGGGGCGAGCTCGTAGAGGTCCTTGTCGATCGGCTCGGCGGGCTCGATCTTGTTCTTGACGCCGTCGAGGCCGGCCAGGAGGAGGGCCGAGAAGGCGAGGTAGGGGTTCGAGGACGGGTCCGGGGCGCGGAACTCGACGCGCTTGGCCTTCGGGTTGGAGCCCGTGATCGGGATGCGCATCGCGGCGGAGCGGTTGCGCTGCGAGTAGACCAGGTTGACCGGGGCCTCGAAGCCGGGGACCAGGCGGTGGTAGGAGTTCACCGTCGGGTTGGTGAAGGCGAGCAGCGACGGGGCGTGCTTGAGGATGCCGCCGATGTAGTAGCGGGCGGTGTCGGAGAGGCCCGCGTAGCCCTGCTCGTCGTAGAAGAGCGGCTCGCCCTTGTTCCACAGCGACTGGTGGACGTGCATGCCCGAACCGTTGTCGCCGAAGATCGGCTTCGGCATGAAGGTGGCGGTCTTGTTGTTGCGCCAGGCGACGTTCTTCACGATGTACTTGAAGAGCATCAGGTCGTCGGCCGCGGCGAGCAGCGTGTTGAACTTGTAGTTGATCTCCGCCTGGCCCGCGGTGCCCACCTCGTGGTGCTGGCGCTCGACCTGGAGGCCGGACTTCTCCAGCTCCAGGGAGATCTCGGCACGCAGGTCGGCGAAGTGGTCGACCGGCGGGGCGGGGAAGTAGCCGCCCTTGTAGCGGACCTTGTAGCCGCGGTTGTCGCCCTCCGCACCGGTGTTCCAGGCGCCCGCCTCGGAGTCGATGTGGTAGAAGGACTGGTTCGCGCTGGTCTCGAAGCGGACGCTGTCGAAGACGTAGAACTCCGCCTCCGGGCCGAAGTACGCGGTGTCCGCGATGCCGGTGGAGGCCAGGTACGCCTCCGCCTTCTTGGCGATGTTGCGCGGGTCGCGGCTGTACTGCTCGCCGGTGATCGGGTCGTGGATGAAGAAGTTGATGTTCAGCGTCTTGTCGCGGCGGAACGGGTCGACGCGCGCCGTCGACAGGTCCGCGCGGAGCGCCATGTCGGACTCGTGGATGGCCTGGAACCCGCGGATGGAGGAGCCGTCGAAGGCGAGCTCCTCGCTCGGGTCGAACGCCGACGCCGGGATGGTGAAGTGCTGCATCACGCCGGGCAGGTCACAGAATCGGACATCGACGAACTTGACGTCCTCGTCCGCGATGAACTTCTTGGCGTCGTCGCCGTTCTGGAACATCCAACTCCTCCTAGCCCGGCCGCGAGCGGTCGGGGTTGCTTCGGTGGCGCGGACCATACGCAGTTCATGCAGATGCAGGTCATGCAGAGGTTCGGCGGGTTCCCATGCCTTCCCGTGCCGTACCGCGCTGTCGCCGACCCTAGAGAGGCGGGATTTCCCAAGCATGACCCATTTGTTTCGCCGAGGTTAACCGGAACGCGCCCCGAAGCATGGCTGAAACGGCTGATAACGGACCCGGACGGAAGTGAACGAAAGCAGTCGCAGTACCGTTGTCGGGTGGACAAGAGGCAAGTAATGGGCTCATGGCTCTCCGGGCCGCGCGCGGCCGCCGAGGACATGGGCATCGACTTCGGGTACCGGGGCGAGCGCCTCGGGCTGCCGGAGAGCGGGCCGGGCTCGATCGCGCGGCCCGGACGGCGTATCGCGGCGGTCTTCGTCGACTGGGCACTGTGCATGCTCATCGCCTACGCGTTCCTCGCCGACGGCAAGGGCCAGCAGGCGGGCAACTGGGCCCTGTTGATCTTTTTCGTACTCAGCCTGGTCACGGTGGGTACGGTCGGCTGCACCCCCGGCAAGCGGCTGCTCGGGCTGCGCGTCGTCGGCGAGGGCGGCGGCCGTCTCCCCGCTCTCCGGGTCGCGCTGCGCAGCGTGCTGATCGTCCTCTTCGTCCCCGCGATCATCTGGGACCGCGACGGCCGCGGCCTGCACGACCGCTTCGCGAAGTCCGTCCAGGTGCGCATCTGATCGTGAGAACGTGAGAAACAGTGGAGGCGGGCGGAACCTTTCGGTTCCGCCCGCCTCCGGGTGTCTGTCGGGGCCGTACGGGTCTCAGCGGCCCTTCGGCATGCGCATGTTCTTCGGCATGGGGCCCTTCGGGATCGGCATGTTGCTCAGCAGGTCCCCGAGCGCCCGCAGGCGGTCGTTGACGACCGTGACCTGCGCGCCCGGCAGGACGCGCGGCAGCTTGAGCAGCGTGGTGCGCAGCTTCTTGATCGGCACCTGGCCCTCGCCGTCGCCCACGATGAAGTCGTGCACCGGCACATCGGTCACGATGCGCGCCATCCGCTTCTTCTCGGCCGCCAGCAGGCCCTTGACCCGGTTGGGGTTGCCCTCGCCGACCAGCACGATGCCCGCCTTGCCCACCGCGCGGTGCACCACGTCCTGGCTACGGTTCATGGCGACCGCGGGGGTCGTCGACCAGCCACGGCCGATGTTCTCCAGGACCGCGGCCGCGGCTCCCGGCTGGCCTTCCAGCTGCCCGAAGGCGGCGTGCTCGGCGCGGCGTCCGAAGACGATCGCCATCGCGAGGAAGGCCAGCAGGAAGCCCAGGATGCCCAGGTAGACCGGGTGGTCGATCCAGAAGCCGATGGCGAGGAGCACACCGAAGGTGACGATGCCCACAGCCGCGACGACGAGACCGACCTTGGGGTCGACCTTCTTGGTCATCTTGTAGGTCAGGGCGATCTGCTTCAGCCGCCCCGGGTTCTCAGGTGTTTCCTTCCTCGCCATAAGGCGAAGTTTACGTGGCCTGTGGACCCGGGGCGGCCACGGCCTCGAGCAGGTGCTGCGCCTCGCGCCTGGCCTTGGCCCGGCGGCGGTCCTCCAGCACCGCGGTCCAGGCGTTCCGCCGGGCGGTGCGCTGGCCCCGGCGCATCAGCAGACTCTCCAGGGCCCGCAGGGCCCCCGTGACGGAGGGGGGCCGTACGGAAAGGGTGGAGGGCAGTGCGGACGGCGGAGCGGAAGAGGCGCGTACCTGCGCGGCCTGCATGTCGTGGTCCCCTCGGAGGCGGGATGGGATGAGACAGAGCGGCGGGGGGCTGGCACTGCGGCGTACGGGAGGACAGCTGCGATGCGTGCTGTCATCGTCACTCACCGGTGTTACCAATGGATGACCGATTGGTCAAACACCTATGAAACGTTGACGCGGCCGGTACCGTGCCCGCTTTCGCGAGAGGTACCGGCCGCGCCGGGAAAGCGGGAAACGGGGAAGCGGAATCAGACCGCCTGCGCCGAAGGGGTGACGCTGCGGCGCTCGATCGCCTGCTGGTAGAGGCGGCCGGCCCGGTACGAGGAGCGGACCAGCGGCCCGGACATCACACCGGAGAAGCCGATCTCGTCGGCCTCCTGCTTGAGCTCCACGAACTCCTGCGGCTTCACCCAGCGCTCCACCGGGTGGTGGCGCACCGAGGGGCGCAGGTACTGGGTGATGGTGATCAGCTCGCAGCCCGCGCCGTGCAGGTCGCGCAGCGCCTCGCTGATCTCCTCACGGGTCTCGCCCATGCCCAGGATCAGGTTGGACTTGGTCACCAGGCCGTACTCGCGGGCCTTGGTGATGACCTCGAGGGAGCGCTCGTAGCGGAAGCCGGGACGGATGCGGCGGAAGATCCGCGGCACGGTCTCGACGTTGTGTGCGAAGACCTCGGGGCGGGAGGCGAAGACCTCCTCCAGCTGCTCCGGCACGGCGTTGAAGTCCGGGGCCAGGAGCTCGACCTTGGTGCGGCCGTCCGCGCGCTCCGCCGTCTGCCGGTGGATCTGGCGCACGGTCTCCGCGTACAGCCAGGCGCCGCCGTCCTCCAGGTCGTCACGGGCGACACCGGTGATCGTGGCGTAGTTCAGGTCCATCGTCACGACGGACTCGCCGACGCGCCGCGGCTCGTCGCGGTCGAGCGCCTCGGGCTTGCCCGTGTCGATCTGGCAGAAGTCGCAGCGCCGGGTGCACTGGTCGCCACCGATGAGGAAGGTCGCCTCGCGGTCCTCCCAGCATTCGTAGATGTTCGGACACCCCGCCTCCTGGCACACCGTGTGCAGGCCCTCGCCCTTCACGAGGTTCTGCATCTTGGTGTACTCGGGGCCCATCTTCGCCCGGGTCTTGATCCACTCGGGCTTGCGCTCGATGGGGGTCTGGGCGTTCCGGACCTCCAAGCGCAGCATCTTGCGTCCGTCGGGTGCGACTGCGGACACGTCCGGCTCCCTATGGCTTCGATTCTTCGGCGGACACCAGGGTACGCCCGTTAATTCATACGTGTTTACGCGAATGGCTTGCGCGTGTGATTGAGGTGTGGTCTGCGTGCTGGGACAACCCGCGGGCGCCAGGGGTCATTCCCTCCGGACCCGGGGTGTTCCCGAACGGTTCAGACCGCTCGCGGCAGCGGCTCCGACTCCGCCAGGACCTCGCGCAGCCGCCGCTCCACCACGGGCAGCACCTCGTGCACGGTCACCCGGCGGCCCAGCTCGTTGGAGAGCGAGGTCACGCCCGCGTCCCGGATGCCGCAGGGGACGATCCGGTCGAACCAGGTGTTGTCAGGGTCACAGTTCAGGGCGAAGCCATGCATGGTCACGCCCTTGGCGATGCGGATGCCGATCGCCGCGAGCTTGCGGTCCTCGCCGCGCTGGCCCGCGTTGGAGGGCGCGTACTCCGGGCCGTTGAGCCGCGGGTCGAACTCCTCGTCGTGCAGCCGCGGGTCGAAGTCCAGCTCCAGGCCGCCGACGGCGGCCTGCTCCCTGGCCTCGCCCAGCACCCACACGCCGCTGCGGCCCTCGACGCGGGTGGTCTCCAGGCCGAAGTCCGCGCAGGCGCGGATCAGCGCCTCCTCCAGGCGCCGTACGTGCGCGATCACGTCCACCGGGCGCGGCAGCTTGAGGATCGGGTAGCCGACGAGCTGCCCGGGGCCGTGCCAGGTGATCTTCCCGCCGCGGTCCACGTCGACGACGGGGGTGCCGTCCAGGGGGCGCTCGCTGGGCTCCGTGCGCCGTCCCGCGGTGTAAACCGCCGGGTGCTCCAGCAGCAGACAGGTGTCCGGGACCTCGTCGGCGAACCGGGCCGCGTGGACCCGCCGCTGCTCCTGCCACGCCTCCTGGTAGTCGACGGCGTCATCCCCGAAGCCCAGGTGGACAAAGCGCAGCTCACTCACGGTGGCTCCTTCGGATCCTGCGGATCTTTTCGAACATTGCAGTGCACGGGCGTGCGCGGCCGCCGTACTGTTCGCGCCGTCCGGCCGAATCCGCACGCTGGCACGCACGCTCTTGCCACTGTACGGCGGCCCCTCGGCGGAGCCGCAGGCGGCCGGTCTGCCCGGAACCGGACCGACGGTCGTCCATGCGTATTTGATCTGTCCTCACACGATCGGATGAATGCGGGGCGAAGGAGGCCATAGGGGCGTTGCGTGGCCGCTAAGTTCACGCCGTTCCACAACGCGATCCACAGCGCGACCCATCACGCGATCAGACCCATCAGACCCATCACGCCCATCACGCGATCAGGGAGACCGGCAGGCTGATGACGGAACGACCCCCGCAGCGCATCCCCAACCGCCAGCTCGCGGCACTGATCGCGGAGGCGGGCTTCTCCAACGCAGGGCTGGCTCGGCGCGTCGATCAGTTAGGGCTGGAGCACGGCCTCGACCTGCGCTACGACAAGACCTCGGTCACCCGGTGGCTGCGCGGCCAGCAGCCGCGCGGCACGACACCGGCGCTGATCGCCGAGGTCTTCACCCGGCGGCTGGGCCGACGGCTGTCCGCGCAGGACCTCGGGCTCGACGCGTGCGCCCCGGTCTACGCGGGGCTGGAATTCGCCGCTTCCCCGGAGGAGGCCATTGACATCGTCAGTGGCCTGTGGCGCAAGGACTCCGGCAGTCACACCGAGCTACGGAAGATCGCCTTCACCCCGGCGGGCCTGGTGGTCCCCAGCCGGGACTGGCTGATCGGCCGGGCCGACGAGCGGGTGGCGCGCGGCGCCCCGCCCGTGGCCGTGGACGGCGTCGCCCGGGTGCCCGCCCAGGGCCGGGGGCTCCCGCCGCGCCAGCGGCACGCCGAGCGCGGGCCCGGCGGCCGGGTCTCGATGGGCGACATCGCGGCCCTGCGGTCGGTGGGCGAGCTCTTCCGCACGCTCGACCACGCGTACGGCGGCGGGCACGCCCGGCAGGCCCTCGTGCGCTATCTGGAGCACGAGGCCGAACCGATGCTCCGCGGCACGTACGGCGAGGCGGCGGGGCGGCGGCTCTTCGGCGCCGTCGCCGACCTCACCCGGCTCGCCGGGTGGACCTCGTACGACATCGCGGCCCACGGGCTGGCCCAGCGCTACTTCGTCCAGGCGCTGCGGCTCGCCCAGGCCGCGGGCGACCGGCCGTACGGCAGCTATGTCCTGGTGACCATGAGCAGGCAGGCGGTCTACCTCGGGCACGGCCGGGAAGCGGTGCAGCTCGCCCGGGTCGCCCAGCAGGGCGTCGGCTCGGGGGCCCCGGCGGTGGTGCAGTCGCTGCTCCACGCGGTCGAGGCACGCGGCCACGGCGTGCTCGGCGAGGTACGGGCCTGCTCCGCCTCGCTCGCCCGGGCGGAGCGGGCGCTGGAGAGCGCTCGGCCGGGCGACGAGGTGCCGTACTGGGCCCGCTTCTTCGACGAGGCGCAGCTCGCGGACGAGTTCGGCCACTGCCACCGCGACCTCCAGCAGTACCGGGCCGCTGCGCAGCACGCGGAGCGGTCCCTGCAACTGCGCAGCCAGTCGTACGCCCGCAGCCGGCTCTTCTGCCGCGTGGTGCTGGCCACCGCGCGGCTCGGGCTCGGCGAGCTGGAGCAGGCGTGCACGCTGGGGGCGGAGGCGGCGGCGCAGGCGGCCGAGATGCGGTCGGTGCGGGCGCTGGAGTACATCCGGGATTTCGAGCGGCGGTTGGAGCCGTATCGGGATGCGGCGGCCGTTCGGGCCTACCGGGAGAAGGTGGCCCTTCTCTGACCCCGACGGGGCCCGGGGTCCGGGGCTTGGCCCCGGGCCCCGTCGGCGTTTGCGCTGTGCGTGCGGGTGCAGGTCCGCTGCGGGGCGCCTACTGGGGTGCCTCTTGCGCTCCGCGCGCGGCTGTCGGTTGTCTTCGGCTGGGCGCGCAGTTCCCCGCGCCCCTTGAGTCCGGGGCTTCGCCCCGGATCCGTGCGCCCTACGCCGCTTGCAGTTCTTCCGCGTCATGGGGGGCACGGATGCCCAAGTCCCTCAGGACCGCCAGTGCCGCGCGGCGGCCTGAGAAGAGGGCTCCCTGGACCGTGCTCGTGTCGCGGTGGTCGCCGCAGACGTAGAGGCCGGAGAGGAGGCGTACGGGGCGGCGGACGTCGTGGGGG
>NZ_JAINFC010000342.1 GCF_020740835.1 Streptomyces sp. UNOC14_S4
CCACCACGGCGGCCTGCCCCCGCCTTCTCCCGCCCGGCACCGCGGTGTTCACCGACCGCGAGTTCGTACGGGAAGTCCTCACCGCCCTGCTGGACGATCCGGGTACGGACGCCACCGGCGCACCGCGCATCCTCGCCCTCACCGGCCCCGGTGGCGTCGGCAAGTCCGCCACGGCCGTGCACTTCGCCTGGGCCCTCGCCGACCGCTTCCCCGACGGGCAGCTCTACGCCGACCTCCAGGGTGAGGACCCGGAGCGGGCCGTCACGCTCTCCGGGGTGCTCGTCCGCTTTCTGCACGCCCTCGGCGTACCGCCCGACCGGGTGCCGCCCGACGAGCAGGGCCAGCTCGACCTCTACCGCGACCGCACCGCCGGGCTGCGCCTCGTGGTCGTCCTCGACAACGTCGGCCCGGCCGGCTGGGCCGACCGGCTGGTCACGGCCGCGCCCGGCTCGCTCGCCCTCGCCACCAGCCGCCACGCGCTCCCCGAACTCGTCGGCAAGGGCGCCCGCGTGCTGCGGCTGGGGCCGCTGGGCGACGAGGATGCGCTGCTGCTCCTGACCCGGATAGCGGGCCCCGAAGGCCCTGAACCGGTCGGCGAGCAGCGCGCGTACGCCGAGGCCGTCGCGGCGCGCTGCGGGGGACTGCCCCTCGCCCTGTGCGGGGCGGGCGCGCGCGTGGCCGGTGAGGACGGTGTGGACTGGGCGGCCCTGGAGCGCGAGTTCGCCACCCTGGAGCCGGACGGTACGGGCACCACGGGCACCACCGACCCCGCGTACCTCGCCGCCGACGTCGCCTACCGGGCCCTCGCGCCCGACGCCGCCCGCCTCTACAGACTGCTCGCGACGTGGCCCTGGCCCTCGGTCCCTGTCGGCGTCGCCGCCGCAGTCGCCGGCACGGGCGAGGGAACGGGCGAGGAGCAGGCTCGCCGCCTGCTCGCCGAACTCGCCGCCGCGCGGCTGCTGGAGCAGGTCGCCGACGAGCGCTACCGCTTCCACGACCTCGTACGCCACCACGCCGAACGGCAGGCGCGGGTGGAGGACGGCCGTACGGGCACGCGGGAGGCCGTCCGGCGCGCGGTCGAGTGGTACATGGCCTTCGCCGCGGCCGCCGACAAGGCCGTCATCCCCCTCCGCTGGCGCCTGGGCCCCGCCTTCGCCGGGCTCGCCCCACGGCCCGGCGACGCCCGCGCCGCCGTCGACGCGCTGCGCCGTGAACGCGAGGGGCTCGCCGAGGCCGTCCGCGCGGCCGACGCGCACGGCTGGGACGACCTCGTCTGGCAGCTGTGCGAGGCCATGTGGGGCTTCCACCTGCGCCTGGGCTTCCACGAACAGTGGGTGGACACCCACCTGAGGGGAGTCGCCGCCGCCGTCCGGCTCGGCGACCGGCGTGCCGAGGGCCGGATGCGTACCCAGCTCGCCTTCGCCTGCATGGGGCTGCGCCGGTTCGCCGACGCCGAGCGGGAGCTGACCGCCGCCGCGGAGGCCGACCGCCTCGCCGGTCACCACCGGGGCCGGGCCAGCGCCACCGAGGCGCTCGGCCTGCTGTGCCTGCGGCAGTGGCGCTACGAGGACGCCGAGGAGCACTTCCGGCACGCGCGGCTGATCCTGCGCGCGATCGGCCCGGACGACGAGGGCGCGCGGGACGTGCCGCGCGCCCTCGCCCTGCTGGAACACCACCTCGGACGGGCCCTCCACGGCAGGCGGCTCTTCGCCGATGCCGTACGGCAACTGCGCCACGCGCTCGCCTGCTTCGAGGAACTGGGGGACGCGTACAACGTGGGGCGCGTCCGGATGAGCCTCGGCGAGACCCTGCTCGACTCCGGCGCCCCCGAGGCGGCGTGCGCCCCGCTCGACCAGGCCCTCACCACCATGCGCCACGAGGGCGCCGAACTCCAGCTCGCGTACACGGCGGAGCTGCGTGCGGACTGCGCCGCGAGCCTGGACGACCGCCCGGGCGAACTCCACTTCCTGCGGCAGGCGCGATCGCTGTACGGCAGGGCGGGGGACGCGGGCGGGACGGCGCGGATGGCCGCGCGGTTGGCAGGCGCCCCGTAAGGGGCGCGGGGCTGCTGCATCATGCGGCTCCGCCGCGTGGGCGCGACCAGCCACGACGAACCCGCAGTCGCCTGACGGCAGTACCTGCCGAGCTAGTAGGCGGCCTCGACGCTCACCCGGTGCTGCACCGTACCCGTGGTCACGGTCATGCCGGAGGCAGCGGCTTCGGAGACCGACTTGCCGGCGGCAAGCCACGCGTGCAACGCGGACGCATACGCGCCCGGGTCGCACAAGTCCGGCCGCCCGTACGCCCCCGGCGCGGCCGACAGCCGCAACGGTTCGCCGCCCCGCGCCCGCACAACGCATCGGCCGGGCCCGGTCACGTAAGCCGCCAGGCCGCAGCCCGGGTGCCGGGCCAGGACGTCCGCCGTCCAGGCGGCGGGCGGTCCGACGCGCGGGTCGTCCGCGGAGCCGTACCGCAGGATCACGTCGGCGATCCGCAGCCGTGACGGGTCGCGCGTGTCCTCGTGCACGGCGGTGTGGGCGTACCAGCCGATGTCACCCTCCTCCGGCTCCTCCTCGGCGGGTGCCGCCCGCCGTACGACGGCGATCTCCGGCGGCCCGGCGCCGAGCAGCCTGGTCAGGACGCGCAGGGGCGCGGTGCGCTCGGCCGGTTCGTACGCGGGCAGGGGGAGGGGCACGAGCGACGCGGGGCGGTCCGCGGGCTCGGGCAGGCCGAGGATCCCGTGGAAGACGCGGCGCAGCAGCTCCGCCGACCGGCCGGGGTCCGAGCTGACCTGTGCGGCGAGCGCGCGGTAGCGGCCGGGGTCGTGCTCCTCGACGGCCCGGTCGAGCTGGGCGCGCAGCCCGTCGTACGGCCGCAGCCGCGGCGCGGTGCGGCCCAGCGCGGCCACGGGCGACTCCGGGTCGAGCGCCCCTTCCGGGAAGGCCCCGAGGAGGACGGGCCTGCCGATGGCCGCGGCGTAGAAGGTGACCGAACCGTGGTCGCCCAGCACGCAGTCGGCCGCGATCAGCGCCTGCCGCCAGCCCTCCAGCGGCGGTACGAGGACCAGGCCCGCCCGGCGCGCGCGGTCCAGCCAGGCGCGGACCTGGCCGGGGCCGTGGCCGTGCCAGATGTTGGGGTGGAGGACGGCGGCCGTGCGGTACTCGTCGGCGGGCAGCTCGGCCGCGAGCCGGGGGAGCAGGGACGGCAGCAGGTCCCCTTCCTCTCCGTCGCCGAAGAGGGAACCGCCGGACCAGGTCGAGTTGACCACGATCAGGCGCTGTCCCTCGGCCACACCGAGGGCCCGGCGGAAGCGGTCGCGGTGGGGGAGCGCGGCCAGGAGACGGTCGTAACAGGGGTCACCGGCGAGCACCGCCGTGGCGGCGGCCTCCGGGCAGGCGGCCTCCAGCCGGGCGAGCTGCTCGGGGTGCGACAGGACGGTGGCCGTGGCGAGCGGCTTCCCGTCGTGCAGCAGCCACTCGGGGGCGAGTCCGAATATGGGTGCGGCTTGTTTTTTGGCTGCGCCCACCGGGGTGCGGCTTGCGGTGCGCTCGCGGCTGCGGGTTGCGTTGTGGCTGGTCGCGCCGTTCCCCGCGCCCCTTACGGGGCCCTCGTCCGGTGTCCGGTGTCCGGTGTCCGGTGTCCGGTGTGGCCAACCTCTTATTGTAGCCAACCCCATGCGACAGGATTGCCAAATCACCCTGAAGGGCGTGGAGTTCACCGCCGTAGCTCGCCGATACGGTGAGGTCGAACGAGGTCGCCTTCGCCTGTTCCCAGGGGAGGACGGGGAAGCCCGCCGCGGCCATCAGCTCCGGCACGCCTGCCAGGAAGGGTGACGATCCGGTGCACGTGACGAGCACCTGTACGCGCAAGTCGTCGTCGAAGAGCGGGAGGACGTCGAGCAGCCGGGTCGCCGACGTGACGTTGTGCACGACGAACAGCACGCGCCGGACCCGCCCGCGGGTCGTCCACCGTCCCGCGTCCCGGCCGACCGGTACCCGCACCCAGTCCTCACCCGTCACACGTACCCCCAAAGGCACGAACATAACAAGTACGGCCGCCCCGCACCCTGGAAAGGGCGCGGGGCGGCATCACAACAGCAGGGGGCTACCGGCTGCCGGCCTTACGGGTCGCCCGCAGCCACTCCTTGTTCATCGCCGCGATGGACGGCAGCGGAATGCCCTTCGGGCACGCCGTGGCGCACTCGCCGGTGAGGGTGCAGCCGCCGAAGCCCTCCGCGTCCATGGTGGAGACCATGTCGAGGACGCGGGACTCCCGCTCGGGCGCGCCCTGCGGCAGCACGTTCAGGTGGTTGATCTTCGCGGAGGTGAAGAGCATCGCGGAGCCGTTGGGGCAGGCCGCCACGCACGCGCCGCAGCCGATGCACTCGGCGTGCTCGAAGGCGTAGTCGGCGTCCGCCTTGGGCACGGGTGTCGCGTGCGCCTCGGGCGCGGAGCCGGTCGGGGCGGAGACGTAGCCGCCGGACTGGATGATCCGGTCGAACGCGGACCGGTCCACGACCAGGTCCCTGACCACCGGGAAGGCCGTGGCGCGCCACGGCTCGATGTCGATGGTGTCGCCGTCCTCGAAGGTCCGCATGTGGAGCTGGCACGTGGTGGTGCGCTCGGGCCCGTGCGGGTCGCCGTTGATGACCAGGCTGCACGCGCCGCAGATGCCCTCGCGGCAGTCGTGGTCGAAGGCGACCGGCTCGTCGCCCTCCACGATGAGCTTCTCGTTGAGGGTGTCGAGCATCTCCAGGAAGGACATGTCCTTGGAGATGCCGTCGACCTCGTACGTGGCCATGGCGCCGGGGGCGTCGGCGTTCTTCTGCCGCCAGACGCGCAGGGTGAGCTTCATGCGTAGCTCCGCTGAGTGGGGTGGACGTACTCGAAGACGAGGTCTTCCTTGTGCAGGACGGGTGCGGTGCCCGTCCCGGTGAACTCCCAGGCGGCCGCGTAGGCGAACTCGTCGTCCTTGCGGGCGGCCTCGCCGTCCGGGGTCTGGGACTCCTCGCGGAAGTGGCCGCCGCAGGACTCGGACCGGTGCAGCGCGTCGAGGCACATGAGCTCGGCGAGCTCCAGGTAGTCGACGACGCGGTTGGCCTTCTCCAGCGACTGGTTGAACTCCTCGCCGGTGCCCGGGACCTTGATCCGGCGCCAGAACTCCTCGCGGATCTGCGGGATGCGGTCGAGGGCCTTGCGCAGGCCCTCCTCGGTGCGGGCCATGCCGCAGTACTCCCACATCAGCTCGCCGATCTCCTTGTGGAAGGAGTCGGGCGTGCGGTCGCCGTCGACGGCCAGGAGGCGCTCCAGGCGCTCCTTCGTCTCGGTGACCACGGCCGCGGCCTCGGGGTGCGTGGCGTCGACCTCGTCGTGGTGCGGGTTGCGGGCGAGGTAGTCGTTGATGGTGGACGGCAGGACGAAGTAGCCGTCGGCCAGGCCCTGCATCAGCGCGGAGGCGCCGAGGCGGTTGGCGCCGTGGTCGGAGAAGTTGGCCTCGCCGACCGCGAACAGGCCCGGGATCGAGGTCTGGAGGTCGTAGTCGACCCACAGCCCGCCCATCGTGTAGTGGATCGCGGGGTAGATGCGCATCGGCACCTCGTACGGGTTCTCCGCCGTGATGCGCTCGTACATGTCGAAGAGGTTGCCGTACTTGGCCTCGACGGCCTTGCGGCCCATGCGCTTGATGGCGTCGGCGAAGTCGAGGTAGACGCCCTGGCCGCCGGGGCCGACGCCGCGGCCCTCGTCGCAGACGTTCTTCGCGGCGCGGGAGGCGATGTCACGCGGCACGAGATTGCCGAAGGACGGGTAGATGCGCTCCAGGTAGTAGTCGCGCTCGTCCTCGGGGATCCGCGCGGGCGGCCGGTCGTCGCCCTTCGCCTTGGGCACCCAGATGCGGCCGTCGTTGCGCAGCGACTCGCTCATCAGCGTCAGCTTCGACTGGTGGTCGCCGGAGCGCGGGATGCACGTGGGGTGGATCTGGGTGAAGCACGGGTTGGCGAAGTACGCGCCGCGCCGGTGGGCCCGCCAGGCCGCGGTGGCGTTGGAGTTCTTCGCGTTGGTGGAGAGGTAGAAGACGTTGCCGTAGCCGCCGGAGGCCAGCACCACCGCGTCGGCGAAGTACGTCTCGACGCGGCCGGTGACCAGGTCGCGGGCGACGATGCCGCGGGCCTTGCCGTCGACCACGATCAGGTCGAGCATCTCGGTGCGCGGGTGCAGCTCGACGTTGCCCGCCGCGACCTGGCGGCTGAGCGCCTGGTAGGCGCCGAGCAGCAGCTGCTGGCCCGTCTGGCCGCGGGCGTAGAAGGTGCGGGAGACCTGCACGCCGCCGAAGGAGCGGGTGTCGAGCAGGCCGCCGTACTCGCGGGCGAAGGGCACGCCCTGTGCCACGCACTGGTCGATGATCTCGACCGAGACCTGGGCGAGGCGGTGGACGTTGGACTCGCGGGCGCGGAAGTCGCCGCCCTTGACCGTGTCGTAGAAGAGCCGGTGGATCGAGTCGCCGTCGTTGCGGTAGTTCTTCGCGGCGTTGATGCCGCCCTGCGCGGCGATCGAGTGCGCGCGGCGCGGGGAGTCCTGGTAGCAGAACTGGACGACGTGGTAGCCCTGTTCGCCGAGGGTCGCGCCCGCGGCGCCGCCCGCGAGGCCGGTGCCCACCACGATGACCGTGTGCTTGCGGCGGTTGGCCGGGTTGACCAGCTTCGCCTCGAAGCGGCGGCGGTCCCAGCGCTCGGCTATCGGGCCCTCGGGGGCCTTGGTGTCGGTGACCGCTTCACCGGTCGTGTACTCGCTGTAGCTCTCGCTGTGGCTCATGTGGCTCATGTCAGCTCACCACTCCGGTCATGACGCCGACGGGGACGGAGATGAAGGTCGCGGTCAGCAGCAGCGCGAGGACGTTGGCGACGGTCTTCAGGACGCGGTCGCGGGTCGCGTTGCCGACGCCCAGGGTCTGCGCGGCACTCCAGAAGCCGTGCCGGATGTGCAGGCCGAGGGCGAGCATCGCCACGATGTAGATGACGTTGCCGTACCAGGTGGAGAAGGTGTCCACCACGTTCTGGTACGGGTGGCCCTCCTGGAAGCCGCCCGGGTGCACGGTGCCCGTGGTCAGGTCCAGGATGTGCCAGACGATGAACAGGCCGAGGATGATCCCGCCCCACCGCATCGTGCGCGTCGCGTAGCTCGCGCGCGGCCGCTTGTGCACGTACCGCGTGCTGCGGGCCTTGATGTCGCGGCGGCTCAGCTGGTACGCGGACACCCCGTGCAGGATCACGGAGGCCGACAGCACCACGCGGGCGATCCACAGGCCCCACTGGCGGTGCAGGACGGGGGCGCCCATGACGCGCAGCCAGTGGCCGTAGTCGTTGAAGTCCCCGGCACCGAAGAAGATCTTGGCGTTACCCAGCGCGTGGGCGACCAGGTACGCGATCATGACGAGACCGGTCGCGGCCATCACGGTCTTCTTGCCGACGGTCGATCCCCAGAACGTACGCGTGATGGACGGCCGTCGATCCGTCCGCGTTGCCAATGCCATGTCCACGACCTTAGGTAGGGCCGCCTGAGAGGTCTAATACATCGTTCGACTCATCTCCATAGGGATGCCCTATGGAGTGAGGCGGCCTCCGCATGCCATCCTGGTCGTGTGCTGACGTTTCTCGACGCTCATGCCATCGACGGTCTGGTGACCGTCTCCGAGCTCGCCGATGTGATCGGGGGTGCCTTCGGGGCTTCGCCGCGGTCCGCGTTCGCGCGCAGTGCCGTGGACGTGGACGGGGGCGAGCTGTTGCTGATGCCCGCGGCGCACGCGGGGACGCTCACCGTCAAGACGCTCACGCTGTTCGACGCCGCGCCCGCGCACGGGCTGCCGAGCGTGCAGGGGCTGGCCACCGTCTTCGACGCCGTGACGGGCCGCCCGCTGGCCGTCCTGGACGCCGCCGCGGTGACCCGGCTGCGTACGGCCGCCGTGACCGTGTCCGCCACCGACCGGCTGGCCCGCCCCGACGCCCGCGTGCTGACCGTCGTCGGGGCCGGGGCACAGGCCAGGGGCCACTTGGCGGGGCTCGCCCGCATCCGGCCCTGGACGGAGATCCGGCTGCACAGCCGCGGCACGGACAAGGCCCGCGCGGTCGCGAGTTGGGCCCGTGGACAGGGCCTGGACATCGAGGTCGAGGTGCACGAGAGCCTCGGCACGGCGATCGCCGGGGCGGACGTGATCTGCACGCTCACCTCGTCCGCCGACCCGCTGTTCGAGGACGCCGCGCTGCCCCGCGAAGGGCTGCACGTCAGCGCGGTCGGCGGCTACGGCTCGGCCCGCCGCGAACTGCCCGCCGCCCTCGTCGCCCGCTCCTCGCTCTTCGTCGAGTCCGCCGAAGCCGCCCTGCGCGAGGCGGGCGACCTCATCCTCGCCGTCAAGGACGGCGCCCTGCCGCCCCACCCGCCCCTGACCGAACT
>NZ_JAINFC010000343.1 GCF_020740835.1 Streptomyces sp. UNOC14_S4
GGGCGGGCGGCCCCGGAGCACCGGGGGCGTGCCCGCCCGTGGCCGGATCAGATCCTGGTCCAGGCCTCCGTGAGGACGCCGCGGACGATCTGCTCGATCTCGTCGAAGACGGCCTGACCGGAGATCAGCGGCGGCGCGACCTGGATGACCGGGTCGCCGCGGTCGTCGGCCCGGCAGTAGAGGCCGTTCTCGAAGAGCTTCTTCGAGACGAAGCCGTAGAGCAGCCGCTCGCACTCCTCGGGGGTGAAGGACTCCTTGGTGGCCTTGTCCTTGACGAGCTCGATGCCGTAGAAGAAGCCGTTGCCCCGGACGTCGCCGACGATGGGCAGGTCGTTCAGCTTGGAGAGCGTGCCGAAGAAGGCCGCCTCGTGGTCGAGCACGTGCTGGTTGAGGCCCTCGCGTTCGAAGATGTCGAGGTTGGCCAGGGCGACGGCCGAGGAGACCGGGTGGCCGCCGAAGGTGTAGCCGTGCAGGAAGGTGTTGTCGCCCCGGAAGAACGGCTCGGCGATCCGGTCGGAGACGACGGCGGCGCCGATCGGGGAGTAGCCCGAGGTCATGCCCTTGGCGCAGGTGATGATGTCCGGCACGTAGCCGAACTTGTCGCAGGCGAACATCGTGCCCAGGCGGCCGAAGGCGCAGATGACCTCGTCGGAGACCAGCAGCACGCCGTGGCGGTCGCAGATCTCGCGCACCCGCTGGAAGTAGCCGGGCGGGGGCGGGAAACAGCCGCCCGCGTTCTGCACCGGCTCCAGGAAGACCGCGGCGACGGTGTCGGGGCCCTCGAAGAGGATCTCCTGCTCGATCTGGTCCGCGGCCCAGCGGCCGAAGGCCTCGGGGTCGTCGCCGTACTCCGGGGCGCGGTAGATGTTGGTGTTGGGCACCTTGTGCGCGCCGGGCACCAGCGGCTCGAACGGGGCCTTGAAGGCCGGGAGACCGGTGATGGACAGGGCGCCCTGCGGGGTGCCGTGGTAGGCGAGGGCCCGGGAGATCACCTTGTACTTGGTGGGGTTGCCGGTGAGCTTGTGGTACTGCTTCGCGAGCTTCCACGCGGTCTCGACGGCCTCGCCGCCGCCGGTGGTGAAGAAGACCTTGTTCAGGTCGCCGGGCGCGTAGTGGGCGAGCCGCTCGGCCAGTTCGACGGCCTTGGGGTGGGCGTAGCTCCACACCGGGAAGAAGGCCAGTTCCTGCGCCTGCTTGGCGGCGGCCTCGGCGAGCTCGGCGCGGCCGTGGCCCGCCTGGACCACGAAAAGACCGGCGAGACCGTCGAGGTAGCGCTTGCCCTTGTCGTCGTAGATGTAGGTGCCCTCGCCGCGCACGATGGTGGGCACGGGGGCGTTCTCGTACGACGACATGCGGGTGAAGTGCATCCACAGGTGGTCGTACGCCGTCTGGGAGAGGTCCTTGCTCACGGCTATCGGGTTCCCCATGTGTAGGTCTGCTTGCGGAGCTTGAGGTAGACGAAGCTCTCGGTGGAGCGCACGCCGGGGAGGGTCCGGACGCGCTTGTTGATCACTTCGAGGAGATGGTCGTCGTCCTCGCAGACGATCTCGATCAGGAGGTCGAAGGAGCCCGCGGTCATCACCACGTACTCCACCTCGTCCATCGCGGTCAGGGCGTCGGCCACGGGGTCGAGGTCGCCCTCGACGTTGATGCCGACCATCGCCTGCCGCCGGAAACCCACGGTGAGCGGGTCGGTGACGGCGACGATCTGCATCACGCCCTGGTCGAGCAGCTTCTGCACGCGCTGCCGGACGGCCGCCTCGGAGAGCCCGACGGCCTTGCCGATCGCGGCGTAGGGGCGGCGGCCGTCCTCCTGGAGCTGTTCGATGATCGCCAGGGAGACGGCGTCCAGCGGGGGCGTGTTCGGCACGCTCTTCTTGTCTGCGCTACGTGTGGCCACGGGAACCACTGTGCATGGGACTCGTCTGTGTGGCAACCCTTGTGCGATGAAATTCGTTGTGGATCGCCACTTGAGTCACTGATTCCGTTGTTTTTGCTGGTTGGGTATGTCGAAAACGTGGCCTCACTGACTAGGCTTGGGATGTCTCACCCATCGGACACCGAACAGCCGAACAGAAGGGGTGGCGCACGTGACCACCGAGCCGCGTCGTCTTCGCAACTACATCGCCGGGGAATTCAGGGACGCCGCCGACGGGCGTACCACCGAGGTCGTCAATCCCGTCACCGGCGAGGCGTACGCCACCGCCCCGCTGTCCGGTCCCGCGGACGTCGACGCCGCCATGGCGGCGGCCGAGGAGGCCTTCCCGGTCTGGCGCGACCTGGTGCCCGCCGAGCGCCAGAAGGTCCTGCTCAAGATCGCCGACGCCTTCGAGGCGCGCGCCGAGGAGCTGATCGCCGCCGAGTCCGAGAACACCGGCAAGCCGCTCGCCCTCACCCGCAGCGAAGAGATCCCGCCGATGGTGGACCAGATCCGCTTCTTCGCCGGCGCCGCCCGGATGCTGGAGGGCCGCTCCGCCGGCGAGTACATGGACGGCATGACCTCCATCATCCGCCGGGAGCCCATCGGCGTCTGCGCGCAGGTCGCCCCGTGGAACTACCCGATGATGATGGCGACCTGGAAGTTCGCCCCGGCGCTCGCGGCGGGCAACACCGTCGTCCTCAAGCCCTCCGACACCACGCCCGCCTCCACGCTGCTGATGGCCGAGATCATCGGCGGCGTGCTGGAGGAACTGGGGCACCCCAAGGGCGTCTTCAACGTGATCTGCGGCGACCGCGACACCGGCCGCCTGATGGTCGAGCACCCGGTGCCCGCCATGGCCTCGATCACCGGCTCCGTCCGCGCGGGCATGCAGGTCGCCGAGTCCGCCTCCAAGGACCTCAAGCGCGTCCACCTGGAGCTGGGCGGCAAGGCGCCCGTCGTCGTCTTCGACGACGCCGACGTCGCCAAGGCCGCCGAGGAGATCGCCGTCGCGGGCTACTTCAACGCGGGCCAGGACTGTACGGCCGCGACCCGCGTCCTCGTGCACGAGTCGATCCACGACGAGTTCGTCGCCGCGCTCGCCAAGGCCGCCGCCGACACCAAGACCGGCCTGCCGGACGACGAGGACGTCCTCTACGGGCCGCTGAACAACGCCAACCAGCTCAAGCAGGTGTCCGGCTTCATCGAGCGGCTGCCCGCCCACGCCACGATCGAGGCGGGCGGCCACCGGGTCGGGGACAAGGGCTACTTCTTCGCCCCCACCGTGATCTCCGGGCTCAAGCAGGACGACGAGATCGTCCAGCGCGAGGTCTTCGGCCCCGTCATCACCGTCCAGTCCTTCACGGACGAGGACCAGGCCGTCTCCTACGCCAACGGCGTCACGTACGCGCTGGCCTCGTCGGTGTGGACCAAGGACCATGCGCGGGCCATGCGGATGTCCAAGCGGCTGGACTTCGGCTGCGTCTGGATCAACACCCACATCCCGCTGGTCGCCGAGATGCCGCACGGCGGCTTCAAGCAGTCCGGCTACGGCAAGGACCTCTCTTCCTACAGCTTCGAGGACTACACGCGCATCAAGCACGTGATGACCTCGCTGGGCTGAGCGAACAAGCGGGCGAGCCGCACGACGGGCGCCATGACGGGCCGCGGTCCCGCCGGATCTCCGGCGGGACCGCGGCCCGTCGCCGTTCCCGGGGCGATGGGTATCATCGGTCCCCTTGGCCACGAGCCCGGTGGAGACGACGGCGGCCCGGCCCGTCAAGGTGTCGGGGCAGGAGAGCCGCTCCCGGACAGGCCGTACATTGCCCGCGAAGATCCGACCCGCCATGCTGCCGAAATGCGAGTGAGCCCCGTGAAGACCCTGTCCCGCCGGTCCTTGCTGCGCACGCTGGGCGCGGGCGCCGGCGCCGCCGCGCTCGCCGGCTGCGGCGTCCCCGCCGCGTACGTCGCGCCGCGGGACCGGACGGCGAAGGACCGCTCGGAAAGCGACAAGCGGCTCGTCTTCGCCAACTGGCCCCTCTACATCGACACCGACGAGAAGGACCCCGAGCGCCGCCCCACCCTGGAGGGCTTCGAGAAGGCCAGCGGGTACTCGGTGAAGTACACCGAGGAGATCAACGACAACGACGAGTTCTTCGGGAAGATCAGCCCCGCGCTGATGAACCACCAGCCCACCGGCCGGGACATCGTCGTGGTCAGCGACTGGATGTGCGCCCGCTACGTGCGGCTGGGCTGGGTCCAGGAGATGGACCGCTCCCGGCAGCCGAACGTGGCCCGCCAGCTCGACCCGCTGCTGCGCAAGCCGTCCTTCGACCCCGGCCGTCTGCACACCGTGCCCTGGCAGTCCGGGATCACCGGCATCGCCTACAACCGCAGGAAGCTCGGCCGCGAGATCCGGCACACCTCCGACCTGTGGAAGGACGACCTGCGCGGACGGGTCACCCTGTTCGCCGGGATGGACGAGGCGTTCTCGCTGCTCATGCAGGGCAACGGTGCCGACGTCACCCGCTGGACCGCCGACGACTTCCACCGCATGACCGACCAGCTCCGCGACCTGGTCCGCAAGCGCCACATCCGCCGCTTCACCGGCAACGACTACATCAAGGACCTCTCCTCCGGGGACGTCCTGGCCTGTCAGGCGTACTCGGGCGACATCATCCAGCTCCAGGCCGACAACCCCGACATCAAGTTCGTCGTCCCGGAAGAGGGCGCGGAGCTGTGGGCGGAGAGCATGATGATCCCCGACCTGGCCGCCCACAAGAGTGCCGCGGAAGACCTGATCAACTACTACTACCGGCCCGACGTCGCGGCCCGGCTGGCCGCCGCGGTCAACTACGTCTGCCCGGTCCCCGCCGCACGCGAGGTGCTGGCCGCCTCCAAGGACAAGGAACTCGCGGAACTCGCCGGGAATCCGCTGGTCTTCCCCACCGACGAGATGCGCTCGCGACTCGCCACCGCGCGCGACATGAGCGCCAAGGAGCGCCCCGGCTTCACCAAGGAGTGGAACGAGATCGTGGGCCTGTAGAAGGCTCAACGGGGCCCAGGTGCTGGGGCGTTGAGGTTGGCCGATTCTGTTTCCTCGCGCATCCTCCACCGCGGATTCCGTCGTCGGTTCCGGTCTTGACCGGTGATCTCGCCCGTGGTCAGACTGACGAAATCGTTGAGCAATCGTCGGCGTGCAGTACCGGGGGAGTGATCGCACTGGACGGCAACAGTTTCGGCATGCCCACGCAGCCCTCCGTCACGGAGGCCCTGGAAGCCCTCCCGCAAGTCGCGCCCGGCACCCGGTTCGGGCCGGACATCGACACCGCGCACGAGGGGATGTTCGCGCCGGGCGCCGGCCGCGAGGAGCGCGAAGCGGTCCTGTGGGCCTGGCTGGACGGCGCGGAACCGTGCTCGTTCGGCCGGTTCGTGGAACGGATCGAGAGCGGGGCGAACGCCGCCAAGCCCGGCAGCGTCGACCTCTGCTGGATCGGGGAGGACGACCTCGCCCGCGGCCACGAACACCTCGCCGCCAAGGTGTGGACGGCACGGGCGGCCTGGAAACGGCGGGCCATCGCGGGGGAGTGCAGCGCCTTCCTGATCGTCTTCACCCACCCCAGGCTCGCGTACGCCCGCCCGGGCCGCCGGCTCGGCGAGCTGTGCCTCGCCCTGGCCGGCGTCTACCTCTCCGAGTGCGCGCCCGTCGAGTACGACACGGTCTACGCGGAGGCGCTGCCGCTGCGCCGCGCGAACGGGGGCACGGCGCTGTTCAAGGCCGGGACCAGGATGCTCTTCACCGGCGCGCACGGCGGGCCGCACCACGAGCGCCGCATGCCCGGCGGGGTGGCGATCTCCGTCAACTCGCCGGGTCACTACGCGGCTTCGCTCGCCGAGAGGGGCCAGGAGCCGCGGCCGGGGGCGGCGGCCGTCCCGTACCGGGTCGGGGTGCTCGTGCCGGGCGCTTACGGGCAGGGAGCCGGGCCGCGGTCGGCTTCGGAGGGGCTGCGGCTGGGGTGCCTCACGCCGCGGGAGTTCTCGGTGAGCGATCCGGAGCACGGGTGGGCCAGTGGGTTGCCGATAGGGGATGACGCGATGCTGACGAATCCTTGGGAGCCGGTGGGGAGCCGTTAGGTTTTGGCTCGCCCACCGGGGGCTTCGCCCCCGGGCCCCCGCGCCTAATGGGGTGCCTCTTGTGCTTCGTGGGCGGCTGCGGGTTGTTTTTGGCTGGTCGCGCAGTTCCCCGCGCCCCTTACGGGGCGCGGCACCCGGGGCTCAGGCGAGCAGCGCGCGCAACACCGCGACGCGGTTCGTCGTGATGGAGTCGACGCCCGCGGCGAGAAGGCGGCGCATCGTGTAGCGCGTGTCGGGGGTCCACGCGGACACCAGGTAGCCGTCGGCGTGGTTGCGGGTGACGAGGGCGGGGGTGATCAGGCCGAAGCGGTAGTTGAGCCAGCGGGGGCGTACGCGGTCGAGGAGGGCCGCGCGTGGCGGGGCGAGCGTGGTCCACGTGAGGGCGATCTCGGCCTCGGGGTCCGCGCCGCGGACGGCCAGCATGGACTCCGCCCCGGCGCAGTAGTAGACGCGCCCGGCCGCGTCGCTCGCGTGGACCTCGGCCACGGCCGCCTCCGCCGCCGCGGGGTCGGGCAGGTCGATGAAGAGCCGCTGCCCGTCGGAGGCCGGCAGCATTGCCAGGGCCTCCCGGAGCGTCGGTACGCCGCCGCCGGTCAGCTCGCGCAGCTCGTCGGCGGAGAGTGTGCCCAGGGCGCGGGGCTGGCCCCACAGCCGCTCCAGCGTCGCGTCGTGCAGCAGCACCGGCACGCCGTCCCGCGTCAGGCGTACGTCGACCTCGACCGCCCCGGCTCCCGCCCGCAGCGCCGAGCTGATCGAGGGCAGGGTGTTCTCCCGCTGGACGTACGGGTCGCCGCGGTGGGCGACGGCGACACAGGCGGCGGGGGCGGCGGCGTTCATGGCGTGCGCGGTGGGCATGGGGCCATTGTGGCGGCAGTGGCAGGGCGCCGGGGCCGGAACGGGCTGTTCCGGCAGGCCCGGCCCATCCGGCAGGCCCGGCCCATCCGGCAGGCCCGGCCCATCCGGCACGTCTGGCACGTCCGGCTGTTCCGGCACGTCCGGCACCCTGCCGTCATGACGCCGTGCGGGATCAGCCGCGCAGCGTGTCCAGGCGGCTCGCCGTGTAGGCGTCGATCTCCGCGCTCAGGGCCGCCTTGGCCGCCGTGTCCATGAAGGACACCTCGACGGCGTTCTTGGCCAGGTCGGCGACGCCCCGGGCGTCGAGTCCCAGCAGCCGGGCGGCCACCCCGTACTCCCGGTTGAGGTCGGTGCCGAACATCGGCGGGTCGTCGCTGTTGACGGTGACCAGGACGCCCGCCGCGACCATCTCCTTGATGGGGTGCCGCTCCAGGTCGGTCACCGCCCGGGTGGCCAGGTTGGAGGTCGGGCAGACCTCCAGGGGGATGCGGTGCTCCGCGAGGTGGGCCAGCAGCCTCGGGTCCTGCGGCGCGCTCGTGCCGTGGCCGATCCGCTCGGCGCGCAGGTCGGTCAG
Organism: Streptomyces sp. UNOC14_S4; assembly: GCF_020740835.1. Lineage (GTDB taxonomy): Bacteria > Actinomycetota > Actinomycetes > Streptomycetales > Streptomycetaceae > Streptomyces. The sequence continues at coordinate 7,482 of NZ_JAINFC010000343.1, forward strand.
GGCGTCCCAGATCGTCTGCGGGCCGGTGGTCTCGCCCGCGTGCGGGACGCTGTGCAGCCCGGCCGCGATGGCCCGGTCGAAGTACGGCTTGAACTGCGGCCGCGGCACCCCGATCTCCGGGCCGCCGAGCCCGAAGGAGACCAGGCCCTCCGGCTTGAGCTCGCAGGCGATCCGGGCCGTCTCCTCCGCGGCCTCCAGGCCGGCCTCGCCCGGGATGTCGAAGCACCAGCGGAGTATCACGCCCAGCTCGGACTCGGCCGCCTTGCGGGCATCCTCGATCGCCTCCACGAAGGCCGCGTCCGGGATGCCGCGCCGGGTCGAGCTGTACGGGGTCACCGTCAGCTCGGCGTAGCGGATGTTCTGCCGGGCCATGTCCCGGGCGACCTCGTAGGTGAGCAGCCGTACGTCCTCGGCGTCCCGGATCAGGTCGACCACGGACAGGTAGACCTCGACGAAGTGCGCGAAGTCGCGGAACGTGAAGAAGTCGGCGAGCGCCTCGGGGTCGGTGGGCACCGGGGAATCGGGGTGCCGCGCGGCCAGCTCGGCGACGATCCGCGGTGACGCCGACCCGACGTGATGGACGTGCAACTCCGCTTTCGGGAGCCCGGCGATGAACGAGTCGAGAACGGACATGAGGCCTCCAGGACTGCGCGGTCGACAGGGCGATCATCGTATGCGGGGCGGACACGGGGGCGGGTACGGACCCCGTACACAGGCCGTAGCATGACGGGGAACCGACTGGGGAGGACTATGTCCGACAAGGGGTCCGACAACGGGATTGACGCGGAAGCCGACGCGGGAGCCGTGGCCGACGGGCAGCCGGAGTCGCGCGGTCGCGACCCCTGGGCTCCGCCGGAGCGGCGGGTGCCGCTGGACAAGCCCGCGGCGCCGCCCGTGCCCGGGCAGCGCGCCGCCGTCCCGCCCACCGCGCCGGGG
>NZ_JAINFC010000344.1 GCF_020740835.1 Streptomyces sp. UNOC14_S4
CGGAACCTGGAACGCGGTGCGTGCGGGTGATGCGTGTTGGGTGCCGTGCTTCATGCACCGTCGTTCCAGAACCCGCCCTCCGGCCTCGCCCCCTCCACCGCCGGTCGGCTTTCCGGCGTGCCATATCGCCCTAAACATCGTTGAATCCGGCGTGAAGACGTCCCTTCTGCATGCCATTGTCCTGGCCGCCGCGGCTGCCCTGCTCGTACCGCCGACAGGCCCCAGCCAGGCCGCGGCACGGCCGCCGCAGCCGAAGAAGCTGCCGCCCGTGCCCCTGCCGCTCAAGACCGGCAGTCCGTATCTCATGTGCCTCACCGACGAGTCGACACGCGCGCTCGCGGAGTCGGGCATGCGGCTGCAAGCCGTCGCTCCCGTCACGCTGGTGACGCACGAAGGGCACCGCTGTCTGCGCTGGACGCTCACCGGTGGGCACCTCAACGGGGACCTGTCGGGGGTCAGCACCGAGGCCAGGGGCGGGTTCGTCCTGCGCCGGGGGGTGCGCCGCGCCCTGTTCACCGACGCGCGCACGACGCTGACCGTCAGCGACAGCACCGCACGCGTCTCCATGCTGCACCACAGGCGCAGGACCGAGGTGCTCGTGGCGCCCGCCGCCAATATCTCGCTCTCGCTGGCGGACGGCTTCCGTACCTCGAACAACCCCACCGCCCTCACCCCGGCCGCGGCCAGGGCGATCGCGGCCGACATCCCCGGCAGCCCGTTCCGGGCCAATGACGAGATCTTCACGACCAACGCCCAGATCGGCGTGCTGCCCACTGGCATCCCCCTGCCCGCCGGGCGGAAGTAGCCGTCGGAAGTAGCCGTCAGCGGTCCGACGGGGCCGGGGTGAAGTAGGCGCCCGGCGGTACGCCGACGCCACGCCGGAAGGCCGCCACGAAGGCGCTCGGCGAGCCGTAGCCGACGCGGCGCGCCACGGAGGACACCGTGGCGCCCGCCGCCAGCAGCGGCATGGCCGCCTGGAGCCGCAGCTGGGTGCGCCACTGGCCGTACGCCATGCCCGTCCCGGTGACGAAGGCCCGTGCCAGCGTGCGGCCGGAGGCGCCCACGACCGCGCCCCACTCCGCCAGCGTGCGGTTGTCCGCGGGGTCACGGCGCAGGGCCTCCGCGACGCGGCGGGCGCGCGGGTCCGCCGGCATGGGGGCGCGCACGGTCGTCACGGAAACGGGCCGCAGCAGGTCGAAGACGACCTGCTCGGCGCGGTGCCGGGCGTCGGCGGGGAGTGCGTCGGGGTCCTGCGCGAGGTGGCCGATCAGCTCGCGCAGCAGCCCCGGCACCGGTACGACCTGCGGCTCGCGCCAGCGCAGCGGGCAGCGGTCCGGCCAGAAGTAGAGGCTGCGCAGCAGCGCTTTGCCGGTCGCGCCCGTCGCGTGCGCGGTGCCCGCCGGTATCCACAGGGCGACGGTGGACGGCAGCACCCACGTACGGCCGGAGGTGCGGACGGCGAGGACGCCGTCGGACGCCCACGCGAGCTGGTGCGCCCCGTGCTCGTGCCGGGTGAACCACTCGCCGCCGTCGAGCGGGAAGCTGCCGACGGCGACGGCACCGCCGGGCGGCGCGACGAGGTGGCCGGTGCCGCGCTTGCCGGTGGCGGGGGAGCCCGGTGGCCGGTCCTCGGCGCTCACCCGCCCGTCCCAGGGGCGTGGTGCGTCCTGCCGGACGAGTCCGTCGTGTCCGTCTCGCGACATGAGTTGGCCTCCTGGCCCGTATCCGACACCGTCCCCCTCTTCCTAGCCTCGGGACATGCCGATGAACCTCATCCACCGCCGCCTGTGCTCCTCCGAGAAGTGGGCCCGCGGCGTCGAGAACGACCTGCTGCCCTGGGCCCTGGAAGGCGTCCGGCTCGGCCCGCGGACCCTGGAGATCGGGCCCGGCTACGGTGCCACCACGCGCGTACTGCTGGGCAGGACCGACGAGTTGACCGCTGTCGAGGCCGACGCCGGGTACGCGGCGCGCCTGCGCCGCGAGTTCGGGGGGCGTGTCGACGTCGTGCACGCCGACGGCTCCGCCCTGCCGCTCACGGACGGGCGCTTCGACTCCGTCACCTGCTTCACGATGCTGCACCACGTGCCCTCGCCCGGCGTGCAGGACCGGCTGTTCGCCGAGGCGTTCCGGGTGCTGCGGCCGGGCGGTTTCTTCACCGGCTGCGACGCGCTGAGCAGTTGGGCCTTCCGGCTCGTCCACCTCGGGGACACCTGCGTGCCCGTCCCGCCGGAGACGCTCCCGGCCCGGCTGCGCGCCGCCGGCTTCGACGACTGCGACGTGAGCATTGGGAAGGGGAGTTTCCGTTTCCTGGCGCACAAGGCCGCTTAGTCGTTTGTGCCGCTTAGCCGGTTTGTCTTCCACCCGTGTCTTCCACCCGGCGTACGGGCCGGGGCGGCGGCGATCGGCCGGGGCGCCCGGTCGAAGGCTCCCCGGCCGCCGTGGCCGCAGGCGCGAGGTGCTACTCCCACAGCCCCCGGACGGGCTGGTGGGTGTGCTCCTCGATGTCCTGTTTCGCCGTCCGCATCAGCTGATGGCTGAGGTCGGACAGGGCACGCGCCGCGGCCAGCTCGTCCCCGATGACGGGGACGTTCTCGTCCAGCGGATTGCACTTGGCGGAGCCGTGCCCCACCATGCGCTGCGCGCCTTTGCCGCTCAACGTCGCCTCGGCGTGCGACTCGCGGCCTTCTTCCTGGATGACGATCTTGGTTTCCCAGACCTCGGCACCGGTCATGGCGACCTCCTCGTGGAGAGCCTGCACGCTGAGGAAGACCCGCACGTGTTTCTCTGTCTCCACGCTGGCACCGTCTCGCACGCTTTGCACGCCGAACCGGGCCCTGGCCTGCGGCAGTGACCGGCCCGGACGCGGAGCGTGTCCGGGCGCGCGCCGAGGGTGGTGCCCTACGCCTTCTCCCGCGGGACCTCCTTGACCTCCGCGGTCGGCGCGTTCCGCTTCACCGAGTCGATCCCGTTCTGACAGGCGGCCTTCGAGTTGTAGGCCTCGCCGACGGCGATGATCTCCCCGTTGCCCGCCTTGAGCCGGTACCGGTACTTCCCCGCCTTGTCCTCGTACATCTCGAACTTGCCGCTCATGTGCGCCTCCCGTGTCCACCGGATGCCTTCCCCCTCAAGGAACGCACCCCGGGCCGACGACGGCAGCCCGGCCACGGCCGTACGGGTGACGTGCCGGGCGCGGCGCCCCGGTCAGGACGTGCCGACGGCGTTGCGCCAGACCTTGATGTCGAGCGTCATGTACCGGCTGGGATCGGACGCCTCCGACGCCCCCTTGTAGGTCACCAGGGCGATGTGGCCGGAGCCGGTGCGGACACAGATCTGCGAGTTCTCGCCGAGCTGCTTCTGGTCGATCCGGTCCGTGTAGCGCGTGACCGAACGGCAGGTGTCCAGAGAGCCCTTCTCGGAACCGTTGAGCAGGACCAGCTTCGTGCTGTACGAGCCGATGTGGCACGAGTCCGCAGAGCCGCAGAAGTAGTAGAAGTCGTCGTAGTTGTCGCGCTTGGGTTCGAGGTGTTCGTCGTCGAACACCAGGTGGTAGCCGTCGGGCATCTGGAAGTCCGGGTAGGAGACGGGCTCGGGGTCGGGGCGCTTGGACTTCTGGCTCTTGTCCCGGCTCTCGGCGGACTTCTGGCCGGATTCCCCGCCACTCTTCTGCTGGTTGGCCGCCTCCACCATGACGGCGCACCCGCCCGCGGCCACCAGCAGCGCGACGATCATGCCGGCCGCGTTCCGCACGGTCCGCTTCCGGCGGCCGTTTCCCGGCGGAGGGCCGAGGTAGGGGCGGACGCCGACGGGCTGGGGATGCCGCGCGGGCCACGGGTGGACGGGGACGCCCAGTGGTGGGGTCCGAACGCCCGGCGGCGGTGGAGTCGGAACCCCCGGCGGTGGTGCCGGGAACGCCGCGTCCTGTCGTACGGCGGGTGCGGTCGGGGCGTAGTGCACGGCCGCCGGCGGGGCGACCGGCGGCACAGCCGGCGGTGCGGGCGGCGCTGATTGTGTCGCCGGCTGCGTCGGCATGGTCCGTACCGGTTGCACCGGCACGGACCGTTGCCGCCGGGTGATGTCGGAGGTGACGGCGCCGGGGAGCCAGTCCTCGGCGCGGCGCAGCCCGCCGGTGCCGGAAGCCGCGCGGCACAGGTCGACGACCTCGGCGAGCGACGGCCGTGCGCCCGGCTCCTTGGCCAGCAGACGCGTCAGCAGGGGCAGCAGCGCCTCCGGTACCGAGGACAGGTCCGGGTCCTCGTGCACGATGCGGTAGAGCACGGCGTGCGAGGAGCCGATGCCGTAGGCGGGGACGCCCTTCGCGGCGTACGCGGCGACCTGCCCGAGCGCGAAGACGTCCGTCGCCGGGCCGACGTCCCGGCCCGCCGCCTGCTCGGGCGCCATGAAGGCGGGGGTGCCGACGGCGACACCCGTGTCCGTGAGGGACGTCGCGTCGGCGGCCCGGGCGATGCCGAAGTCGATGACGCGGGGCCCGTCCGAGGCCAGCAGCACATTGGAGGGCTTTAGATCGCGGTGCACCACACCGGCGGCGTGGATCGCTTGGAGCGCCTCGGCCACGCCTGCGGTGAGCAGCAGCACGGCGGGCACCGGCAGGGCCCCGTGCCTCGCCACGGCGTCCGCGAGCGTGGGCCCCTGCACGAAGGCCGTGGCGAGCCAGGGCCGCGGGCCCTCGGTGTCGCTGTCGAGCACGGGCGCGGTGTACAGGCCGTGCACCCGGCGTGCCGCGGTCACCTCCTGGCGGAAACGCCGCCGGAACTCCGGGTCGTCGGCGAGCTCCGGCCGGATCACCTTGATCGCGACGGGGCGCCCCGCCGGTGAGTAGGACAGATAGACCTTGCCCATGCCCCCGGCGCCGAGCCGGGCCACCAGCTCGTAGTCCCCCGCGCGAGCCGGGTCGTCCGTCTCCAGCGCCTGGAATATCTCCGACGACGCGGCTCCACCCATGCCGACTTGCCCCCCGTGCCCGTGCGTTCACTTCCGGGCGGGGAGCATATCGGCAGGCGGGTGAGGCCGGCGGGCCGGTTGCCGCCGCGCGGGAGGCTACGCCTTCGCCACTCCGATCGGGCAGCTCACGCCCGTCCCGCCGATGCCGCAGTAACCCGCCGGGTTCTTGTCGAGGTACTGCTGGTGGTACGCCTCGGCAACGTAGAACGGCCCCGCCGGGAGGATTTCCGTCGTGATGGTGCCGTAGCCCGCGCCCTGGAGGACGGACTGGTAGGAGTCGCGGGAGGACTCCGCCGTGGACTGCTGGGAGGGGGAGTGGGTGTAGACCGCCGAGCGGTACTGCGTGCCGCGGTCGTTGCCCTGGCGGAAGCCCTGGGTGGGGTCGTGGGCCTCCCAGAAGACCTTCAGCAGGGTCTCGTACGGGACCACCGCCGGGTCGTACACCACGCGGACCGCCTCGGTGTGGCCCGTGCGGCCGCTGCAGACCTCTTCGTAGGTCGGGTTCGGGGTGTGGCCGCCCTGGTAGCCCACCAGGGTCGTCCAGACGCCCGGTGTCTGCCAGAACTTGCGCTCGGCGCCCCAGAAGCAGCCCAGGCCGAAGTCCGCCACCTCAAGGCCCTCGGGGTAGGGGCCCGCGAGCGGGGTGCCCAGGACGGTGTGGCGCTCCGGGAGGGAGAACTCCGGCTCCGGGCGGCCCTTGAGCGCCTCCTCCGGGGTCGGCAGTCGGGTTTCGTGGCGCGAGAACAGCATGGCGGCGGCTCCATAGGGACGTGGCCTGGCGTTCTCCTTGCAACGTACGGCCGGGGGCCGCGATTCCCGGTCTCCCGGCTTTCCGGCTTCCCGGTCTCCCGGTCCGTGTGACGGCCGGCCCCGGCTCGCCTCAGCTCTTCCTGCCCGCCCGCTCCCAGCCCGCCACCGCCAGCGCGCGGAACGACGCGTACGCCGCCACCGGGTCCTGCTCGTACGTCCACGGCACCGCGCCGATGTGGCCGTCCACCGCGCGCAACTGGTCCATCGCCTCCGGGTAGCGCTCCGCCTGCACCAGGAACCACACCAGCAAGTGGCGCACATGCGGCAGGACGGGGTGGTCGGAGGGCGCGCCCGCCACCGCGTACCGCGCCGCCTCGATCGCGTTCGACACCACGGCACCGCGGTACAGGTCGCGCGACAGGACGACGTCCGGCAGGTGGTCGTGCACGGCGAAGAGCGGCAGCGCGGGCAGCAGGCTGCCGCTCGGCGCCGACGCCGCCGCGCGCTGCGCGAAGCGGTCCGCCTGTTCCTGGGAGCCGTGCCACTTCGCGCTCCAGTAGCGCAGCGCGGCCAAGTGCGCCCCCATGTGATGCGGCGCGCGGGAGGTGACCGTCTCCCACACCGACTGGAACTCCGCCTCGCTCGCCCCGAGCCCCCGCTCGACGCCCAGCCGGACGATGTACGGCACGGGGTCGCCCGGCGCCAGCAGCGCGGCCTCCCCGCACACCGTGCGAGCCTCCTCCAGGATCATCCGGTAGTCCTGCGAGGACGGGTCTCGCAGCGCCTGCTGCACCAGGAATTCCGCCTGCACCGCCGCGCCGCCCGCGTCCTTCGGGGCCACGACGCGCCAGTGCCGCAGCCACATCCCGCCGGTGCCCGGCGACTCGGCCAGCTCCTGGGCCGCCGCGCCCGCGAGCGTCTGCACGCGCTGCCAGCGCAGCTCGGACTGCGTGGCGGCGTCCGTACGGGCCAGCAGCTCGGCGGCGGGCTTCCAGTCCTGCGTGCGGCGCGCCTCCTCGACGGCCGTCAGCAGCTCGGGGTCCGGGCCGGGCAGCCGTACGTCGAGCTGCTCCGCGGGGACGAAGCCGTACGCTCCGACGGGGTCGACGGCCGTCTCATGGCCACGGAGCATCTCCTGCCCCGCGCGCCTGCGGCGTATCGCGGGGACGACCAGGACGCCGCAGACCACGACGAGGGCGAAGAGGACGAGCAGATACTCCATGGCTTTCCTGGGCTTTCCTGGGGTCTTCCTGAGGACACGGCTTCCGTCATGACAACGCCGCAGCCTCCGAAATCGTTCATCTTCCGGTTACAAATGACCTGCGCGATCCCTTGGGGCGAGGACTACCCTCAGACGAATGAGCGACCAGCATTCTTTTGAGACTCTGGCCATCCACGCGGGTCAGGAGGCGGACCCGCAGACGGGGGCCGTGGTTCCGCCCATCTACCAAGTCTCCACCTACAAGCAGGACGGCGTGGGCGGCCTGCGCAATGGTTACGAGTACAGCCGCAGCGGCAACCCCACGCGCGCCGCGCTGGAGGAGAACCTCGCGGCCCTGGAAGGCGGCCGCCGCGGCCTCGCCTTCGCCTCGGGCCTGGCGGCCGAGGACACCCTGCTGCGCACGTTGCTGTCGCCCGGTGACCACGTGGTCATCCCGAACGACGCCTACGGCGGCACGTTCCGCCTCTTCGCCAAGGTCGTGGGCCGCTGGGGTGTTGAGTGGTCGGTCGCCGACACCTCCGACCCGGCCTCCGTGCGCGCCGCGATCACGCCCCGTACGAAGGCGGTCTGGGTCGAGACGCCGTCCAACCCGCTGCTCGGGATCACCGACATCGCCGCCGTCGCGGCCGTCGCCCACGAGGCGGGTGCCAAGCTGGTCGTCGACAACACCTTCGCCAGCTCCTACCTGCAGCAGCCGCTGGCGCTGGGCGCGGACGTCGTCGTCCACTCCACCACCAAGTACATGGGCGGCCACTCGGACGTCGTCGGCGGCGCGCTGATCACCGCGGACGCCGCGCTGGGCGACGAACTCGCCTACCACCAGAACGCCATGGGCGCCGTGGCCGGGCCGTTCGACTCCTGGCTGACGCTGCGGGGCATCAAGACCCTCGCCGTCCGCATGGACCGCCACAGCGCCAACGCGGAGCGGGTCGTCGAGCTGCTCGTCTCGCACCCGAAGGTCACGAAGGTCTACTACCCGGGGCTGCCCGAGCACCCGCTGCACGAGGTCGCCGCCAAGCAGATGCGGTCCTTCGGCGGCATGGTGTCCTTCCAGGTCGCGGGTGGCGAGGCGGCGGCGGTCGAGGTCTGCAACCGCGCCGAGCTGTTCACGCTGGGCGAGTCGCTGGGCGGCGTCGAGTCGCTGATCGAGCACCCGGGCCGCATGACGCACGCGTCGGTGGCGGGCTCCGCGCTGGAGGTCCCGGCGGACCTGGTCCGCCTGTCGGTGGGCATCGAGTCGGTCGACGACCTTCTGGGCGACCTGACGCGCGCGCTCGGCTGACCGGGCTCCGGCCCTGGCGCAGCCATGACCCGGGGGCTCCGCCCCCGGACCCCCGCGCCTTCCGGGGTGCCTCTTGCGCTCGGCGCGCGGCCGCAGGCCGTTTTCGGCCGGCCGCGCGGTTCCCCGCGCCCCTTACGGGGCGCAGTGCTCCCGGAGGGGTCCGGGGCGGCGCCCCGTGGGGGTCTGGG
>NZ_JAINFC010000345.1 GCF_020740835.1 Streptomyces sp. UNOC14_S4
GCCGTCAAGCGACCACTGTCCCGCTACGCATACAAGAGCCTGCGCGTGGACCGACGCACCTACAAAGCCACCATCAGCATCGACATCCTGTTGACAGGGCCCATCAGCCCATAACTTCACGGCCTTGGCCTTTAGGGGCGCGGGGCTGTGTTGTATTTGCGGCTCCGCCGCGTGGGCGCGACCAGCCACAACGGGCCCGCAGCCGCGCGCCGAACGCAAGCGGCAGACGCTCAGGCGTCCCCCGCCGCAACCCGCCGCAGCAGTTCCACGAAGACCTCCCGCTCCCGGGGCGAAAGCCCCTCCAGAAGCACCTCGTTCGCCCGCTCCCCCAGCACGGTCAGCCGACCCAGAAGCCGCCGCCCCTCCCCGGTCAACGCGATAGCGTTCTTGCGCCGGTCCGCCGGGTCGGGCGCGCGCGTGATCAGTCCCGCGCCCTGAAGGTCGTTCAGGATGCCGACCATGTCCTTGGGGTCGAAGCCGGTCCTCCGCCCGAGTTCGGCCTGGGCCACCGGCCCGAGGTCCGCGACAGCGCACAGCACCGCGTGGTGCGGCATGCGCATGCCCTCGGCGGCGAGCGCCTCGCTCACAAGGCCGCGGCCCCGCGCGGAGGCGCGGTTGAGCAGCCAGCTGGGGAGGGCCCGGATGCGGTCGAGCTCGGGTTCGGGGGCGGGTGCGGGCTCGTTCTCTGTCATGTCCTGACCCTACCCAAAAAACCATTGGGCCTCCCAATGAATTGAGGTATCGTTGGGACTCCCAACGAACCTGTGGAGGTCCCCTTGATGCGTCGCGTCCGCTGTCACGAGAACGGCGGCCCGGAAGTCCTGCGCGTCGAGACGACGGACGTCCCCGCCCCGGGCCCCGGTGAACTCCTGCTGCGCACCGAGGCGGTCGGGGTCACCCTGCCCGTCGTACGAAAGGTCCGCGAGGGCGGGCTCGCGCTCCCCGCGAGCCTCGGCGGGGAGGTCGCGGGCGAGGTCGTCGCCCTCGGGCCGGAGGTGACGGGCTTCGCCGTGGGCGACCGCGTCACGGGCGTGTGCTTCGCCGACGGGTACGCCGAGCACTCCGTCCTGCACTCCGCCATGGCCTCGCCGATACCGGAGCACGCGACCGCCGTGGACGCCGTCGCGCTCGTGCGCAGCGGCCTGGTCGCCCTCGGCGCGTACGAGGCGGCCCGCCCCGTCGAGGGCGAGTCCGTGCTGGTCACAGCCGCGGCGAGCGGCGTGGGCCACCTCGCCGTGCAGCTCGCGAAGGCCCGCGGCGCCCGGCGCGTGGTCGGGGCGGTGGGCTCGGCCGCCAAGGCGGACTTCGTGCGGTCGCTGGGCGCGGACGAGGTCGTGACGTACGAGGAGCTGAACGGCGGGCTGAACGGCGGGCCGGACGACGGGGCCCCGGGCATCGAGCCCGTCGACATCGTCCTGGACGCGGTCGGCGGGGAGCTCCTCTCCCCCGCGCTCGCGGCCCTGGCCCCGGGCGGGCGGCTGGTGGCGTACAGCTCGGGCGGCGGCACCTTCCAGGCGTACGACCTGCTGGTCGGCGCGAAGGCGGTGATCGGCTTCCAGATGGCGCTCATCGCCCGGCACCGCCCCGCCCTGATGGAGCAGTGGCGCCATGAACTGTGGGAGCTGCACGCGGCGGGCCGTGTCCGTGCCCGCGTCCACGCCGAACTGCCGCTGGAGCGGGCCGCCGAGGCGCACGGGATCATCGAGGCGCGCGTCAACACGGGCAAGGTGGTGCTGCGCCCCGTGTGAGCTCATTGGCGCAATCCGCCTTGTGGGGCGCCGTCGCACGCCTTACGTTCGGGCCACCGGGCAGGCGCACGCGGCGCCGCCCGGTTTCCGCGCGTCACGACCAGTCCCAGTCCATGCCTCACCGACGTACCTCACCGATGTGCCTCGACGCGAAAGGGCAGGGCCATGGCGCCGCTCCCCCGTTCCGCTTCCCGACACACCGTCACTCTCAGACGCCTGGCCGTGCCGGCGGCCTGCCTCCTCACGCTCGCCCTCCAGCCCGCCCCGGCCGGAGCCTCCGACGACACCGGCACCGGCACCGACCTCGACGCCGGCTTCACGGAACAGGTCCTGTTCCGTGCCGACCGGGACGGCGTACGCGGTGACGGCGGGCGGACATACGCCTGCTTCCGCATCCCGGCGCTCGTGACCACCACGCGCGGCACGGTGCTCGCCTTCGCCGAGGGGCGGAAGAACAACTGCGGCGACGCCACCGACATCGACCTCGTCGTCAAGCGCTCCACCGACGGCGGCCGCACCTGGGGTCCGCCGCGGGTCGTGGACGCGGGGGACGGCGACACGCACGGCAATCCGGCGCCCGTCGTCGACCGCGACACCGGCCGGATCACCGTCCTCACCACGTACAACGAGGGCCGCGACGACGCCGCGAACTGTGACGTGCCCTGCGACCGCACCCCGCACCTCCAGTACAGCGACGACGACGGGGAGAGCTGGTCACGGCCGCGCGACATCGCCGCGGAGGTCCGGCCGCGCGCCTGGAACTCCTGGTACGCCACCGGGCCGGGCCACGGCGTCCAGCTCGCCCACGGCCCCCACCGGGGCCGCCTGGTCGTCGGGCTCAACGCCGAGAGCCACGACGGCACCCGCGTCACGACGACGCACGCCGCCCTCGCGCTCAGCGACGACGGCGGGGCGCACTGGCGGCTGGGTGCCGTGGAGAGCGAGCCCATCGCGCCGGACGGGACGTACCGTCAGATGCCGTCCGAACTCACCCTCGCCGAAGGCGACGACGGCGCGCTCCACGTCAACGGCCGCGAGCAGAACGGCACCGACCTCGGCAACCGCGACGCCGCCGTCAGCACCGACGGGGGCGCGTCCTTCTCCACGCCCTTCCGGGCCCTCCCCGACCTCTACGCCCCCACCGTCCAGGGCGCGGTCCTGCCCCTGCGCGACGGGCGGTGGCTGCTGTCCCTGCCCGCGGACCCCGACCGCCGCCGCACGATGACGATCCGTTCCTCGTACGACCAGGGGCGCACCTGGGAGAGCGCCGAACGCGGCAGGCGCGTCACCGCCGACTGGTCCGGCTACTCCGACCTGGCCGCCCTCGCCCCGGACACGGCCGGGCTGCTCTACGAGGCGGGCAGGGCGAACGCGCGTGACGAGATCCGCTTCGCCCGCTTCACCGAGGACTGGCTGGGCCCGCGCCGTGCCCCCGACCCGACGACGCCGGACCGCGCGCCGGGGGCCCCGGGCGCGTACGTCCTCGGCGGCGCCCGGCCGGTTCCCGGGCGCCACGGCCGGGCGCTGTCCTTCGACGGCGTGGACGCCGCCGTGCGCCTGCCGTTCCGCGACACGCTGCCGCTGGGGACGCGGGACTTCACGGCGGCGCTGTGGTTCCGTACGGCGGCTCCCGCCGCACGCGGGGAGCAGCCGCTGCTGTGGATGGGCGGTGTCGGCGGGGCTCCGCAGGTGTCGCTGCGCAGCGACACGGCCGGTGTCGGCGGCTCCCTCACCGCGATCACCGGGGCGGGCCCGGCCCGCTCGGCGACGGCCCGGGTCACGGGCGCCCTCCAGGACGGGCGGTGGCATTTCGCGGCACTGCGGAGGGCGGGCGGACGCCTCACGCTCACGGTGGACCGTACGTCGGTGACGGTGGCCGACGTACCGGGCTCGGTGAGCCGCACCTCCTCCTTCGGTATCCATCTGGCCCAACGTCCCGATGCCCGTGCCTTCCTGACGGGGAATCTGGAGGATGTACGGGTGTACGGGCGCGGGCTGACGGACCGTGAGCTGACGCGGCTCCGTGACGCCGACGGCGCGGGCGTGACCGCTCGCGGGCTGGTGACCCGACTCCCGCTGGACCGGGTGCACGGGAGCGCCGGATGACGATGTGCCCAAACGTTCGCATCGCCCTGTAGGGGCGATGGGAGCATGTCGTGGGCGGGGCCGGGGCAGTTGTCGAGCGTCTTCGCCCCGCGAGCCGACAGGGATGCCCATGCGACGCGTTCTCCCGAGACTCCTCTGCGCACTCGCCGTCACGGCAGTGCTCTCGCCCACCGTTCCCGGACCGGCGTACGCCGCGAGCGGCCAGCTCGTCCTCAACGGACGCGTCTTCACCGATCCGTCCGGCTGCTATCGGAACCTCAACGCGCCGTTGTCCGTGCAGAACCGCACCCGCACCGTGGCGTTCGTCCACACCACCCCCGACTGCACGGGGCCCGCCCAAATGGTCCCGGCGGGACAGAGCATGTCCGCCGCAACGGGCCACAGCGTCCACATTTAGGCGCCGGGAGCTCTGCGGCACCTGGGGCCAGGCCGCCTCGGCCTGGCCCCACACCCATCCCGCGGTCACTCCCGTCGCGCATCTTGTCAGTGCAATGTCACATTACTAAGGTACGGACGCACTTCGTCTGACGCAGCATCAACTCTCGTCAGGAGAAACGATGTCCGCCTTACGTCGAGCGCGCAGAGGGCTGCTCGCCACCGTGGTCGCGGCCTGTCTGGCCCTGCCGGTGGCACAGACCGCGCAGGCCGCGGCCGCGACCCCGGACCGGCCGCCCACCCCACCCACCACCTCCGCAAGACCCGGTCAGCCGACCGGTCACGGCAATCCGTACGACGAGGTCGACCGCCTCGCCGTACCACCGGGCAAGCACAGCGGCCCGATACCCGGAGGCGGCCTGGTGCGGCCGGGCCGCATACCCGGCCCCGTACCCGGTGATGCCGTCCACGGCGCGAAGCCCGGCCGCCCCTCCACCGGCCGGGCCCTGCGCGACACCGTCCCCTGCACCCTCGACGGCGTCACAGGGCTCTCCCCCGAGCGGTTCGCCGACTTCCTCACCGACCCCGCCGTCACGGCGGACGACTGTCTGCGCGGGCTGATCTGGACGTGGGACGCCCGGCTCGCCCCGGTGATGTCCCAGGCCCACATCCAGGCGGTCGCGCACCGGATAACCACCCTCGCCCCGCGCCACGACGGCACCGACGCGGCGCACCTGTACGAGCTCTTCACGTACCTGCACGCGGTGGCCTACCAGGCCTTCTCGCACCCCGAGGTCCCGCTCGGCGACGCCCCCACCCTCGACGCCGTACGCACTGCCGTCGACGCGTTCGGCGGCAGTGCCCACGCCTTCGACCCCACCAGGCAGAACGCCGACACGCTGCGCGAAGCCCTCGACGCGGCGAGCGCGAGCGGGCTGAGGCAGTATCAACTCCCGCTGATAGAACGCGTCCTGGCCACCATGGGGCCCGGCACCGCCACCGCGGCCGACCCCGCCTGGGGCGGCGCGGCACTGGCCGCGCTCACCGTCAACTACCTCGGCGTCTACCCCGGCAACAAGGACACGGCCTTCCAGCAGGCGGCGGCCGGGAACGCCGCCTACCGCGCCGCGTTCCGCGCCTTCTCCGGCCACACCCACCTGAAGGGCACGGCCAACGCGTGGGCCGTGCGCGACGCCCTCGGGGAGTACGGCCGCTTCGGCCAGATCGACAGCCTCAGGACCGCCGTCGTCGCGGACCTCGGCACGCTGCTGCCGATCACGGAGAGCAACTTCGGCAAGTTCAGCGCGCCTTGGGCGAGCGTCGTCTCGTGGCTGAACACCTACGGCGACTGCGAGCGCCACCACGTCTGCGTCAAGCAGATCGAGAACGACCTCTTCCCGCAGACCTACACGTACGACAACGGCGGCATCCAGGTGCGCACGGCACTCGACCGGGCCACCGTCGACCAGCTCTACTACGCGAGCAAGCAGGTCAAGGAGCAGTTCTTCCGGGTGCTCGGCACGGACGCCCCGCTGCCCGGCGACCCGAACGCCACGCTCCATATCCACCTGTACGCCTCGCGCGCCGACTACGAGGTCTTCCACCCGCTGCTGACCGGCATGGGCACCAACAACGGCGGCGTCTACATCGAGCAGGGCGCGACCTTCTACACCTATCAGCGCCGCGTCCCCCAGGACTCCTCGCTCACGCTGGAGGAGCTCTTCCGGCACGAGTACACCCACTACCTCAACGGCCGCTGGGCGGTGCCCGGCATGTTCGGCGAGCCCCGCTGGTACACGGGCGACCTGACCACCGCGATGGACGAGGGCACCGCCGAGTTCTTCGCGGGCTCCACCCGCGGCGAGGGCGTCAAGGTCAGACAGGCCCTGGTCAAGAGCGTCATCGCCGACACGGCGAACGGCGGTCCCCGCATGACCGTCGACCGCCTGCTGCACTCCACGTACGACGGCGACGGCTTCCGCTTCTACGCCTACGCCGGGACGTATTTCGCCTTCCTGTGGCAGCACCACCCGTCGCTGCTCCGCGAGATGTACGGCTACGAGCGCGCCGACGACCCCAAGGGCTTCGACGCGTGGCGCACCCGCATGGGCGCGGACGCGGCGCAGCAGCGCGAGTACGACGCCTTCCTCGACGAACAGATCGCCCAGGTCGACACGTTGTACGTGCCGGACACGCGCTTCACCCCCGTGGGGTCGCTGTCCCTGGCCCAGCCGTCAGAGGTCCGGTCCGCCTTCGCCGGCGCGACCTGGATCACCCCCGAGTGCACGGACAACGGCACCGGCTCCGGCCTCCTGCGGCGCTTCACCTGCACGGGCCGGATCACGTCCCGCCTCTCGGCCCCCGGCGACCCGGACAAGGTCTTCCGCGAGATGTCCGGCACGGTCGACTACTTCATCCTGAACCGGGCCGGGGGCGCCGCCGACAACCTGGCCGACATGAACTGTCACTTCGGCACGGTGACGGTCTGGCAGGACGGCACGGCGGGCACGTCCCCGTTCACCTGCGAGGGGCCGCTGCGCGGCTGACGCGAACGACGGTCGCAGGGGCCCCTGTCACGAGGGGTCCCTGTCACGGGAAGGGGTCCCTGGACGACCAGCCGGTACCGGACGACGCGCACGCGCGCCGTCCCTCGCCGGTCAGTGCACCCGGCTCTCCTGCTCCGCCGCCTCGTCGTCCTCCGGCAGCCGCACGTCGACCACTGCGATGTTGACCTCCACGACCTCGAGGCCCGTCATCCGCTCGACCGCCGCGACGACATTCTCGCGGACGTCCCCGGCCACCTCCGTGATGGGTACGCCGTACTCGACGACGATGTCGAGGTCGATCGCCGTCTGCCGTGCGCCGACCTCGACCTTCACGCCGCGGGTGACGTTGGAGCGGGCGCCGGGGACCCGTTCCCGTACCGCGCCCAGGGTGCGGGCGAAGCCACCGCCGAGGGTGTGCACGCCGGGGACCTCACGGGCCGCCAGCCCGGCTATCTTCTCCACGACGCCGTCGGCGATCGTGGTCCGGCCCCGGGCCGCCGCGGGCGTGCCGGGCCGGACGTCCGTGTCCGGCTCGGTGGGCTCCGCGGACGCGGCGGTGGTGGCGGTGGACGGGCTCGGGCTCGTCGTCATGACCGTCTCTCCTCGATTCCTCGATTCGGGTGTCACGGCCGTGCTGTACGTGTTCGAGCCCATCCTTCCCCATCGCCCGGAGGACGACTCAGAGGTCGAACTCGTCCGGGTCCGGTCCCAGCCGCGTGCCCGTGTCGAGGGAGGCGAGCGCGTCCATGTCCTTCTCCTCCAGCTCGAAGCCGAAGACGTCGATGTTCTCGCGGATGCGGGAGGGGGTCACGGACTTGGGGATGACGACGTTGCCCAGCTGGAGGTGCCAGCGCAGCACGACCTGGGCCGGGGTCCGGCCGAGGCGGGCGGCGAGCTCGCCGATCACCGGGTCGGCGAGGAGCGCCTTGCCCTGTCCGAGCGGCGACCAGGCCTCGGTGGCGATGCCGTGGCGGGCGTGGAAGGCCCGCAGCTCGCCCTGCGCGAGGTTGGGGTGCAGCTCGATCTGGTTGACCGCGGGCACGACGGAGGTCTCGGCCAGCAGCCGCTCCAGGTGGGCGGTCTGGAAGTTGCAGACGCCGATGGCCTTGGTACGGCCGCTCGCCAGCAGCTCCTCCATGGCGCGGTAGGTGTCGACGAAGGTGTTCCGCCAGGCCACCGGCCAGTGGATGAGGTAGAGGTCCACGTACTCCAGGCCGAGGCGGTCCAGCGACGCGTCGAAGGCGCGGAGCGTGGCGTCGTGGCCCTGGTCGGAGTTCCAGACCTTCGTCGTCACGAAGATCTCGTCGCGCGGGACGTCGGTGGCGGCGAGGGCCTTGCCCACGCCCTCCTCGTTGCCGTAGACGGCCGCCGTGTCGATGCTGCGGTACCCGGCCTCCAGGGCCGTGCCCACCGCGGCGGCGGCCTCGTCGTCCGGCACCTGCCAGACACCGTAGCCCAGCTGGGGCATGGCCACGCCGTTGTTGAGGGTGATGGAGGGGACCTTGCTCACGAGCATGGATCCTTACGTCGGCTGTGCAGAGACGTCCATCCTCAACCGGAATTCCCTCCGCCGCATTCCCGGCATTCCGGTCAGGTTTTACTTCACCCCCACCCGTTACCC
>NZ_JAINFC010000346.1 GCF_020740835.1 Streptomyces sp. UNOC14_S4
GCCCCCACCCCGAGCACGAACCGCCCGCCGCTGAGCCGTTGCAGGCTGCTCGCCATCCGTGCCACCAGCAGCGGGTGCCGGTACGGCAGCACCAGCACGGTCGTGCCCAGCCGCAGCCCGCCGTCACTGATTCCGGCCAGCCAGGACAGCGTGGTGAACGGGTCGTAGAACGGCTCCGGATACCGCTCCGCCACATCGGGGGTGACGGCCACATGGTCCGACACCATCAGCAGGTCGAACCCGAGCCCCGCCACGACCCGCGCCCACTCGCGCAGTACGCCGGGGTCGGTCCCCGGCCCGAAGTTCGGTACGTTGACGCCAAGTTGCATGCCCCGAGGTTATTCCGGCGATCATGCCGCAGGGAACCGAATCCTCCCGGTGATACCCGCTGTCCACCACGAATACCCCGGTAATATCGCACCATGGCCGTGAACCTCGACGACACCGACTGGGCAATCATCGATCAGCTCCAGCAGGAGGCCCGCGTCTCCCTCAGCGAGCTGGGGCGCCGCGTCAACCTCAGCCCGTCGGCCACCACCGAGCGGGTGCGCAACCTGGAGTCGCTGGGCGTCATCACCGGCTACCACGCCACCGTGGACCTGGCCAGGGTCGGCTACCCGGTGCTCGCCGTCGTCCGCCTGAAGTACCCCGGCAACCGCCACCAGCCCCTGCACCACCTGCTCGCCGAACGCCGCGAGATCCTGGAGTGCCTGCGCACCACCGGCGACGACTGCTACACCCTGAAGGTGGCCGCGACCTCCATGGAACACCTGGAGACACTCGTGGACGAACTGGCCGGCTTCGGCAGCACGACCACGAGCGTCGTCTACAGCCGCACCCTGCCTCAACGCGGCCCCGGCCGGCCCTGAGTGTTATCGCCGGACGCCCTCTTGACTTCCCTGGTAAGAAGGAGCGGCGTTCATACCGATCGCAACTGGCTCGGCACGGGAGGCAGTTATGGCACTACAGTTCATCGCGAAAGATCCCAACACCGATGGCAGGGACTGCCCCACGCTCTGGGTGGAGGACGAAGCCGAGGAGATCCTCATCCAGGGCTGGAAGCCTGACGGGGAGACCTTGGCCAAGTGCCGGGAGACCGGACCGATCCCGGAGACCGAGGCGGTGGTGAGGGTTCCGTTCCGTATGATCCCTGCCATCAGGGAGGCGTGTGATGTCGCTGAACGTATTCGACTTTGACGAGTTGATCGCTTCGACGGAGCGCTCGGCGGTCCACCTGGAGATGCGTGACGCCTACGGCGTGGCTGAGGAGAACGCCGACTTCGCCGCGTGGAAGGCCGGTGACAGCACCAGTCGGTACGACCGCACCGGACGGCGGCGTGAGTGGCTGGAGCTCGTCGCCCGCACCGTGGCCCGAGGGGTGGTCATGCGCCGGGCCCGCATCGTGTCCGAGCCGATGAGCGACTACATCCGGTTCGAATACGAGGGGACACAGCTCAACATCGATGCGGGGGAGCAGGTTCGCTGGCTCCCCCGGCGTCATGCGTCCGACATCGCGCTCCCTGGTAACGATTTCTGGCTCTTCGACGACAGAGTGGTGCGCTTCGGCCACTTCTCCGGTGACGGGCGCTATGTCGGGGAGGACTTCACGGACACCCCGGACGTCGCCAAGCTCTGCGCCACAGCGTTCGAGACGGTCTGGGAACGGGCGGTCCCGCACGTGGAGTACCAGGTCTGACCAGGTAGGTCCGGGACCAGCGCATGCCCATTTCGCCTTCGTCCAGGGTTCAGGAAGCCCGCAAGTCCATTGCCGAATGTCTGCGGGAGATCCGCCTCGATGCCGGGCTGACCGGGCGTGAGCTGGCGTCCCGGTGCGGCTGGCACCCTTCCAAGTCGTCCCGGATCGAGAACCTCAAGACCTTGCCGTCCGACGCCGATCTCCGCGCGTGGTGCGCCGCCTGCGGTGCCGACGACCGGGCAGCCGACCTCATTGCCGCTTCGCGTACGGCCGATTCCATGTACATGGAGTGGCGTCGGCTGGAACGCACCGGACTCCGCAGGCTCCAGCAGTCGTACGTTCCTCTCTACGAGCGCACCAAGCTCTTCAGGGTCTACTGCTCACACGTCGTTCCCGGTCTGCTCCAGACGCCCGCGTACGCCACCGCCCTGCTCTCGGCCATTACGGACTTCCGCCGTATCCCCGATGACGTCGAGGAAGCGGTGAGTGCCCGCATGGCCCGGTCCCATGTGATCCGGGAGGGCGACCACAGGTTCGTGATCCTGTTGGAGGAGGCGGTCCTGCGCTACCGGGTCGGGGATGCGTCCACGATGTCCGGGCAACTCGGGCACCTCCTCACCATGATGGCGCTGCCCCGCGTAGCCCTCGGCATCGTCCCCTTCGTGGCCGAGCGTCGGATGTGGACGATCGAGCCGTTCACGATCTTCGACGACGAACAGGCGGGGGTGGAGCTGTTGTCCGCCGATGTGACGCTCACAGCGCCCAACGACACGCGTCTCTACGCGCGGGCGTTTGCCGAACTGCAGCGCTTGGCGCTGTACGGAGCCCAGGCAAGGCCGCTCATCACGGCCGCGCTCGGCGCGCTCGGGTAACTCGACTGCAATCGGCCGCAACCTCGTCGCTCCCGGCTGCCCGCCGTCCTTAAAGTCTTCCGCATCCTCTCGAATCAGAAAGGAGCGTAAATGGGTAAGAAGAACGAGGACGAGTGGGACCCGCAGGAGAACCAGGGCATCCCCACAGATCCCGACACCCGGGTGTCTCAGAACGGCGACGTCTGGTCGTCTGCGGCGGACGACGAGGACCGCGAGAGGAAGTAGTACGTGATCCACGGCGAACACCTGGCGAAGGACCTGCGGCGTGATCACGGCTTCGTTCATGTCGGACGTACCAAGGACGGCAAAGCCGTGATCATGCGCAAGGGAGACCGCTGGACCGTTGTTCCCTTGCGGCCTCTCACACAGGAAGCCGTGGACACGATCAAGGCTCAGGCGGGGGTCGACCTCGCCTGAGCCATTACGGGGGAAGAGCAGCCCTACCGGTGGAAGGTGTCGGGCACGGACAGTACGGACCATCGCTGGACCGGCCAGGCGACGGTGATCGCGCGGCCCGTCACGTTCTTCACGGGGACGAAGCCGCCGCCCGGCTCGGCGACGTGGGCGCGGGAGTCGCGGGAATCGTTGCGGTGGTCGCCCATCACCCAGAGGTGGTCCTTGGGCACCTTGACCGTGCCGACGGGATAGTCGTCGCACGGGGTGGCTCCGGGATAGATGTACGGCTCGTTCAGGGCCGTGCCATTGACCTTGACCGGCTCGCCGCGCCTGCATTCCACGGTGTCGCCTCCCACCGCGATCACACGCTTGATCAGGTATTCCTCGTCCGTCGCCGGCATCAGGCCGATGAAGGACAGGGCCTTCTGGAGCGCGTTGGGCCGCGAGGCCTGCCCGGTGTCCCAGCCTCCGGGGTCGCGGAAGACGACGACCTCTCCCCGCTGCGGCGTCGAGCCGAACCAGGGGGTGAGCTTGTCCACCAGCACCCGGTCGCCCACCTGCAACGTGTTCTCCATCGACCCCGAAGGAATCGAGAACGCCTGCACCAGGAACGTCTTGATCAGCAGGGCCAGCACCAGGGCGACACCGACCAGAATCGGTATCTCCCGCCACTTGGAGTGCTTCTTTCTTTCCCCTCGGCCGCGCTTCCGGCGTCCGGCCTCCACCGGTGCGGGTGGCTGCTCCTCTTCCTCTGTATGCATCGCTGGACTCCCTATCCGGCCATATCGGGAGCTGTCCCAGCACCCGCGTTCACTCACTGAACGAACCGAACGAACGAGGGTTCCCATCGAAGGCCGGTACCGTCGGCCGGGACCCCGGCCGACGGTCCGAGGCGGTGCACTGCGCACTACTTGAACAGGCGGTCACCGCTGGTGGCCATGCGATGGGTCGAGCCGTGGCGGCTCACCCAGTCGCGGACGAGCTTGATGGCATTGGCGCACTGCCAGCCGCTGTCGTACTCGCGCACTCCGGTGAAGGCGCCGTAGCCCGCGATGATGCCGTCCACCCGGGCATCGCCCAGCAGCTTGTCGACGTACCACGGATCGTTGTAGGTGGTCGTCCAGGACAGCGTGGCCCCGAGCCGTCCGGAGGCACGGTCCCCGGCGCCCTTCTTCAGTTCCGCGCAGGTCTTGTCGCCGGATTCCGTGCAGTTGCCGAAATTCTTGGTGATGTCGCTGTCACCGGCGTCCATCGCCCGGTGACCGGCCGGGAGCCCGGAACCGAACCGGCCGTAGGCACTTTGGACCTGGTCGCGGTACCCGGTCGTCGTGATGCCCTCCAGACGGCCGAGCTTGCCTTCCAGGCTCTTCCAGCCCCTGCCGCCGACATCGGGGGTGCTGCCGCCGTGGTACTCGTAGAAACCGTAGAGCACCTGGATCCCGGCAGCCGTCAGCCGCTGCGCCTTGTCGCGCAGCCCCGCGACGCTGCACCCACGGTTCGGCGCTTCGCCGCAGTAGTTCGGGTCCTTGATGTCCAGCCAGACCAGCCCCAGCCGGCGCCCCGCTTCGGCGTGCGAGACGATGCGGTCGATCATGCTGTCGAAACTGGGGCCGTGCCGGGTGTCACCGGCCGAGGAACAGTCGTGATAGGCGCGCCATTCGTTGGGGTTCCACCAGGCACAGACGTCGATCTCGATGGCGTTGGCGCCATGGGCGAGCGCGGCGTCCACGCCGTCCAGAGTGTCGACCCGGTGCGCGATGGCGTAGATCGCGTGACGCTGATCGGCTGCCGCCGCCGGGGGCGTACCGAGCGCGGTGGCACCGGGCGCGGTGGCACCGAGGATTCCGCACAGCGCGGCCAACAGCGCCGATAACGTCCGGGGGCCGACGCCACGTCGAAGGTGAGTGGTCAAGAAGGACGCTCCTTCGCGTCGATGTCCTTGGACCGACCGAGGATAGGCGCGCCCCTTGGCCGCGGGACAGAGACTCAGCGCGCGCGGACCCCGTCGATGGCCAGGTCGAGCAGCCGGTCGGCCTCGGCCGGGCCGTCGGGGTCCCCCTCGGTGGCCGAAGCGATGGCGCCGATGAGTTTGAGCAGTTGGGTGATGGTGGCGTCGGGGCGTACGGCGTTCACGTGGCGGGCGCGGTCGAGGAGTGCGTCGCCGGCGCTGGTGATCATCGCGTGGCAGGTGCTTCCCAGCGTCGGGTCGCCGTCACGGGCGCCGTGCATCACTGAAGCTCCCAGGCCCCGGTTGGCCACGGCGTGTGCGCCGACGGCGCGGAGCCAGCTGACGAGTGCGGCTCCGGGATCGGGGTCGGGCAGCAGGTCGCGCGCTGTGGCGCACAGGGCGTCCACCCGGCCCTTGAAGACGGCTTCCAGGAGCGACTGCCGGGAGGGGAAGTGCCGGTGGAGCGTGGCCGAGCCGACTCCGGCGTGCCGGGCGATCTCCTCCAGCGAGGCTTCGGCGCCGTGTTCGGCGACAAGGCTCTCGGCGGCGGCCACGATCCGGTCGTAGTTGCGGCGCGCGTCGGCACGCATCGGCCGTGAAGCCGGGTCGGCTGCGCTCTTGGGCACGGGATCTCCTGACGACTTGCTAACCGGGGTGGCCCTCCATATCGTAGCGGCCGATAACCGGAGGGCCACCCCAGTTACTGGGTGTGGGCCCTCGTCGGCATGCGACATGGGGAGATTCGTGGAACCGACAGGAAAGACCGTCGTGGTGGTGGGGGCGACCGGCCTGCAGGGCCGGGCGGTGACACGACACCTGCTCAGTAATGGCTGGCACGTACGCGCGCTCAGCCGCGACCCCGACGGGGCACCGGCCAGGGACCTGGCGAGCGCCGGTGCGCAGATCGTGCGCGCACAGATGGAGGACGTCGCCTCGTTGACCGCCGCGGCCGACGGCGCGTACGGCATGTTCAGCGTCCAGCCCACGGTCGGCTCCCCCGGGACCGCACCGGACTTCGGCGCCGAGGACGAGGTCCGCTGGGGCGTCAACGTCGCCGAGGCCGCGCGTACCGCCGGCATCGAGCACTTCGTCTTCACCTCGGTGGCCGAAGCGGACCGTCACGGCAGCGAGAGATTGCCGCGGAACCTGGTCAGCAAGTGGCGGATCGAGCAGCACATCGCCGCGCTCGGCCTGCCCGCGACGATCCTGCGGCCGGTCTCCTTCATGGAGAACTTCACCGGCGCCTACGCGCTGCGGGACGGGACCTTCGCCACCGCCCTCGCCCCCGAGGTCCCGCTGCAGATCATGGCCGTGGACGACATCGGCTTCGTCACCGCGCTGGCCTTCTCCCGGCCCGAAGACTGGATCGGCCGCGAAACCGCCCTCGCGGGAGACGAACTCACGCCGGTCCAGATCGCCGCGGCCATCGAGAACGCGCTCGGCCGTCCGTTGCCGTACGCCCGGATCCCGATCGAAGCGATCCGGGCCCTCAATGAGGACTTCGCGTTCGCCAACGAATGGCTCAACGAACGCGGCTACCGTGCGGACATCACCGCAACCCGCCGTATCCACCCCGGAGCGATGAACTTCCCCACCTGGCTGGAACGCACCGGCGCCGCCCAGATCGCCGCTTTCCTGGCCGCCCGGCCCACCGCGGGGCAGCACGTATGAACGGGCGCAAGCCCGACCTCGGGCGCATCGGCATCTGGGCGGGCGACCTCGACACCTACCCCGCGGCAGGGCTTCGCGAAGCCGCGGCCGCAGTCGAGGACCTCGGTTACGGCACTCTGTGGTTCGCCGAAACCACCGGGCGGGAAGCCATGGCGCAGGCCGCGATCCTGCTGGCCGCCACCCGGCGGATCACCGTGGCCGCCGGCATGACCGACATCTACGCGCGCGACGCGGTGACGGCCGCCGCCGCCCACCGAACCCTGGAGGAGGCGTTCCCCGGGCGATTCCTGCTCGGACTGTGGGAGAGCCACCCCACCCTCGCCGAGGACGTCCGCGGCCACCGCTTCGACTCGCCGCCGGCCGCGATGCGCGCCTACCTCGACACGCTGGACACCTCCCCGTCCGGTCCACCCGGCACGACAGCCACGCGGCATCGCCTGCTCGCGGCCCTGGACCCGGGCATGCTCGCGCTTGCCGCCGAACTCGCCTGGGGCGCCACCGTGTTGGGCATGCCCGTCGAGTACACCCGAACGGCGAGGACAGCGCTCGGGCCCGACGCCCTCCTGGCCGTGACCCAGCTGTGCGTCCTGAGCCCCGACCGCTCACGGACCGCCGAACTGGCAGCGGCCACCGCAGCGGCAGCCCTGCCCAACCGGCGCGCGCTGTTGCGCGACCTGGGGTACCAGGACGTGGACGCCCTCGGTGACCGGCTCGTTGACGCGATCGTGGCCCATGGCGATGCCGGGGACGTCGTCCGGCGCGTCCACGAGCACCTCGACGCCGGAGCCGACCACGTCAGCCTTCACCTCCTGACCCCCACGCCGGGCATCGTCCCCGTCCGCCAGTGGGAGTACCTGGCCACCCGCCTGCTGACCTGACCGGACGCGAGCCCGACCGGATGGGCCTTCTGGGAAGAGCTGCATATCCGCCTCCGGGAGACGCCGGAGGGCAGACGGTCGGCCGAGGTCGCACACACAACCGGAGCCGCTGCATACACAGTTCGCACCCCCGGCAGTCCACCGGTGCGCCGCCACAGGAGTGGCGACGGAATCATCCGTCCCGCCGACACTCGTATCCCCAACACGAGGGAGGCGCATGATGCAGGGCATGACCATAGCCAGGCGACTGGGTATCTGGGCGGGTGCCGCGGCTCTGCTGGCCGCGGCGACGGTCACGGGGCCCGTGACGGGCCGGGCCCAGGCCGCCACCGGCGACCTGAGCTGCTCGGGGCAGTTCAAGATGACGTTCACGCCGGGGATCAAGCCCGGCGGGAGCTCGACGATCGATGTCGTGGCGTCACTGGGCAACTGCACGTCGACCAACGGAAAGTACGCGAATCTGACGTCCGCCACCGGGAGCGGCACCGGCTCGGCCACGGCCAACGGAAGCGGGCCGGGCCCCTGCGGCCTGCTGTTCAGGGGCACCGGCACCGGAACGATCAAGTGGAGCGGCGCCGGGGTGCCGGACAGCACGATCTCGTTCACGGTGAACACCGACCCCTCCACCGGGGCGGTCACCTTCAAATGCGTCATCACCGGCGGAACGCTGAACGGCGACGGGGACGTCGTGGCGCCCGCCATCACGAGCACCACCTGCTCCACGGGCAACGGCATGGGGACGATGGGGGCCAACATCGCGGTCAGCTTCAGCTGAGGCGGGTATTGCGGAATGAGTTGAGCGGTCGCGCGCTGCTGTCGATCCGGGTCGACAGCAGCGCGCCCGTGCAGAGGGGTGCCCCTGAGCGGTGAAAGATCTCTGGCTACGTCACGGGGTCAGGCCGTTG
>NZ_JAINFC010000347.1 GCF_020740835.1 Streptomyces sp. UNOC14_S4
CCCCCAGACTCCGTCCGGGAGGTGCCCCCAGCCCTGCGGAACGCATGCCCACAACCAGCGGTAGGAAGTAGGGGCGCGGGGAACTGCGCGAGCGGCCCCCACCGGACGCGCGGCCGCGCGCCAAGCGCAAGAGGCAGCCCGGTAGGCGCAGCGCGGCCCCGGGGCGGAGCCCTGGGCGTCAGCCGTCGAGAGAGGCCAGCGTCGCGTTGGACGGAGAGCGCGTGCAACCCGCCGCGTACGACTGCGCGTCCCCGAGGACGCGCACCGCGTTGCGCCACGTCAGCTTCGCCAGGTCCGCCTCCGACCACCGTCGGCGGAGGAGCTCCGCGATCAGGTTGGGGTAGCCCGAGACGTCCGGGATGTCCGCCGGGGTGAAGGCCGTGCCGTCGAAGTCGCCGCCGATGCCGACGTGGTCGATGCCGGCTACCTCGCGCATGTGGTCGAGGTGGTCGGCGACCGTCGACGCCGTGGCGAACGGGCGGGGGTTCGCCGTCTCGAAGGCGTGGTGGAGGGCCATCGCCTCGCCCGTCGTGTCGAGAGGGTGCAGGCCGTGGGCGCGCAGGTTCTCGTCGGCGGCCGCCGTCCAGGTGGCCGCCGCCTGGAGGATGAACTTCGGGACGAAGGTGGCCATGGCCACGCCGCCGTTGGCGGGGAGGGCGGCCAGTACGTCGTCCGGGATGTTGCGCGGGTGGTCGCACACCGCGCGCGCCGACGAGTGCGAGAAGATCACCGGCGCCTCGGTCACCCGCAGGGCGTCGCGCATCGTGTCGGCGGAGACGTGCGAGAGGTCGACGAGCATGCCGACGCGGTTCATCTCGCGCACGACCTCCTCGCCGAAGCGCGTCAGGCCGCCCACGGCGGGCTCGTCGGTCGCCGAGTCGGCCCACGGGATGTTGTCGTTGTGGGTGAGGGTCATGTACCGCACGCCCAGCCGGTGCAACGCGCGGAGCGTGGCGAGGGAGTTGTTGATGCTGTGGCCGCCCTCGGCGCCCATGAGGGAGGCGATGCGGCCCTCGGCGCGCGCCGCCTCCATGTCGTCGGCGGTGAAGGCGAGGCGCAGGTCGGCGGGGTAGCGGGCGGCCAGCTGCCGTACGACGTCGATCTGTTCCAGCGTGGCGCTGACCGCCTCGTCACCGGCCATGTCGGTGCGGACGTAGACGGACCAGAACTGCGCGCCGACACAGCCCGCGCGCAGCCGGGGCAGGTCGGTGTGGAGATCGGCGCTCTGGTCGGTGGCGATGTCGCGCCGGTCGAGGTCGTAGCGGACCTGACGGCGCAGCCGCCACGGCAGGTCGTTGTGACCGTCGACGACAGGGTGCTCGGCGAGCAGTTCACGGGCCCGGGCCAGTTCCTGTCCCTGTTCCTGTTCCTGCACGGCTTCCTCCTCCTTCACGGCGCTTGCTGCGCTTACTTCCCGAAGCCGAACCCGGCGCTGTTGTCCGCCTTGGCCCGCAGCCTGCGGCCCTTCTCGGTGGCCTGCTCGTTGAGCTCGTCCTGGAAGCGGCGCATCCGCTCCAGCAGTTCGCGGTCGTGGGCGGCGAGCATCCGTACGGCCAGCAGGCCGGCGTTGCGGGCGCCCGCGACGGACACGGTCGCGACCGGGACACCGGCCGGCATCTGCACGATCGACAGGAGGGAGTCCATGCCGTCGAGGTACTTGAGCGGCACGGGCACGCCGATCACCGGCAGCGGGGTGACGGAAGCGAGCATTCCGGGAAGGTGGGCCGCTCCCCCCGCGCCCGCGATGACCGCCTTCAGACCGCGCTCCGCGGCCTGCTCGCCGTACGCGATCATCTCGCGCGGCATCCGGTGCGCGGAGACGACGTCGACCTCGTAGGGGACCTCGAACTCGTCCAGGGCCTTGGCCGCCGCCTCCATCACGGGCCAGTCGGAGTCGGAGCCCATGACGATGCCGACCAGGGGGGAGCCGTTGCTCATTCGGTGATCGTTCCTCGCAGGTATCCGGCGGCGTGGGCGGCGCGCTCGCGCACGTCGTCCAGGTCGTCGCCGTAGGTGTTGACGTGCCCGACCTTCCGGCCGGGCTTCACGTCCTTGCCGTACATATGGATCTTCAACCCCGGGTCGCGTGCCATGCAATGGAGGTACGCGGAGTACATGTCGGGGTAGTCGCCGCCGAGGACGTTGGCCATGACCGTCCACTTGGCGCGCGGGCGCGGGTCGCCGAGCGGGAGGTCCAGCACGGCACGCACGTGGTTGGCGAACTGCGAGGTGATCGCGCCGTCCTGGGTCCAGTGGCCGGAGTTGTGCGGGCGCATCGCCAGCTCGTTGACGAGGACGGCCGGGTTGCCGTCGGCGTCACGCACCTCGAAGAGCTCGACGGCGAGGTGTCCGACGACCTCCAGCTCCTTGGCGATCCGCAGGGCGAGCTGCTGCGCGTACGCGGACAGTTCCTCGGGCAGACCGGGCGCGGGGGCGATGACGGTGTCGCAGACGCCGTCGACCTGGACGGACTCGACGACGGGGTACGAGACGGCCTGGCCGTGCGGGGAGCGGACGACATTGGCGGCGAGCTCGCGGACGAAGTCGACCTTCTCCTCGGCGAGCACGGGCACACCGGCGCGGAAGGGTTCACCCGCCTCTTCTGCGCTGCGGACGATCCAAACCCCCTTTCCGTCATAACCGCCGCGCACCGTTTTCAGGACAACGGGGAAGCCGTCGCCCTCGGCGGCGAACCGCTCGACGTCCGCGGGGTCCGCCACGACCCGGTGCCGGGGGCACGGCACACCGATCGCGTCGAGCCTGTCCCGCATCACACCCTTGTCCTGGGCGTGCACCAATGCGTCGGGCCCCGGGCGGACGGGGATTCCGTCGGCCTCCAGAGCCTGGAGGTGCTCGGTGGGCACATGTTCGTGATCGAAGGTGATCACATCACAGCCTTGTGCGAACGCACGAAGGGTGTCCAGGTCGCGGTAGTCGCCGATGACGACATCACTGACCGCCTGGGCCGCCGAGTCCTGCGGGGTGTCACTGAGCAGTTTGAACTTGATACCGAGGGGGATGCCCGCCTCGTGGGTCATACGGGCGAGCTGACCGCCACCGACCATGCCGACTACCGGGAACGTCACGCCCCCAGAGTATCCGCACGCGCGAACCACTCCCGCCCCGGCTTGGAGGATCATCCGAGAAACACGGGCAACGGTTACTGTCGGTTCGGCGGCCTTCCGGTGACCGGCCGGTGGCCGACATGGCGTGCGTTCTCCTCACGTTCATCGACTCCGCCCCGCGGCGACAGCGGGCCGCTGGATAGCATGAATGCTGCTTCGCGGGCCCGATGTCCGCATGTCCGCGCACAGCCCCCTTCAAACGGAGCCTGACGATCTTTATGAGTCCACGGCACGCCATGCGTTCCCGGCTGGAGCGGCTGGCCCGCGAGATCGCGAAATTCGGCGCGGTCGGGGCCATCGGCTTCGTGGTCAACCTCATCGTCTTCAACATCTGCTGGCACTGGCTGAACCTCGCGGTGGTGCGATCCGGGGTGATCGCGACGGCCGTCGCGATCGGGGCGAACTACGTCGGCAACCGGTACTGGACGTACCGCGACGCGGAGAAGTCACGGCGGAGCAGAGAGCTGACGCTCTTCCTGCTCTTCAGCGGTGCGGGGCTCGTGATCGAGAACGGCATCCTGGCGATCTCGTACTACGGGCTGGGGTTCACGTCCTCGTTCGCCAACAACATCGCGAAGAACGTGGTGGGGCTGGGGATAGGGACGGTGTTCCGCTTCTGGTCGTACCGGACGTGGGTGTTCCGGGCTCTGCCGTCCGCTGCCGCCGCGGAGGCGGAGCCGGACAGGGTCACCGTCCTCCGCTGACTGGGGGCTCCGCCCCCGGACCCCCGTGCGCCCACTGGGGTGCCTCTTGCGCTCGGCGCGCGACAGCGGGTCCGCTGTGGCTGGTCGCGCCCACGCGGCGGAGCCGCACAATGGCACAGCCCCGCGCCCCTTACGGGGCGCTCGGCTCAAGGGGCGCTCGGCGTCGCGTGGTGGTCCGGCTCGCGGCTCAGGAACAGGGCGAAGACGGGCGGATTCGGCTGGAGGAGTTCGAGGCGGCCGCCGTCCGCTTCCGCAAGGTCGCGGGCCACGGCGAGGCCGAGGCCCGTGGAGTTGCGGCCGCTCACCGTGCGTTCGAAGACGCGCGCGCCCAGGTCCGGCGGGACGCCGGGGCCCTCGTCCGTGACCTCCACGACCGCCTGGTTGCCGGTGACGCGCGTCCGCAGGGCGACCGTGCCGCTGCCGTGCATCAGGGAGTTCTCGATCAGCGTCGCGAGGACCTGGGAGACCGCGCCCGGCGTGCCGACGGCCCGCAGGCCCTGCTTGCCGGAGCGGACGATCGCGCGGCCCTCGCTGCGGGAGGCGGGGCGCCACTCCTCGATCTGCTGCTTGACGACCTCGTCCAGGTCGAAGGTGACGGCGGAGCTCGACTTGGGGTCGCGGGAGTTCGTCAGCAGCCGCTGGACGACGTCGGTGAGCCGCTCCACCTGGGTGAGGGCGATCGTCGCCTCCTCCTTGACCGTGTCCGGGTCGTCGGTGAGCGTGATCTCCTCCAGCCGCATGGAGAGCGCGGTCAGCGGCGTACGGAGCTGGTGCGAGGCGTCGGCGGCGAGCCTGCGCTCGGCGGTGAGCATGCGGGCGATCCGCTCGGCGCTCGAGTCCAGGACGTCCGCGACGCGGTCGAGCTCGGGCACGCCGTAGCGGCGATGGCGGGGCCGGGGGTCGCCGGAACCCAGCCGCTCGGCGGTCTCGGCGAGGTCGGTGAGCGGCGCGGTGAGCCGGTTCGCCTGCCGTACGGCCAGGAAGACGGCGGCGACCACGGCCAGCAGCGCCACCGCGAGGATCACCAGCAGAGTGCGGCCGACCTCGCGGCTGACCGTGGAACGGGACTCCTCGACCCGTACCGTCTCGCCCTGCTCGCCCTTGCGGGTGTCGGAGATGACACCGCCCTCCGGGCGGGTGCCGATCTCGATGACCGGCCGCCCGGGAATCTCGATGCGGGCGTAGCGCTCGGGGGTGATCTGCTCACGCAGCACCTCGGCGCCGACCCGCTCCCCGCCGACCAGCCTGCTGTCGACGATGCTGACCAGGCGCACGGCCTCGGACTGCACGCTCTCCTGCGCGCTGCTCTCGATGGTGCGGGTCTCGACGATGACGAGCGAGATCCCGAACACGGCGATCACGACGAGCACGACGGCGAGCGTGGAATTGATCAGTCGGCGACGCACGGTGCCCTCCGGGCGGGGTGGTACGCAGGCAGCCCGGCAGGGGGCCCTGGGGCGGCTCGGCTCAGCTCTTCTCGAAGCGGAAACCGACGCCGCGGACGGTGGCGATGTAACGCGGGTTGGCCGCGTCGTCCCCGAGCTTCTTGCGGAGCCAGGAGATGTGCATGTCGAGGGTCTTGGTGGAGGACCACCAGGTGGTGTCCCAGACCTCGCGCATCAGCTGGTCACGGGTGACGACCCGGCCGGCGTCCCGCACCAGCACCCGGAGCAGGTCGAACTCCTTCGCGGTCAGCTGGAGTTCCTCGTCGCCCATCCAGGCGCGGTGCGACTCGACGTCGATCCGCACCCCGTGGGTCGCGGGGGGCTGCTGGTGGGACTCGACCGCGCCGCGGCGCAGCAGGGCCCGTACACGGGCCAGCAGCTCGGCGAGCCGGAAGGGCTTGGTGACATAGTCGTCGGCGCCGGCGTCCAGACCGACCACCGTGTCCACCTCGTCGGCGCGGGCCGTGAGGACGAGCACGGGGAAACCGTGGCCCTCGGTGCGCAGTCGGCGGCAGACCTCCAGGCCGTCCATGCCGGGCAGCCCGAGGTCGAGGACGAGCAGGTCCACCCCTCCCTTGAGGCCGGCGTCGAGCGCCGTCGGACCGTCTTCGCGCACCTCCACCTCATAGCCCTCACGGCGCAGGGCGCGCGCGAGCGGCTCCGAGATGGATGCGTCATCCTCGGCGAGCAGTACTCGGGTCATGGACTGATGGTAGTCCGCCCGGGCGCACGTCAGAGGTGCACTCAGAGCTACCGAGGGCAACACTTCTCCAAGACCAAATTCACCTTCGAACGTATCCGAATGGTTCCAGCCCTGCCTGTGATCCGCGTCTCAACTCCTTCCGTTTCCGGGCAGTGTGTGACGTATGGTGACCAGCACGTCTGTAGCACTCTCGGGGGACCTTCGGCACGACCAGCAATGCGCCGGAGGTCTCTGTTGTGCACGAGGTTGCCTCAGGCAGCCTTGAAAACAGTGAATGACCTGTCGGCCGGGTCCGCCGCGCGAAGGTGCGCGGGGGCGTGGATCCCGGTCTACGGCTGTCCTGTCGGCCTCTCGCTCGCGAGGGGCCGAACCCCTGGGGCGTGGGGGCGGGCAGTGCAGTAGCCGGTGCCGGCCAACCCCCACCCGGGCGCGCACCCTGCTCCACCGCGCGTCCCGAGACACAAGGATCACCCCATGGCGTCCAGCCTGACGAAGGGTGCTGCGTCGCAGGAGACCCCTGCCTCCCGCAGTGACAAGACCCTCTTCGGCCACCCCCGCGGCCTGGCCTTTCTCTTCCTGACCGAGATGTGGGAGAGGTTCTCCTACTACGGTATGCGGGCTCTGCTCGTCGTCTACCTGATCGCCGGCGGCCCGGACGCCAAGCCCGGCAGCCAGGGCGGCGGTCTGGCGATGCCCGAGGCATCCTCGCTGGCCATCTACTCCGTCTACGTGGCGATGGTCTACCTGCTCGCCATGCCCGGCGGCTGGTTCGGCGACCGCGTCTGGGGTCCCCGCAAGACGGTCGCGATCGCCGCGTCCGTGATCATGGCGGGTCATCTGATCCTCGCCCTGCCCGGCAAGCCGAGCTTCTTCGCCGGTCTGGCCGTGGTGGCGATCGGCTCGGGTCTGCTGAAGTCCAACATCTCCACGATGGTCGGCCACCTCTACGACGGCCCGGAGGACCCGCGCCGCGACGGCGGCTTCACGCTCTTCTACATCGGCATCAACATGGGTGGCCTCGCC
This sequence comes from Streptomyces sp. UNOC14_S4, assembly GCF_020740835.1. Taxonomy (GTDB): domain Bacteria; phylum Actinomycetota; class Actinomycetes; order Streptomycetales; family Streptomycetaceae; genus Streptomyces. The sequence goes on from NZ_JAINFC010000347.1 coordinate 7,001, forward strand.
GCACCGCTGGTCATCGGCACCGTCGGCCAGAAGGTCAACTGGCACCTGGGCTTCGCCATCGCCGCCATGGGTATGGCGCTGGGCCTCGTGATCTTCCTGCTGGGCACCCGCAACCTGGACCCGAAGAGCAGCCAGGTCCCGACGCCGCTGACGGCCGCCGAGCGGAACATGTGGCTCAAGAAGGGCCTCGTCTGGCTGGCCGTCGCCGCCGTCTTCTACGGCATCGTGATCGGCTCCGGTGTCTTCACCGTCAACTGGGCCCTGGTCCCGATCGCCCTGCTCGGCCTGTTCGTCCCGGTCTCCGTGCTGACGCGCATCAAGCGTGACAAGGAGCTGACGCACTCCGAGCAGACCAAGGTCAGCGGCTACATCTTCTTCTTCATCGCCGCCGCCGTGTTCTGGATGATCTTCGACCAGGCCGGTTCGACGATGTCGCTCTTCGCCGAGAAGAAGACCACCGACAACATCGCGGGCTTCAACTTCCCGTCCACCTGGTTCCAGTCGGTGAACTCGGCGTGGGTCGTGGTCCTGGCGCCCGTCTTCGCCGCCCTGTGGCTGAACCTGGGCCGCCGCAACCGCGAGCCCGGCACCGCGGTGAAGTTCGCCAACGCGATGCTCTTCGCGGGTCTGTCGTTCGCCGTCTTCGCCATCGCGATGGCGATGGCCTCGGACGGCACGAAGGTCAGCCCCATGTGGCTGATCATGATCTACATGCTCCAGACGGTCGGCGAGCTGTGCCTCTCCCCGGTCGGCCTGTCGCTGACCACGAAGATGGCGCCGCAGAAGTACGCCAGCCAGATGATGGGTGTCTGGTTCCTCGCGACCACCGCGGGCGACTGCACCACGGCCCTGCTGAAGACGGCGGGCGTCAACCTCAACGGCACCGGCGTGATCCTGGGCGAGGCGGTCGTCGCAGCAGCGGCGGGCGCGGCCATCTGGGCCTACCGCAAGCGCATCGCGACCCTCATGGGCGACGTCCACTGATCCGGTAACTGTCCGTTACACCGACTGCCCCCGGCGTGTTCTTCACGCCGGGGGCGCGTCGTTTCATGACGGGGGTGGGGTACGCGCCGTTGCCACCTGCGCCCACCGTTACGCTGCGCGCGGCTGCGGGTCCGGTGGGGGCTGGTCGCGCAGTTCCCCGCGCCCCTCAATGCCGCCTACGAGCTCGGTCACTCGTGTCCGTCCGGCGTCTGCGGGCTGTCGCTGGTTGCTCGCGCCGTTCCCCGCGCCCCTGATGGGGCGCGCCCAGTCCTGCGGAGAGCCGACAGCGGACGTAGGTGCCCCCTACGGATAGCCAACCG
>NZ_JAINFC010000348.1 GCF_020740835.1 Streptomyces sp. UNOC14_S4
TCTCGTGCCCGTGCCCTCCGCCCGGCGTGCTGTCGCCGCCCGTGGGCACGATCCCGGGCTGCGGATCGCCCTTGCCGCCGCGCGCCTGCTGCGCCGCTCCGGGCTGCCCGTCCGTACGGCGGCGGTGCTGCGGCAGCGCAGGTTCGTCGCCGACCAGGCGGGGCTCGGTGCCCGGCAGCGGCAGGCGAATGTGTTCGAGGCGCTGGGGGTAGTCAAGGGAGGGGAGAGGCTGCTGCGCAAGAAGGGGGTAGTGAGGCCGGTGGTGCTGGTGGACGACCTGTTGACGACCGGGGCGTCACTGACCGAGGCTGCGCGCGCTGTCTCCGGAGCGGGTGGCCTGCTGCTCGGGGCCGCCGTGGTCGCCGCCGTGGAGCGTGCGCCCCTCGAACGCGCCCCCAAGAAAAGCGGAACTGCCGGGGAACGCCACTCGTTCCTGATGGAAACGGCCGGGAAACACCTGAATGGGGGTACGCCTCGGTAGGGGCTACCGACAGACGTCCGGGCGAGATATGTTCGGTTGTGAGGAATGGCAGGAGCTATGCCTCAGATCTCCGGATGGCGCGTTTCGCGCGCTTTCGACAAAGCTTGAAGAAGCTGGGAGCCGATGGGGTGTAGATCTTGTCGGCGGGGGAGGAGGAGGTGAAACCGCCGAGTCGGTGGCTCCGGAAATCCCCGGAGCTTGTTGCAAGAGGGATGCGCTCCGCACCTTCGGCGGGGCGATCCGGGAACGGAGTTCTGCGTGGACATCGTCGTCAAAGGCCGCAAGACCGAGGTGCCCGAGCGCTTTCGCAAGCACGTGGCCGAGAAGCTGAAGCTGGACAAGATCCAGAAGCTCGACGGCAAGGCGATCAGCCTCGACGTGGAGGTGTCCAAAGAACTGAACCCCAGGCAAGCCGACCGCTCCGACCGCGTGGAGATCACTCTGCGCTCCCGCGGCCCGGTGATCCGGGCGGAGGCGGCGGCGACCGACCCGTACGCCGCGCTGGACCTGGCCACGGCCAAGCTCGAGGCGCGGCTCCGCAAGCAGAACGACAAGCGTCACACCCGCAGGGGCAACGGACGCATTCCCGCGAGCGAGGTGGCGGTCGCCGTCCCCAACGCCGCGGAGCTCAACGACAGCGGTGAACTGACCGCGGAGCAGGCCATGGACGGAGTTCCCGTCACCCGCATGGGATCACTGGAGATCCAGGGCGAAGGCCCCCTGGTGGTCCGCGAGAAGACGCACACAGCGGCACCCATGCCGCTCGACCAGGCGCTCTACGAAATGGAGTTGGTCGGCCACGACTTCTATCTGTTCGTCGACTCCGAGACCAAGCTGCCCAGTGTCGTCTACCGACGGCACGCCTACGACTACGGCGTCATCCGCCTCAACGCCGACCCGCTGTTCGAAGCGGAGCCCGGCGGGGCGGGCGGAGCGCTCGGCGGCTGACCCGAGGAGCCCGGGACACGCCCGGGGGCCCTCGCGATCCGCGTCGTAGCCACCACGAAGGTGCCCAAGGAGCGCCCGTGCGCTCCCTGGGCACTCTGTGCGACGGCGGGAGCACCGCCCGCGCGCTCGGCATGAAATCATGGCGGGGCGGCGGCCAACGACCGGCCCGCCGAAACCGGTTGGGACGGCGCAGCGAAGTGCAACCGCGAGGGGCTCTGGGCCTTCAGGGGTCTTCAGGGGGAGGAACAATGGCGGACAGGTTCGGGCCCGTACTCGTGCCCGGCGAGGACGACGACGAGGCCGTCTGCGCGGACCGGGGCGGCACCCGCGAGGAGCCCATCCGGGTCCTGGTGGTGGACGACCACGCGCTCTTCCGCCGGGGCCTGGAGATCGTCCTCGCCCAGGAGGAGGACATCCAGGTCGTCGGCGAGGCCGGCGACGGGGCCGAGGCCGTGGACAAGGCCGCCGATCTGCTGCCGGACATCGTGCTGATGGACGTGCGGATGCCCAAGCGCGGCGGCATCGAGGCCTGCACCTCCATCAAGGAGGTCGCCCCCAGCGCGAAGATCATCATGCTGACCATCAGCGACGAGGAAGCCGACCTCTACGACGCCATCAAGGCGGGGGCCACCGGCTATCTCCTCAAGGAGATCTCCACCGACGAGGTGGCCACGGCCATCCGCGCCGTCGCCGACGGGCAGTCGCAGATCAGCCCGTCGATGGCCTCCAAGCTGCTCACCGAGTTCAAGTCGATGATCCAGCGCACCGACGAGCGCCGCCTGGTGCCCGCGCCCCGGCTCACCGACCGCGAGCTCGAGGTGCTCAAGCTGGTCGCCACCGGGATGAACAACCGCGACATCGCCAAGGAGTTGTTCATCAGCGAGAACACGGTGAAGAACCACGTCCGCAACATCCTGGAGAAGCTCCAGCTCCACTCCAGGATGGAAGCGGTGGTGTACGCGATGCGGGAGAAGATCCTGGAGATCCGCTAGGCAACCCCGCGCCCCCGCAAGGGGCGCGGGGAACTGCGCGGTCGGCCACAGCGGACCCCGCAGTCGCGCACCGGGCTACGAGGCACCCCGGTAGGCGCCGGGGGCCCGGGGGTGAAGCCCCCGCTCAAGCCAACGCGGCGCGCAGCGCCGCACCCAGCGGAGCGTCATCGCACCGCTCGATACGCACCGCGTCGCACCCCACCCACTCCGCCGCCTCCCGCAGCGCCTGCGCCATGGGGGCCACCGCCTTCGCGCCGTCGAGCGATACCTGACGGGCGACCAGCGTGCTGCCCTCGCGGGCCGGGTCCACCCGCCCGGCCAGTCGCCCGCCCGTCAGCAGCGGCATCGCGAAATAGCCGTGCACCCGTTTCGGCTTCGGCACGTACGCCTCCAGCCGGTGCGTGAAACCGAAGATCCGCTCCGTGCGCGGCCGGTCCCAGATCAGCGAGTCGAACGGCGAGAGCAGCGTCGTACGGTGCCGACCCCGTGCCCCGTCCGCCAGCGCGGCGGGGTCCGCCCACGCGGGTCTGGACCATCCGGCGACCTCGACCGGCACCAGCCCCGTGTCCTCGAGCACCGCGTCCACCTGCTCGCCCTTGAGGCGGTGGTAGTCCGCGAGGTCCGCCCGGGTGGCGACGCCCATCGCCGCGCCCGCCTGGGCCACCAGACGGCGTGTGCACTCGGCGTCGTCCAGCTCGTCGTGGAACAGCTCGCCGGGGACGGCGCGCTCCGCCAGGTCGTACACCCGCTTCCAGCCGCGGCGCTCCGTGCAGACGACCTCGCCGGTGTCGAGCAGCCACTCCACGGCGATCTTCGTCTCGGACCAGTCCCACCACGGGCCGCCGTTCTTGGCGCCGCCCAGCTCGGTGGCCGTGAGCGGGCCGTCCGCCGTGAGCCGGTCGCGGACGGCGGCGCACGAGCGGTCCGGGTCCTTCATGATGTGCCAGCGGTGGCCGCGCGCCCGGAACGCCCGCCGCCGGAACGCGAACAGCGGCCATTCCTCGATCGGCAGGATGCACGCCGCGTGCGACCAGTACTCGAAGCTGTGCGGTGGCTCGCCCGGAGCGGAGCTCCCCGCCGGCCGCGGCGTCCAGTACGCGGACTCGACCGCGCCCCGGCCGACCGCGCCGAGCCGGGCGTAGGGCACCAGCTCGTGCGAGCGGGCCAGGACCGAGATGGTGTCCAGCTGCACCGCGCCCAGGTGCCGCAGCACGCCGCGCACCCCCGCCCGCCGGTCCGGCGTCCCGAGCAGGCCCTGGGCCCGCAGTGCGATGCGGCGCGCCTCGTCCGCGGACAGCTGGTGGACGGGGCGAGGGCCCTTGGCGGCAGCGGCAGTTGTCACTCGGGAGACCATGCCGCCACCCTAGGACCCGCCACTGACAACACCCCCTGATCCAGCAGGTCAGTTCAGTCGGTTCCAGCGGTTCCAGCGGTTCCAGCGGTTCCGGCGGATCCGGCGGATCCGCCGGAACCGGGCCGGCTCAGGCCCGTTCGGGAAACGGCAGGTAGGGCGTGGCGGACGGCAGACCGAGGTCCGACGGCAGCAGGGAGCCGGTCCACGCGTCACGGCGGGTGCCCGCGTACGGGACCTTCGCCCGCAGCGTGCCCTCCATCCGGAAGCCCACCTTCAGCGCGACCGCGCGTGAGCCCTCGTTCCCGGCCTCGGCGACCCACTCCATCCGCTCCACGCCCAGCTCCTCGAACGCCCAGCGGACCACTTCGCGCGCGGCCTCCGCGGTGTAGCCGCGGCCGCGCTGCTCCTTGGCGGTCCAGTACCCGAGCTCCGCCTGGCGCGCGGGCGGCTGCAAGGCGAGCCGTACCAGGCACATCGACCCCACCAGCAGCTCTGCCCGGTCTTCGTGGCCTTCGGGCCGGGTGAACACGCCCCACGTGTACATGGTGTCCCCGCGCCAGCCCGCCGGGCAGACCTCCTCCAGGAACGTCCTGGCGTCCTCTCGGGTGTAGGGGGAGGGGACGCTGGTCCAGCGCGGGATGTCCGGGTCCTGGCAGGCGGCGCGCACGGCCTCCACGTCGGAGGAGGTGAAAGGGCGCAGCGTCAGGCGCCCGGTGGTCAGCTGTACGGGTTCCATGGGCGGAGTGTGAGCGGTGTGCGCATCCTCTGGCGAGTGTTTTTCACCGTTGACGATGATCGTGGAGAAATGTCACACGCCCCGGCACCTTTGTTCCGTCCCATTCGTTCACCGTGAGGGTGATGCCCGGCTCAGGCCCTGACGGACCTCCCGGCGCGGTGGGGTCCTCGCTTACGATGGCCGTTGCGGCGGGGACTGTCCCGTCGTGCCCGCGCACCCTCCCCCTGCCCGGCAGCGGGGGCAGCCACAGTGCCAGGCCCGACCGGCAAGGAGTCAGCCTACGTGTCCGTCTTCGGCAAGATCATGCGTGCAGGAGAAGGCAAGATCCTGCGCAAGCTGCACCGCATCGCGGACCAGGTCAATTCCATCGAAGAGGACTTCGTGGGCCTCTCCGACGCCGAGCTGCGGGCCCTCACCGAGGAGTACAAGCAGCGCTACGCCGAGGGCGAGAGCCTGGACGACCTGATGCCCGAGGCCTTCGCGACGGTCCGCGAGGCCGCCAAGCGCGTCCTCGGCCAGCGGCACTACGACGTCCAGTTGATGGGCGGCGCGGCCCTGCACATGGGCTATGTCGCGGAGATGAAGACCGGTGAGGGCAAGACCCTCGTCGGCACGCTCCCCGCGTATCTGAACGCCCTCTCGGGCAAGGGTGTCCACCTGATCACGGTCAACGACTATCTGGCGGAGCGCGACTCCGAGCTGATGGGCCGGGTGCACCGTTTCCTGGGCCTGTCGGTCGGCTGCATCCTCGCCAACATGACCCCGGCGCAGCGCCGCGAGCAGTACGGCTGCGACATCACCTACGGCACGAACAACGAGTTCGGCTTCGACTACCTGCGCGACAACATGGCCTGGTCGCAGGACGAGCTGGTGCAGCGCGGGCACAACTTCGCGGTGGTCGACGAGGTCGACTCCATCCTCGTCGACGAGGCCCGTACGCCGCTGATCATCTCCGGCCCGGCGGACCAGGCCACCAAGTGGTACGGCGACTTCGCCAAGCTGGTCACCCGGCTGAAGAAGGGCGAGCCCGCCAACCCGCAGAAGGGCGTCGAGGAGACCGGCGACTACGAGGTCGACGAGAAGAAGCGCACGGTCGCCATCCACGAGGCCGGTGTCACCAAGGTCGAGGACTGGCTGGGCATCGACAACCTCTACGAGTCGGTCAACACCCCCCTCGTCGGCTACCTGAACAACGCCATCAAGGCGAAGGAGCTGTTCAAGCGCGACAAGGACTACGTCGTCATGGACGGCGAGGTCATGATCGTCGACGAGCACACCGGCCGTATCCTCGCCGGCCGCCGCTACAACGAGGGCATGCACCAGGCCATCGAGGCGAAGGAAGGGGTGGAGATCAAGGACGAGAACCAGACGCTCGCCACCATCACCCTGCAGAACTTCTTCCGTCTCTACAGCACGCTCTCCGGCATGACCGGTACGGCGATGACCGAGGCCGCCGAGTTCCACCAGATCTACAAGCTCGGCGTCGTCCCGATCCCGACGAACAAGCCGATGGTCCGCAAGGACCAGTCGGACCTGATCTACCGCACCGAGGTCGCCAAGTTCGACGCGGTCGTCCAGGACATCGCGGAGAAGCACGAGAAGGGTCAGCCGATCCTCGTCGGCACCACTTCCGTCGAGAAGTCGGAGTACCTCTCGCAGCAGCTCGCCAAGCGCGGCATCCAGCACGAGGTCCTCAACGCCAAGTACCACGAGCGCGAGGCGCAGATCGTCGCGCAGGCGGGCCGCAAGGGCGCCGTCACCGTCGCGACCAACATGGCCGGCCGCGGTACGGACATCAAGCTCGGCGGCAACCCCGACGACCTCGCCGAGGCGGAGCTCCGGCAGCGGGGTCTGGACCCGGTGGAGCACGTCGAGGAGTGGGCGGCCGCGCTGCCCGCCGCCCTGGAGCGTGCCGAGGCCGCGGTCAAGGCGGAGAACGAGGAGGTCAAGGACCTCGGCGGGCTCTACGTCCTGGGCACCGAGCGGCACGAGTCCCGCCGTATCGACAACCAGCTCCGTGGCCGTTCCGGCCGTCAGGGCGACCCGGGCGAGTCCCGTTTCTACCTGTCGCTGGGCGACGACCTGATGCGCCTGTTCAAGGCCCAGATGGTCGAGCGTGTGATGGCCATGGCCAACGTCCCCGACGACGTGCCGATCGAGAACAAGATGGTCACCCGGGCCATCGCGTCCGCGCAGTCCCAGGTCGAGCAGCAGAACTTCGAGACCCGCAAGAACGTCCTCAAGTACGACGAGGTCCTCAACCGGCAGCGCGAGGTCATCTACGGCGAGCGCCGCCGTGTCCTGGAGGGCGAGGACCTGCAGGAGCAGATCAAGCACTTCATGGACGACACCATCGACGACTACATCCGTCAGGAGACCGTCGAGGGCTTCGCCGAGGAGTGGGACCTGGAGCGCCTGTGGGGCGCGTTCAAGCAGCTCTACCCGGTGAAGGTCACCATCGAGGAGCTGGAGGACGCCGCGGGCGACCGCGCGGGCATCACCGCCGAGTTCATCGCCGAGTCCGTCAAGGACGACATCCACGACCAGTACGCGGCCCGCGAGGAGCAGCTCGGCTCCGACATCATGCGCGAGCTGGAGCGCCGCGTGGTGCTGTCCGTGCTGGACCGCAAGTGGCGCGAGCACCTCTACGAGATGGACTACCTCCAGGAGGGCATCGGCCTGCGCGCCATGGCCCAGAAGGACCCCCTGGTCGAGTACCAGCGCGAGGGCTTCGACATGTTCACCGCCATGATGGAGGGCATCAAGGAGGAGTCCGTCGGCTATCTGTTCAACCTGGAGGTCCAGGTCGACCAGCAGCTGGAGGAGGTCCCCGTCCAGGAGGAGGCCCCGGCCCTGGAGAAGATCCAGGACGCCGTGCCCGCCGCCGCCCGTCCGGAGATCCGCGCCAAGGGCCTGGAGGCCCCGCAGCGCCCCGACCGCCTGCACTTCACGGCCCCCAAGGTCGACGGTGAGGGCAGTGTCGTCGAGGGCGACTTCGCGAGCGGCGAGGGCCCGACCCGTTCCGAGGCCGACGGCATGACCCGTGCGGAGCGCCGCAAGGCGCAGAAGAACAGCGGTGGCCGCCGCCGCAAGAAGTAACAGCGGGAAGCAACAGCCCTCGGCTGCCGCGAGGCGGGGTGCGCACCCATCGACGGTGCGCGCCCCGCCTCGCGCGTTCCCGCTTCCCGTGCTGCTGCTCACGCCCGGTCCCCGCCCAGCTCGACCGCCGCGCACCGCCACCGCTCGTCCGGGCCCTGCTCCAGCCGGAAGGCGAGTGCCTGGACGCGGTCCCCGGAGGCGATCCGGGCGAACGCCTCGATGACGCCGGGCCGCGGCCGGAACTCGTCGCAGCGCCAGACGAACGGGGCGCGGCCCGGCGGCGGGGGCCGCAGCGGTGTCCCCTGGGCCAGCGCGGCGAGCCGCTCGTAGGCGTCCGCCAGGGTGTGCCCGATCATCCAGTGGACGGGGCGCTGGCCGCTGAGGGCGAGCAGTAACCGCTCGGCGAACCAGTAGCGCGTCACCCGCTCGCGCTCCCGGTGCCGCGCCGCCGCGCCCGGCTGGGGCCGCCTGGCGTCGGTGCGCCGGGGCGGCCCGGTCCTGGCCGTCCTCCCGGCGGCCCTGCCCGGTCCGGTGGTGCCGGTGATGGTGCGCTGCATGGCGATCGCCCCCGTGATGCCCGGGCCCGGTACGTGACCGGGCGTGCCCCCTCGGCTGTGGATGATCTTCTACCGGCGGGCTCGCGGGGGCGATCGCCATGC
>NZ_JAINFC010000349.1 GCF_020740835.1 Streptomyces sp. UNOC14_S4
GGAGGGCGGGGGCGTCCGGGGTCTCGGGAGCGCCGCCGGTGACGCGCGCGTACTCGGCCCAGGTCTGGAGGGAGACCTGGTTGACGGCCCAGGCGTCCGCGACGATGTGGTGGGCGTTGAGGAAGAGATGCGCGACGTCGTCGCTCTCGCGCAGCACGGCGGCGGTGAACAGCCGCCCGCGGCGCAGCGGGAAGGGGCGGGTGTACGCGGCGTCCCGCCAGGCGGCGCAGGCGGCGGCCGGGTCCGCCTCGCCGGAGAAGTCGAGGTACGCGACCCACTCGGCGGCGTCGGTGTCCGCCTCGGGGGCCTCGACCCACTGGCCGGGCACCCCGTCCAGCTCGTCGAAACGCAGGGAGAACGCCTCGTTGCGGCGCAGCACACCGGTCAGGCAGAGCCGCAGCGCATTCAGGTCGGCCCGTCCGTCGAGCCGCTCGTGAACGACCACATTGAATTGGTGGTCACCGGGCGCGTGTGATTCCGCCGCCCAGATGTCACGCTGGTACGAGGTCAAGGGAAAGATACGGGGAGGCGTCATGGCCTTCCTTCCGCTTTTTCAAGGGGTGTTGTCCGGCCTCTCGCCCTCGACCCTAGGAAGGGAAAAGCGGTGCGTACCACTACTTGTACGAGTAGAGGGCGACCACTCGTTCGAGTGGTTGCCCCGGTAATCACGGTATATACCGGGATGAATCGCCGCCCAGCCCAACCACTTCCCGGGCTACTCTCCGCCGCGTGACCACATTCATTCAGGGCTCGGGACCGGCGCTCGTTCTGGCGCACGGCGCGGGCAGCGATATCCAGGACAGCTACGGCCCGATTCTCGGTGAACTCGCGCTCGGATTCCGGGTCATAGGGACGGACTTCCCGGGTTCGGGAGAAGTTCCGCTGCCGTCGTCGGGGCTTTCCCTGGACCTGCTGGCGGACCATGTCGTGGAATCCGCGGTGGCGGCGGGAGCGGAATCCTTCGCGCTCTCCGGTTTCTCCATGGGCACGGCGGTGGCGGTACGGGCCGCGGCCCGTCACCCGGAGCGCGTACGGGCCCTCGTCCTCTCCTCGGGCTTCGCCCGGCCCAACCCCCGCCTGATGCTGGTGATCGACACCTGGCGGGCCCTGGCCCGCACCGGGGACGACCGCACGCTGGCCTCGTACCTCTCGCTGGTCGTGGGCGGCGCGACGTGGCTGGACGCGCGCTCGCGCGAGGAGGTCGAGGAACAACTGGGGCTGTTCGCGGCGGGGTTGCCCCACGGCACGGACGAGCAGCTCGCCCTCTTCGAGCACATCGACGTCCGCGGCGACCTGCCGGGCATCACGGCGCCGACCCTGGTGGTCTCCCCCACGGAGGACGTCCTCACGACCCCGTCCCACTCCCGCGAACTCGCCGACGGCATCCCGGGCGCCCGCCTGGAAACCCTCCCCTGCGGCCACGCGATCGCCGCGGAACGACCAGAGGAGTGGGCCGCCCTGATCCGCGACTTCCTGTCGGGCGCCCTGGCGGACCAGGGCCTGTCCGACGAATCTTGAGTCGAAAATCACGCGGCGGCCGGAGACCGGGCGCTCTAACGTGCAGGCATGGCACCTTCACTTGAGCGTCCTCCTTTGCAGGCCGACGAACGCACCGCGCTCATCGGCTGGCTGGATCTGCAACGGCGGATCCTGCGATGGAAATGCGAGGGCCTGAGCGAGACCGACGCGCACCGCTCCGTCATCCCGACCTCGCCGGCGATGACGATGGCCGGGCTCATCAGCCATATGCGATGGGTCGAGCACATCTGGCTGGAGGTGCTGTTCCTGGGCGGCGACAAAACGCAGAACCCGTCCTTCGACGAGACGAACGAAGGTGCCGACTGGCGCACCGACGGCATCCCGCTGAAGCAGCTGCTCGCGGAGTACGAGGCCCAGTGCGCACGGAGCAACGAGATCGTGGCCGCGGCCTCCCTGGACGACGTCGGCCGCCACCCCGACTTCCACTCCGGCAGCGCCAACCTCCGCTGGATGCTCATCCACCTCGTCGAGGAGACCGGCCGCCACGCGGGCCACGCGGACATCGTGAGGGAACTCCTCGACGGGACGAAGGGCTACTACTGACCCCGCCAGGGGGCGCCCCATCAGGGGCGCGGGGCTGTATCGATATGCGGCTCCGCCGCGTGGGCGCGACAAGCCCCCACCGGGGCCGCAGCCGCGCGCGGAGCGCAAGACGCACCCAATAGGCGCAACGGCGCGCCGATAAACCGAACCCGCACCCCACCCCCTACCGTGGCCGCCATGGGCGGCCAGGAAAAAATCTCACTGCACGGCGCACCCGAAACCATGCTCGCCACCCTCTACGGCCGAGCCCTCGACAGCCGGGCCAGGACACCGGTCCTGGGCGACGACGAAGCGGCCAGAACCGTCCAGCGCATCGACTACGACTTCCGCCGGACGGGGATCACCCGGTCCACGGCCTTCGGTGTGGCCCTGCGGGCGAAGCTCCTCGACGACTGGACGACGGAATTCCTCGCCGCGCACCCGGAGGCCACGGTGCTGCACCTGGCATGCGGGCTGGACAGCCGCGTCCGCCGGGTCGGCCCGCCGCCGACCGTGCGCTGGGTGGACGTCGACTACCCGGAGGTCGTCGAGCTGCGCGAACGGCTGCTGCCGCCCCCGCCCGCGGCCGACTACCGCGTGGTCGGCACGTCCGTCACGGACGCGTCATGGCTGGAGGAGGTGCCCGCGGACCGCCCCACGGCGGCCGTCTTCGAGGGCCTGTCGATGTATCTCCACAAGGACGACGGCAAGCGCCTCGTCCAGCACATCACCGCCCGCTTCCCGAGCGGCCAGCTGCTCTTCGACGGCTTCAGCAGCTTCGGGATCCGGCACCAGCGCCTCATCACCCCCGTACGCCGCGCGGGGGCGACCCTCCACTGGGCGATCGACGACCCCGCCGAACTGGAGAACTGGCACGCGGGCCTCCACTGCCTCGACGCCGTACGGCCCGCCGACATGCCGGGCACCGAAAAACTGTCCACAGCGGCACGCCTGGCCCTGTGGGCAATGGCCCACACCCCGGGCTGGCGCGACGTGGGATGCATCCTGCGCTACGAGTACTGAGGACGAGCACCGAGGCGGGCACAGGGGCGCCCCGTCAGGGGCGCGGGGCTGTGACATTGTGCGGCTCCGCCGCGTGGGCGCGACCAGCCCCCACCGACCCGCACGCAACCGCCGGGGCCAGGGGGCGAAGCCCCCTCCAGGGGCGCGGGGAACTGCGCGACCAGCCACAACGGACCCGCAGCCGCGCACGATCCACAAGAGGCACCCCGATAGGCGCACCCGCCACCCCCGGATGTCATCATGCGATGACATCATCTGATGACGCAGGGGGGCGGCAATGGACGACGCAGATACAACGCATTCACGGGGCGCGGGGACGACGTCCCCGCCGGCGCCAGGGTGGCGCCTCCGCGCCCTGACCCCGGTACTCGTCTACATCGGCATGGTCGTGGCCATGGTCAGCAGCCTCGGCGCCCCACTCGTACCCCGCATAGCCGCCGTCGACCACGTCTCACCGGCAACTGCCCAGTGGTCGCTGACGATCACGATGCTGGTGGGCGCGGTGGCGTCCCCCACCATGGGGCGGCTGGGGGACGGACCGCGGCGCAAGGGCGTCGTCCTCGGCGCGATCGCCGTCGTGGGCATCGGCAGCGTGCTGGCCGCGCTGCCGATGGGTATCGGGCCACTGCTCGCCGGCCGGGCACTGCAAGGCGTGGGCCTGGGCCTGATACCCCTGGCCATCGCCACCGCCCGGGAGAGCCTGCCCGCCGAGCGGTCGCGGCCGGCGGTGAGCATGCTGTCGATCACCCTGGTCGCCGGGGTCGGTCTCGGCTACCCGGTCACCGGGCTGCTCACCCAGCTCTTCGGCCTGCACGCCGGTTTCTGGCTCGCGGCGGGCATCAGCGCCGTCGCGCTGGCCGCCGCCGCGCTCGTCCTCCCGCCGACGCGGCACCTGCCGCGCACGCCCCTGGACGTGCGCGGCGCCGTCCTCCTCGGCGCGGCGCTCGCCGGGGTGCTGCTGGTGCTGGGCGAGGGCGAGTCCTGGGGCTGGACCTCTCCCCGCCTGCTCGGCCTGACCGCGGTGTCGGTCGTCCTCCTCGCCTGGTGGACGGCGCACGAACTGCGCTGCGCGCACCCGCTGGTGGACCTGCGGCTGGTACGGAATCCGGTGGTCCTGACCACCGACGTGACGGCCGTCATCGCGGGCGTGGGCATGTACGTCCTGATCTCCCTGGTTACCCGCTACGCGCAGACCCCCACCACTGCGGGCTACGGCTTCGGCGCGTCCGTCCTCGTCACGGGTCTGATCCTGCTGCCGTTCTCCGCCGTGAGCGTCGTCTCCAGCAAGCTGGCCGCCGTCCTGGCCCGGCGCCTGTCCACCCGGGCGGTCCTGCCGGTGGGCTGCGCGGTCTCCCTCCTGGCCATGGCGCTCTTCTACGGCGCGCGGGGCAGCCTGTGGGAGCTGTTCGTGGCGATGGCCGTCGCAGGGCTCGGCGTGGGCTGCACGTTCGCGGCGATGCCCGGCCTGATCGTGCAGTCCGTCCCCCCGCACGAGACGGGCAGTGCCATCAGCTTCAACCAGGTGCTGCGCTGCGTCGGCTACTCGGCGGGCAGCGCGCTGAGCGCGACCGTGCTCCAGGCGCACACCCCGCCCGGCGCGACGCTGCCGTCCGCCGACGGCTACGGAACCGCGGCGCTGCTGGGGTGCGCCGTGTGGCTGGTTACGATCGTGGTCACCGTCGTCCTGCCCGCGCGCTCCCGTGCGGCGGGCGACCCCAGGGCCGCGGGGCAGGCCGGACAGGCCCTCCGCACGGACGACGGTCTCGCTACGCCCGCGGCCGGCTCCGCGCGGCCCGTACCCGACGAGCGGAGACTCCCATGAGCCCCGAGCAGCAAACACCGTCCCGGGGCCGGACGACGGAAGCGGCCACGGCCGCCGTCACCGCCCCGCGTCGGCGCCGTGACGCGGGCCGCACCCGCGAACGTCTCCTCGAAGCGGCGCACGAGCTCTTCGCCGAGCGCGGCTTCGACCGCACCACGACCCGCGAGATCGGCGAACGCGCGGGCGCCGACCCGGCGTTGATCGCCCGCTACTTCGGCGGCAAACCGCAGCTCTACCTCGCGACGCTGCGCGCCGAGTCGGAACGCGCCGCGCCCGCCGACCTCCTCGACGACGAACGTCTCCTGAGCCTCCTCCGCAAGCTCGCCCAGCACGGCCCGGGCCCGGTCACGCGGGCCACCGTCACCCCGTACAGCGACCCCGTCGTCCAGGACGCCGCCCGCACCCAGCTCTACGAGCGCCTGGTCGACCCCCTCGGCGACCACTTCACCACCGACGGCGTCCCCCAGGCACGCCTGAAGGCGGAGATCGCGGTGGCCGCCCTCACCGGCATCGTCCTCGCCCGCGACGCGGGCACCCTCACCGAACTCGCCTCGGCGACACCGGAGGAGATCCTCGCCGTCGTCCACGGCGTCATCGACGCGACGGCACGCCCGGAGGACGGGGCGCGATAGCGAAGCAGGGGGCGCGCGGGGTGCGGGACGCGCCTCGATATCTGGGCGAGGCCGGGACGGGAGCGCTAGGCTGAGGGCACCTGGACTGGTCAACCAGGGGTACGGCTGTGGACAGTCTTCTCGGCCGTACGCAATTGAAGAAGCCCCCGCCACGGACCGTACTCCGCGACGAGGGCTAACCGGGAACAACCCCGATCGGAGGCTAGTTGTTCGAGCCTCCGATCACTTACGGATCATCCACCTCCGTAGTTCACAGATCACTGTTTCAGCGATCCGCTCCCACAACTGAAGAAGCCCCCGCCACGGAAGGGCAAGTTCCGTGACGAGGGCTAACCGGGAGTGATTCCGATCGGAGGCTAATTGTTCTAGCCTCCGGTCACTTACGGATCATCCACCTCCACAGTTCGCGAATCACCCATGTGATCCGCTCCCACAGAGGCGGCTTCCGGTGGCGACCCGTCATATTGGGCGCCCCCCTTTCGGTGCCGCGGCCATAGCCGGTGAGCGCTCCGGAGGAACCCTCTGACAGGGTCCTCCGCGAACCCGACAGAAGTCGGCTCCTCCTCGAAGGGGGGCGCCCCACTCGGGGGCGCCACCGCACACACTAGTGCCGCACGCGCCACATATGTGTGGATATAGGCCTGTCCACCCTTACGGGTGAAATAGCCGTTAGATCCTGATCTATTCCGTACCGAACTTGACGCTCGCGAACGGCGTCTTCTCCGGTACGGACTTCCCCGGGGCGAGCCTTGTCGCGCTCCCCGAGCACTTCTTGCCGGTGTAGACGGTGAGCGACTTCTTGGTCCCGTTCACCGCCCCCCGCGCCTCCTGCCCCATGTCGAAGCAGTGGCCGTCCGGCGGGTCCGTGATGCTGTACCCCTTGCCTTTGGGCCCGATCCACGCGAACGATCCGTCCGCGGCGAACGCCGCACCCATAGAGACGGTCAGCGCGAGGACGGCCCCACCGAGGCCGACGGCGACCGGACGACGAAAACGCACCATGGTTCCTTTCAGTTCCCTTCCGTGAGCGAACGGGCAACTACCGCACAACGGAATCAACGGTTCAGGCGGCCTGAAAGGAACGGTTCGCCGCGACTCAGCGGACGACCACCTCGTAGCTGACGGCCGGATAGGGGAAGTTCCCCTGGTTGAGGCTGCCGAGCACGTAGTACACATCGCTGGGCTGGCCGGGGCTTCCGGGCTCGCAGCCGGGGTTGAAGTAGACCTTGATGTCGACGACCGAGAAATTGACCGCGGAGCGGGCCGGCTCCGGGAGGGCCTGGCAGCCGGTCCTGGCGATGTCCACCGGTATCTCTCTGCCGTGCAGGTCCTGCCCGGCGTAGAAGGAAACGATGGGGCCGGGCGGCACATCGGCCGCGGCGGTCGCGGCGGCGGGCTGGGCGAGGCCGAGACCCACCGTCAACGCGGCACCGGAGACGGCGACCGCACAGTATTTCTTCACACGAAAGGCCATGACTGCACTCCTGGGTGAACGACATCATGCGAAGCAGAGATGTTCACCAGCAGCCTCCGGCCCCACGAGCGGCCGCGCCCAGCCCTAAATACGCCGATTCGGGTTCCGGCCGCCGCGCATACTCCTCATCTCGGCGCGGATGTCGGCGCAGAGCTCGTGGACGGCTGCCACCTCCCCGACGGGGACTTCGCCGCCCTCACCGCCCCGGCAGTCCTTGCAGAGGCCACCCGGCAGGTTCTCGGGGCGGCCGGGAACGCGGCACTCGCGGCATTCCTGGAGGCGGGGGCGCGCGGCCCCGGCGTCAGGCGCGGGGGCGACGTGTTCCCGTTCGGGTGGAAGTTTCGCGATCAACCGCTTGCGGGTGAAGGCCTCCGGCGAATGAACGTCCGGCGGCAGCCCGGCCGTCAGCCCGCTCATGAGCTGGGCATCGGTGACACCGCGCACGAGCCATTCGGCGGCCAGCGGGGCGAGTTGGGCGCATTCGGAGGCGGAAAGCGGCAGGCGGGGGTCGACGAGTCCGACCTGGGCGAGGACGGCGTACGCGCGGGCCCGCGGCGTCTTCACCGGGACCTCGGCCGCTGCGGGCTCTGCCTCCAGGGCCTCTGCCTCCAGGGGCTCCGGCGCCGGTTCCGATGCCGGAGCCGGTTCCGGTGTCTGCTCCTTCGGCGCGTCGCCCCGCCGTAACCGCTGCCACCAGGACTCCTCGCGGGCGGTACGCGAGAAGTACGTACGCCAGGCCCACTGCGTGCCGTTCTCGCCGACGCGGTCGCGGAAGCGGAAGAGGTGACCGGCCTTCTCCAGGAGGCGGAGGGCGCTGAGGACGGCCATCTGCCCGTACAGGGCGATCTCCTTGGCCAGCGTCTTGCCGTCGACGGCCGCGCCGTCGGGGAGGCGGTCGATGTAGGCGGCGATGTGCGCGACGCGGGCGGGGAGGTGGGCGAAATCGCCTTCCGCCTTGGGCTTCTGGTCCGGCGCGGAGCGTTTTCCGTATCCGGGAGCCGCCATCGGGGGAGCGTACGCGGGCATGTCAGCGCTAAGCTGAGCAACAGCCATAGGGATCGAGTCGCTTTCGATCTCGCAGGTAAGACCCCCGGTTCGGTGCTTCCAACACCACGGGGGTCGCTTGCTTTTGCGCACGCTACACGCACCGGACGCAACCCCGCGAGCCGTGGCCATAGGTCATCCGGGCGCCCTCGCCCGGGACTTGGGAGGGACTGCTCCTTAGACACAACTG
>NZ_JAINFC010000035.1 GCF_020740835.1 Streptomyces sp. UNOC14_S4
GCGGGGGCGAGGTCCACGTCGTCGTCGAGCAGGCCGATGACGGGCAGGGCACGGCAGCGGCCGGGCTGTTCGGGCACGGTGCCGTCGCGGTCGAAGGCTTCCCAGGCGTCGAGCACGGTGGTGCGGACGGCCTGCCAGGGCAGCTTGCCGCGGCCCGGGGCGGCGCCGGGGCCCTCGGCGAGGGCGGCGGTGTCGACGAGCAGGACGTGGGGCGCGGGCGGCTGGTGGCCGTCCGGGCGGCGCAGTACCCACAGGTGCAGGGGGATGCCGTAGGGCGGGGCGGCGCCCGCGGGCAGGGCGACGACGGCGCGGAGGGCGCCGCGGCGCAGCAGGTCGGCGCGGATGCGGCGGCCGGAGCGGCGGGACGCGGCGGCCGGGGGCATGAGCAGGACGGCGGTGCCACCGTCGCGCAGCCGGGCGAGGGCGTGCTGCACCCAGGCGAGCTCGGACTCGGTGCGGGCGGGGAAGCCGTACTCCCAGCGCGGGTCGTAGGCGAGCTCGTCGTGGCCCCAGTTGCGCTCGTTGAACGGGGGGTGGCACAGGACGGCGTCGGCGGCGAGGCCGGCGAAGGCGTCGGCGCGCAGGCTGTCGCCGGTGCGGACGCGCACGGGGGCGTCGGTGCGCAGGGCGAGGCGGAGCGCGGCGAGCGCGGCGAGGTCGGGGTCGGACTCCTGGCCGTGGACGGCGCCGCCCTCGGCGGCGGCCGCGTGGAGCAGGGCGCCGGTGCCGCAGGCGGGGTCGAGGACGGCGGGCGCGGCGCCCCTGGCCCGGCGGCCGTCGCCCAGGGCGAGGGCGGCCATGAGCTCTGCGGGGCCCTGCGGGGTGAGCGTGTACTGCCGGGGGTTGGCGTCGAGGTGGCGGCCCAGCAGGAACGCGTAGACGCGGTCGGCGCCCCGGCCCGCGGCGAGCTCGGCGGCGGCGCGCACGAGGGCGAGGGACGGGGCCAGCTCGGCGGCGGTGGGCACGGCGACGGGGTGCCCCTCCCCCAGCCGGGCGGTGAGCACGGCGGCCAGCGCGGGGGGCAGTTCCTCGGCGAGCCGGGGGTCGGTGAGCGCCGCGAGCCGGAGCCAGTCGGTGGGCCGGTCCCGGACGAGGAGCAGGGCGGCGCCGGCGTGCCGCAGTGCGGTGACGGCTCCGGCGGGGTGGCCGGTGAGCTGCTGCCAGGCACGCTCGTCCAGCGGGACCTCGGCCAGCTTGCCCTGGCGGAGGAGCCACGCCTCGACCTCGGTGAGGGCGAAGGCGGGGCTGGTCTCGGTGCCGCCGACGGGCTGGGGGAAGTCGGCGTGGCGGCGCCGCCAGTTGCTGACCGCCGCCCGGCCCACTCCGGCCAGTCGGGCGATCCCGGCCGCGGTCACCTCCGCTGCGCTGTCCTGCACCGGCTGCCCTCCCCTTCGCACGCTGTTCCGGCTGTTCGGCGGCTGCTGTTCCGGCCGCTTCGACCGCCCGTTCGCTGTGCTGCCGAGCATACCCGCGAGGCGTGCGCCACCCCCTTCACGGGCGTGAACCGATCGGAATCCGTGAATCGCGTTGACGCGGTTCACAGGCTCTGTTTTCATTAACCCATCGGTTCACGGAAACCCTCACGCCGAAAGGTGTCACCCATGGCTCACCACGCCCACCACGCCCCTCACCAGCGCAAGCAGAAGAGCTGGTTCGCGCGGCACAAGGTGCTCACCGCGGCGGGCGCGATCGTCGTCGTGGCCGCCATCGGCGCCGCGGTCGGCGGTGACGGCGACGGCAAGGACGACAAGCCCGCCGCCGCGAGCAAGGGCTCGGGCACCGAAAAGAACGCGGACGGCGGCGGCGACAAGGCCAAGAAGAAGGCCGACATGTCGGGCAGCGGCACCTACCAGGTCGGCAAGGACATCAAGCCCGGCACCTACCGTTCCGCGGGCAACAAACTCGGCTGCTACTGGGAGCGCGCCAAGGACTCCAAGGGCGAGCTGGACTCGATCAGCGCCAACGACAACGTGGTCGGCATCAGCTATGTGCAGATCACCGAGGAGGACAAGCTCTTCAAGACCCGCGGCTGCAAGGGCTGGTATCTCGTCACCGGCGAGAAGACCGGCACCCCGAAGACCGAGGTCCCCGGCAACGGCATGTACCGCGTGGGGGTCGACATAGCCCCCGGCACCTACAAGGCCGAGGGCAACAAGACCGGCTGCTACTGGGAGCGCGACAAGGACGCCCTGCACGGCGTCGACTCCATCGCGGCCAACGAGAACGTCACCGGCAGCGGGATCGTGACCATCACCCCCGAGGACGTCTACTTCAAGACCAACGGCTGCAAGGACTGGAAGAAGACCGCTTGAGGACAGGAGCGGGACCAGGACGACCGGGCGAACTCGGGACGTATAGGGGTGAACCACTCGGCGCGCCCACTCGTCCCTTCAAGGAGGGACTCCGTGAGGGGCCCCGCCAGAGGGCCGAAGAAACCGCCGAGGGGTTCCTCCCGAGGGGGATCCGGACGGCTTTCCGGCAGCCACCACTGAGCCGTGCCGCATCCTGGACACTTCCCGGAAGCCGAAGAACCAGAGAAGAAACCAAAGAAGAAGGGGACAGCCGATGGAACCGGCCGCAGCCACCGGCCCGGCACCCGCCCGGCGCGCGGCCGACGGAGCCCCCGGCAGCCGCGACGCCACCGCGGGCCCGCGCGCTCCCCGCCTCGACCCGTACTGGGTGGCGGGCGCCCTCTTCGTCCTCTACACCGCGCTGTCCGTGTGCCGGTACCGCCGGATGCTCACCATGTCCTGGGACCTGGGCATCTTCGAGCAGGCCGTACGGGCCTACGCCCGCCTCGGGGCACCGATAGTCGACCTCAAGGGCCCCGGCACCAACATCCTCGGCGACCACTTCAGCCCCGTCACCGCGCTGATCGCCCCCTTCTACCGGCTCTTCCCGACGCCTGTCACCCTGCTCGTGGCGCAGGCGGCGCTCTTCGCCCTGTCCGCGATACCCGTCACCCGGCTCGCCGCCGACCGCCTGGGCCGTGGGCGCGGGCTCGCCATCGGCATCGCGTACGGGCTCTCCTGGGGTGTCCAGCGCGCTGTCGACTTCGACTTCCACGAGATCGCCTTCGCCATGCCGCTGCTGGCCTTCTCCCTGGAGGCCGTCGTCCGGAGGCGGTGGCGCTCCGCGGTCCTGTGGGCCGTGCCGCTCGTCCTCGTCAAGGAGGACCTCGGCATCACGGCGGCGGCCATCGGCGTGGTCGTCCTGATCCGGCTGCGCGGCGGCACCCGCGGCGACCGTCCCGCCCGGGACCGGCACGCGGTGGCCCTCGCCGTGGGCCTGGCCGTCTTCGGGCTCGCCGCGACCGCCGTCTCCCTCGGCGTGATCATCCCGAGCTTCAACAACGGCGGCTCGTACGACTACTGGACCAAGCTCAGCGGCGGCGACGGGCCCGCGCCCGTCATCCCCCCGGACACGGCGGCCCGCACCCTGCTGTGGGTGCTGTTGCCCACCACCGGCCTGCTGGCCCTGCGCTCACCACTGCTGATCGCCGCCGTGCCCACCCTGGCCTGGCGGTTCGCCTCCCACGACGACCACTACTGGACGACCGACTGGCACTACAGCGCCGTGCTCATGCCCGTCGTGTTCATCGCGCTGACCGACGCACTCACCGGCGCCGCCGACAGCCGCCGGCCGTGGCTACGCTCCTACGCCCACCAGCTGCCCGCCGCCGCCCTGGCCGCGGCGCTCGCGCTCAGCACCTCGCTGCCGGTCGCCGCCCTGACCCAGGGCGCCACCTACCGGGTGC
The DNA here is from genome assembly GCF_020740835.1 of Streptomyces sp. UNOC14_S4. Lineage (GTDB taxonomy): Bacteria > Actinomycetota > Actinomycetes > Streptomycetales > Streptomycetaceae > Streptomyces. The sequence continues at coordinate 3,758 of NZ_JAINFC010000035.1, forward strand.
CCGAGAGCGTGCGTGCCACCGAGCGGCTCCTGGACCGGATTCCGGACGGTGCCACCGTCGAGTCCGACGTGCCGCCGATAAGCCGCCTCGCGGGCCGCTGCCGGGTCTTCTGGTACGGCGACACCCGCGGCATATCGCCCGACTACATCGCCCAGCGCGTCCCCGACGGCAGGAACCTCGTGGACCTGCCGGCGGACGCCGAGCGGATGCACCCCGGCGCCCGCTACGCCCTCATGGGCGTCGAAGGCGGCTACGTGGTGCTGGAGAAAAAGGGGCGGCAGGGGCAGGGGCAGGCGGGCCCGACGCCCGCCCCATGAGCACCGGCCGGTGAGCGACCACGGGGGTGCCGCTCACCGGCCGGACACGACGTGCGACACGACGTACGACACGGCGTGCGTCACGACCTGCGCCACAGCATGCCGTGCCACGGCATGCGCCACGACGTGCGGGGCCTTCACGACCCCAGGATCGTCGTCAGGAACTCGCCCGTCCACGCCAGCAGCTCCCGGCCGACCAGCGGCTTCCCGCCGATCGGGCGGGTCGCCGGGCGGGGCACCAGCACCTGGTGCGTCGCGGGCTTGAGGACCGTCCGGGGGTACAGCCGCTTCAGCCGCAGCTCCTGCGACTCCCGCAGCTCGACCGGGCCGAAGCGGACGTTCTGGCCCTGGAGCGTGATGTCCGTGACGCCGCAGGCGCGCGCGAGCATCCGCAGGCCCGCGACCAGCAGCAGGTTCTCCACGGGCTCCGGCAGCTTGCCGTAGCGGTCGGTGAGCTCCTCGCGGACGGCCCGGATGTCCTCCTCGCTGTTGACCGAGGCGATGGCCCGGTAGGCCTGGAGGCGCAGCCGCTCGCCCGGCGCGTAGTCGTGCGGGACGTGCGCGTCGACCGGCAGCTCGATCTTCACCTCCAGCGGGGCGGCCTCCTCGGCGCCGCCCTCCAGCGAGGCGCGGTAGTCCGCCACGGCCTCGCCGACCATGCGGATGTAGAGGTCGAAGCCGACGCCCGCGATGTGCCCGGACTGCTCGCCGCCGAGCAGGTTGCCCGCGCCGCGGATCTCCAGGTCCTTCATCGCCACGTACATGCCCGCGCCCATCTCCGTGTGCTGGGCGATCGTGGCGAGCCGCTCGTGCGCCGTCTCGGTCAGCGGCTTCTCCGGCGGGTAGAGGAAGTAGGCGTAGCCGCGCTCACGGCTGCGGCCCACGCGGCCGCGGAGCTGGTGCAGCTGCGACAGGCCGAAGGTGTCGCCGCGCTCGACGATCAGCGTGTTCGCGTTGGAGATGTCGATACCGGACTCCACGATCGTCGTGGACACCAGCACGTCGAACTTCTTCTCCCAGAAGTCGACGACGACCTGCTCCAGCCGGCTCTCGCCCATCTGGCCGTGTGCCGTCTGGATCCGCGCCTCGGGCACGATCTCCCGCAGCCGCGCCGCCGCCCGGTCGATGGACTCCACCCGGTTGTGGATGTAGAAGACCTGGCCCTCGCGCAGCAGCTCGCGCCGGATCGCGGCGCCGATCTGCTTCTGGTCGTACGGGCCGACGAAGGTCAGCACCGGGTGCCGCTCCTCCGGCGGAGTGGTGATCGTCGACATCTCGCGGATGCCGGTGACCGCCATCTCCAGGGTGCGCGGGATGGGCGTGGCGGACATCGTCAGCACGTCCACGTTGGCCCGCAGCTTCTTCAGCTGCTCCTTGTGCTCGACGCCGAAGCGCTGCTCCTCGTCGACGATGACCAGGCCGAGGTCCTTGAACTTCGTCTCCGACGAGAACAGCCGGTGCGTGCCGATGACGACGTCCACCGAGCCGTCGCGAAGGCCCTCCAGGACGGCCTTCGCCTCGGTGTCCGTCTGGAACCGGGACAGGGCGCGCACGTTCACCGGGAACTGCGCGTACCGCTCGGAGAACGTGCCGAAGTGCTGCTGCACCAGCAGCGTGGTGGGCACCAGGACGGCCACCTGCTTGCCGTCCTGCACCGCCTTGAAGGCCGCGCGGACCGCGATCTCGGTCTTGCCGTAGCCGACGTCGCCGCAGATCAGGCGGTCCATGGGGACGGACTTCTCCATGTCCTCCTTGACCTCGGCGATGGTGGTGAGCTGGTCGGGCGTCTCCGCGTACGGGAAGGCGTCCTCCAGTTCGCGCTGCCAGGGGGTGTCCGGGGCGAAGGTGTGGCCGGGGGCGGCCATGCGCGCCGAGTACAGCTTGATCAGGTCGGCGGCGATCTCCTTGACCGCCTTCTTGGCCCGCGCCTTGGTCTTCGTCCAGTCCGCGCCGCCGAGGCGGTGCAGCGTGGGGGACTCGCCGCCGACGTACTTGGTGAGCTGCTCCAGCTGGTCGGTGGGGATGTAGAGCCGGTCGCCGGGCTGGCCGCGCTTGGCGGGCGCGTACTCCACCAGCAGGTACTCGCGGGTGGCGCCCTGGACGGTGCGCTGCACCATCTCCAGGTAGCGGCCGACGCCGTGCTGCTCGTGGACGATGTGGTCACCGGCCTGGAGCGTGAGCGGGTCGATGGTCTTGCGGCGGCGGGCCGGCATCCGGCCGAGGTCCTTGCTGGCGGACTTCTGGCCGGACAGGTCCGTCTCGGTGAGCACCGCGAGCTTCAGGCCGGGGTCGACGAAGCCGTTGTCGAGGCTGCCGCAGGAGACGTGCACGACGGACGGCGCGAGCCCGTCGATGTCGGCGTCGAGCCGCGCGGCGATGCCCTCGCCGCCGAGCACCTCGACCGTACGGGCCGCGGGGCCGTGGCCCTCGGTGACGAAGACGGTGCGCCAGCCGTCGGCCAGCCAGCCCTTGGTGTCGGCCAGGGCGCGGGCGGTGTCGCCGCGGTAGGTCTCGGGGGCGTGCATGCCCAGCTTGAGGGTGTCACCGTCCAGCTCTTCATCGGCCGCGAAGGGGCTGACGGACCACCACATCATGCCGAGCTCGCGGGCACGGTCGCGGACGTCCGCGATGCCCCACAGGGACGCCGCGTCCACGTCGATGGGCGCCTCGCCGCCGCCCGCTGTGGCCGCCCAGGACGCCTGGAGGAACTCCTGGCTGGTCGCGACCAGGTCGGCGGCCCGGGTACGGACCCGCTCCGGGTCGCACACGACGGTCATGGCGCCCGCCGGGAGGACGTCCAGCAGCAGCTCCATGTCGTCGACGAGGGCCGGGGCGAGGGACTCCATGCCCTCGACCGCGATGCCCTCCGCGATCTTGCCGAGGAGCTCGCCGAGCTCGGGGTGCTCCTCGGCGAGCGCGGCGGCCTTCTCCCGGACGGCGTCGGTCAGCAGCAGCTCACGGCAGGGCGGCGCCCACAGGCCGTGCTCGGCGATCTCCAGCGAGCGCTGGTCGGCCACCTTGAAGTAACGGATCTCCTCGACCTCGTCGCCCCAGAACTCGACCCGGAGCGGGTGCTCCTCGGTGGGCGGGAAGACGTCGAGGATGCCACCGCGGACGGCGAACTCGCCACGCTTCTCCACCAGTTCGACCCGGGCGTACGCGGCGGCGGCCAGCGCCTCCACGACCTCCTCCAGATCGGCGCTCCGGCCGGCGCGCAGGCTGACGGGAACCAGGTCGCCCAGCCCCTTGACCTGCGGCTGCAGCACGGAGCGCACGGGCGCGACGATCACGCTGACCGGCCCGGCGGCCGGGTCGTCCTCGCTGGGGTGCGCGAGTCTGCGCAGCACGGCGAGCCGTCGGCCGACCGTGTCGGAACGCGGCGAGAGCCGCTCGTGCGGCAGCGTCTCCCACGCCGGGTACTCCACGACGCCGTCCGGCGGCAGCAGCGACCGCAGCGCCGCGGCCAGGTCCTCCGCCTCCCGCCCGGTCGCGGTCACCGCGAGCACCGGCCGCTGGGTCTCGCGCGCGAGCGCGGCGATCACGAAGGGGCGTGCGGCAGGCGGGCCGACGACGTCGACATGCGGCCGATGGCCGTCGGCCGCGGCCTTCACCGCTTCGGCGAGCGCCGGATCACCGACGACGGCATCGAGCAGACCGTGCAGGCTCATGAAGGGCTTCCGTCCCGAGGTGGGCAACACGAACGGCCCGACGCGTCGTTTTTCTCACGGGCCGGGGCTGGCTCCCAGCGTACGACGGCCCACGGACAGCGGCCGCGTCGTTTGTTCGTGCCTGCGTATGCGCCCGCGCTTGTGACCGGGTGCGCCTACCGGGGTGCCACTTGCGCTCGGCGCGCGGCTGCAGGCCGTGTACGGCTGGTCGCGCAGTTCCCCGCGCCCCTCACAGGGCGCCCCTTCACAGCTTCGACACGTGGTACTGCCTGATGCGCCACCCGTCGTCACCCAGATGCTGTGCCACCACCGACAGCCGCACCGGCAGCCGGCCCCCCGCCGCGTCCGTGAAGACCACCGTCGCGAAGCCGCTCACGGCCTCGGCGTCGACCGTGCGGGAGTGGAGCAGTTCGACGGCGGCCTTCATGCCCGCCGGGACGTTCTCGTAGTACGTCGTGATCTCGTCACGGCCGGTCAGCAGCCGCGGGGACAGCCCCTGGAAGAGCGCGTCGTCGGCGAAGAGCTCGACGATGTCCCGCACCCGGTGACCGTTGAAGGCGTCCTTCCACTTCTCCAGCAGGACCGCCAGTGCACCCGAACCGCCCACAATCTCCCCCACCCTGCGATTCAAAGGAAAAATACACGTTCAATGCACAGTATGTGCTGCAAAACACTCCCAAAGCTTTATTTCAAGATTGCATAATTGCGCCATGCAGGATCATGCAAGGCAGTACATGGGGGAATGCTGCGGCAGGTCGCACCTCGGTGACGAGGGGCACGCTCTGTGCGGCGAGGGCCTCACGAGATATCGACAAGCCGTGGTCAAGGGATGTACGCCGAGGGAGGGGGCTCCGCAGTGTCTGGTGCGGAAGGGGTTGCTGGTGGTACCGCCGGACGACCCGGACGTACTGGTGCCCGTCTCGCCCGAGGTGGCACAGGCCGAACTCGTCCGGCCCATCGAGGAGTCGCTGGAACGGCAGCGCGCGAACGCGCAGGAGATCGCGAGCGCCTTCGCGCCGGTGCACGCGATCTACACCGCGGCCAGGCGTGAGCACCTGGGCCTGGGCTGGGCGACGACCGTCCACGGCGAACGGGTCATCAACACCACCCTGGCGCACGCCGTCCGCTCGGCCCAGGAGGAGGTCATGACCGTCCAGCCGGGCGGCGAGCGGCTCGCCCACGACCTGGACGACCTGGACCACGTACGGGGCCGCACCCGGCACCGCACGCTCTACCAGCACGCGGTCCGCACGCACTCGGCCACCATGCGGCACATCGAGGCGATCATCGAGGCCGGGGGCGAGGTGCGCACGCTGGACCACGTCATCGACCGGCTGGTCATCGTCGACCGCGCCGTGGCGTACGTCCCCGGGGACAGCGACCACAGGGCCACCGCCCTGGAGATCCGGCACCCCGCCATCGTCTCCTTCATGGTCCAGGTCTTCGAGGGGTCGTGGGAACGGGCCACGCCCGTGGTGCCCACGGCCTCCCGGGACCAGGAGCCCGTCGTCACCGACGAGATGCAGCGGGCCATCATGCGGATGCTGGTGGCGGGTTACACCGACGAGGCGATCGCCCGCAGACTGGGCACGAGCCGCCGCACGGTGGCCGGACGCGTGAGCCGCATCTCCGCGCTGCTGCGCAGCCGCAGCCGTGCGCAGCTGGGGTATCTCATCGCCACGACCGGCATGCTGCCGATGGACGACGGCGGGATGGAGATCTCGCCGCACGCGGAGCACGAACTCACTGCGTGAGGCTGTGCCGACCAGCGCCTACCGGGGTGGCTCGTGAGCGCGTCACGCGCCTGCGGGCCGGTGGGGGCTGGTCGCGCAGTTCCCCGCGCCCCTTGAGCCCGGGGCTTCGCCCCACCACGACAACGGGGGTCCGGGGGCGAAGCCCCCGGCGCAAGGGTCACGTCGCCCGGCGTGACCGTATCGCCGAAGCCGCCAGCAAGAGCACGACCAGCAGTGCCGACCACGCCAGTTGAGGGCGGGCCGTCGCGTCGAAGGCCATCAGGGCCAGGACGGCCACGATGCCCGCCACCGCCACCCAGGACAGGTAGGGAAAGCCCCGCATCCGTACCACCAGCAGTTCCGGCGACTCCCTCTCCAGGCGGCGCCGCAGCACCAGATGGGCCGCCGCCACGGTCAGCCACATGAAGAGCATCGCCCCGCCCATGGCCTTGGCCAGGAACGGCAGGATGCGTTCCGGCCACGCGTGGTCGAGCCCGATGGCGACGAAGCCGAAGGCCGCCGAGGCCGCGACGGCGGCGCGGGGCGCGCCGCGCCGCGAGGTGCCCAGCAGGGCCCGGGGCGCGTCACCGCGGGCGGCGAGCGAGTAGGCCATGCGCGAGGCCCCGTAGAGATTGGCGTTCATCGCGGACAGCAGGGCGATGAGGACGACCCCCTCGATGAGCCTGCCCGCGCCGGGCACGCCGAGCAGGTCCAGCACGGCCACGTACGGGCTGCGCCCCGGCACCGCGCGGTCCCACGGCAGCAGGGCCACGATCACCGCGATCGAGCCGAGGTAGAAGAGGCTGATGCGCCAGATGGCGCTGTTGACGGCCTTGGTGACCGAGCGGGCCGGGTCGCCGGACTCCGCGGCCGCCATCGTGATGACCTCCATGCCGCCGAAGGCGAAGACGACGGCGAGCAGCCCGGCGACGATGCTGTTCCAGCCCTGCGGCAGGAAACCGCCGTGACCGGTGATGTTGGCCAGGCCGGGCGAGGCGACCCCGGGCAGCCCGCCGCACATCGCGGTGACGCCCAGCGCCAGGAACGCGATGATCGCGGCGACCTTGATGCCCGCGAACCAGAACTCGGCCTCGCCGAAGGAGGCGACCGAGAGCATGTTGGCCCCGGTGAACACCCCCAGGGCGACCAGGGCGATGGCCCACTGCGGGATGCCGGGCAGCCACTGGTGGAGGATCGTGGAGGCGGCGATCAGCTCGATGGCGATGGCGATGACCGTCACCCACCAGTACAGCCACCCCGCCGTGAAGCCCGCCCACTTGCCCAGGGCGCGCTCGGCGTAGACGGAGAACGAGCCGCTCGCGGGCATGGCCGCGGCCAGCTCGCCGAGCATCCGCATGACCAGCAGGGCCAGTCCCGCGGCCAGCGCGTACGAGACGATGATGGCCGGTCCGGCGACCCGCAGCCCGGTGCCGGAACCGACGAACAGCCCGGCGCCGATGACGCCGCCGAGCGCGAGCATGGTCAGGTGCCGGGGGCGCAGCCCGTTGCCGAGCTCACCGCCGTCGGCCTGTTTCCCGTGTGTCCCGTGTATCCCGTGTGTGTCGTCAACAACTGCTTGCGGTCCGGCAGGTGCCGGTGCCTTGGTCGCCTGTGCGGCCATGGGATGTGTTCGCTCCTGGGGAGGGAAAGGACGCGGGCGGGGGCGCGCCGCGGCGCGCCGCCCGCCGCACGTGCATCGCTTAAGAGGAGACGCGCTCCAGCGTCGCGGTGTGCAGCTCGCCGGTGCGGCCGCCGTCCGGGGTGCCGTACGTCCAGTAGACGCTCACGGTCTTGTTGCGCAGGTCCATGACGTGGCTGACGGTCATGCCGGACGCCTCGACCCAGTTGACGAAGTACAGGCCCTCGCCGACCGCGCGCACGGTGAGGTTCTCCTGGCCGGAGCGGCCCTGCATCGGACCGGCGAGCGCGGTCCAGTTGAGGGTCTTGCCGTCGGCCGAGTAGGAGTTGCGCAGGACGGCGCCGTTGTCGAGGGTCAGCACATAGGTGTGGCCCGCGAAGGCGGGGACGGCCTGGGCGGTACGGACGGCGGCGGCGCTGTGCTGCGCCGGGGCGCCGGCGGACTGGACGGCCTGGGCGGCCGGGGCGACGCCGAGGGCGAGCAGGGCGGCTGCCGCGGCGGCCGGGAGGACTGCGTGACGGACGTGACGGATGCGCATGGGAATTCCTCTTCTCAACGGGTTGACGTTACGCGACGTACGGGGGCAGCGGCTGCCGGGTGCGTCACTCTTCGTAGCGGTAGAAGCGCTCGTGGTCGAGCAGGTCCGAGGGCCGGACACCCCACGGCTCCATGGGCTCGTCGAGGCTGACGACCCTGCCGTACTGGGGGTCGCCCGGCGGCACCTTGGTGCGCGGCTCGTAGCCGGAGCGGGGGTGCTTGCGCTGCCAGCGGGCCCAGACGAGGTCGATGAAGGTGTGGTGGAGCCAGAAGACCGGGTCGTTGGGCGAGGTGCCGCCGGTCATCTGGCCGCCGATCCACAGGTGGACCCGGTTGTGGTTGGTCCAGCCCTTGTCGGCGCCGACCGTCCAGCCCTCCATCTTGTTGCGGAAGCCCGCGGTGGTGACGGTGGAGTCCCAGGGGGAGGCGTCGTAGACCGGGTCGTCGACCGCCCGGGCCAGCTCCTGCTTGGTGGGCAGGGCGACGGGGTCGGCGGGCCGGCCGAGGTCCCGCATCAGGTACTTCTCCTCCGTCACGCCCACGTTGATCGGCCAGTTGCCCGCCGCGTAGGCGAACGGGCCCGTCATGACCTGCCCGTCGCTCTTGCGCCCGTTGCCGCCGAGGAAGTCGTCGGCCCAGAGGGAGGAGGAGGGCGACTGGTCGACCGTCCAGTCCCAGTACGGAAGGGTCACGTCCGGGTCGACGGCCTGGAGCTCGCGCTCGAACTCCAGCAGATAACGGCGGTGCCAGGGGAAGAAGGAGGGGGACATGTGACCGACCCGCAGCCCGGCCTCGCCGTCGGAGATGAAGTACTTGCCGTGCAGCCGGACGAACTCGTCGTAGACACCCTTGCGCTTGACCGCGAGGAGGGCGTTCACGAACTTCTTCTTCTCGGCGCTGGTGAGGTTCTTCTGATTCTTGCGTGTGTACACCGGTGTTCGCCTTGTCCTTGCCTGGTCAGTGGTGGTGCAGGGAAGCCGTCGACAGTTGCGCGGTGCCGATCGTGTCGACGGCGGCGCGGGCCACGGCCAGCGGCGTGGGGAAGGACTCGTAGTGGTTGACCAGGCTCAGATAGGAACCGTCGGCACGGCGCATGACGTGCAACGGGCGCCCGTCGATGGACACTTGGATGCCGGGCCCGGAGGGCGCGGAGGGCGCTGAGGACGCGGCGGCGGCACGGTAGGCGGCGGGCTGCGCACCGTGGGCACCGTGGGCGCCGCCGTGCTGCGTACCGTCCACGGGTCCGCCCTGGATGCGACGGCCCCGGTAGATCTCGTCGAAGTGCCCGGCCGGGTGCTCGGACCCGGCGGCGTCGGTGGCGGTGCCGTCCGTGGAATCGGCCAGCACGATGGGCGCGAGAGCGGCGCCCGTCCCGGTGACGACAGCGGCGGTGAACGCCGCCCTGAGCACATTTCTGCGGGTGACCGCGGTCATGCGTGTGTTTCCCCCGTAACTTGCGGTGTTGATAATTGATGCGGTACCGGGGCGCCCCTTTAGGGGCGCGGGGAACTGCGCGAGAAGCCCCACCGGCCCGCAGACGAACGAACCGCCCTACAGCGCCGCAGCGTCTTCCGCGATGGCCCGCACAATGTCATCCGCCCGCTCGACAACGGACGGCATGCCGGACGTGAAGAACAACGTCCCCGCCGACAGGTCCCCGATCGCGTGCATCCGCCGGTGCACCCGCCCGTTCCCCGCTATCCGGCTGGTGGAGGGCTCGATGTGCAGCCCGCCGGACGGGTGGTACTCCCCGGCCTCGTCCTCGACGATCGACTCGACGAAGGGGTGGGCCTCGACCGGCACCCGGTGGGAGGGCGCGCTGACCGCGTTGATCACCACGTCGGTCTCGTAGTGCTCGTCACCGAAGGCGACGTGGAAACCGTCCGTGGCGAGCGGCTTGACGTTCCACAGCCCGCCGGTCACCCGCAACTGCCCCTCCGCCACCAGCCGCAGCAGCGTCCGCGCGTTGGCGGGCGGCATCGGGCAGCACAGGCTCATGATCGCCCGGTAGTGGTTGTCGCGGATGAACTCCTGGTCCTCCGGGCGCAGCCGGGTCCAGGCGTCCGGGCCGCTCTCGGGGACGGCGTGCTGCATGACGCGTACGCCCACGTCCGTGGAGTCGATCGCGTCGTACTGGCGGCGGAGCCGGTCCAGCGGCGCCTCCTCGTCGATGGCGAAGAGCTCGGTGAGCACGCCCGAGGGGCCCGCGCCGTGCTCGGCCAGTTCCCGGGTGAGCAGCTCCAGCAGGGCGTCGAGCCCGATCAGGCCGTCCGCGCTGCGCGCCGCCAGGTCCCGCAGCGCGGGGGGCGTGAAGTGCCCCAGCTCGGGGTGGATCGGCCGCTGGCGCACTGCGGGGAGTGCACCATTGCGGGAGGCCATGGTGATCCGGCCGCGGTGGCCGCGCGCGGCGAGCGAGACGACCACGTCGACGGCGGCGAGGCCGGTGCCGAGGATGGTGACGTCCGCGTCCTCCGCGATGGTCGGGAGGGTACGGGCCAGCGGGTACGGGTCCGGGTGGAAGCCGGGGTTCCCCGCCAGGTCGTAGTGGTCGGCCGGGATACCGGCGCCGACCGAGCAGATCACGTAGTCGAAGGTCTCGGCGCGGCCGTCGCGGGTGGTCAGGACCACCTCGCCGGACCGCTGCTGCCGGGCCCCGACGACGGCGTCCTTGACGACGCGCACCGGCGAGCCGGCGGCGGCCAGCGCGGCCATGGCGCGCTCCGCCGTGTGCTCCAGGTAGCTGCCGAAGACGTGGCGGGGCGGGAAGTGCCCGTCGGCCGCGTAGTCACCGGCCGCGTACGGCAGCCCGGACTCGCCGAGCCAGCGCAGGAAGGCCTCCGGTGCGTCCATGCGGGCGGACATCTCCGACGGGATGATGTTGACCAGCACCGAGTCGACGTCGCGCTGGTAGGCGCGGCCGCGCCAGAGGTTGTCCGTCGGCTCGAAGACGGTGACGGAGCCGGGGCCGAGCCCCTGGGTCAGGGACAGCCGGTCGAGCAGGCAGACGGCTGCCGCGCCGCCGCCGACGATGCCGATGCGCGTCACCGGCCGGTCACTTGCGTTCGTGGTCATGGTCGTCCTTCGGAGAGGAGTCGTCCTCCGGAGAGGAGAGGAGACGGGGCGTCAGCTCGCGGACGCCGTGACGGGCTCGGCGGAGGCGGCCCCCGCGGAGGTCCCGGTCGGCGCGGCGGCACCGGCCGCCTTCGCACCGGCGCGCTTCGCGCTGAGGAACAGCAGGCCCAGGCCGATCAGCGACCAGACGACGAGGACCAGGACGGGACCGCCCGCGCCCGCACCGTGGAAGGAACCGGACGAGCGGAAGAGGGAGGCGGCGGCACCGGCGGGCAGGAACTGGCCGATCGCGCCCAGCGGTTGGGGCAACATCTCGGGCGCCGAGGCCATGCCGGAGAGCGGGTTGCCGACGACGAAGGTCAGCACCGCGGCGAGCGCGATGCCGGGCGGGCCGATCAGCGAGCCCAGGCCGGTGATGGCGCCGACCATGGCCAGCTCCAGCAGTGCGATGACGCCCGCGGTGACGAAGTAGTCGCCCGGCAGGACGGACGTGAACTGCGTCAGCATCAGGGAGCTGAGCAGGCCGGAGAGCACGGCGAAGCCGACCAGGCCGACGAGCTTGGCGCGGACGCTGCGCACCTTGAGCACGAACAGCAGGCCCGCGATGACGGCGGTGATCAGCAGCGGCAGGAAGCCCATGCCGATGCCCGAGCCGTGCGGGTCGTCGGAGTCGGCCGGTACGACGTCGGTGACGGCGACCGGCTTGCCGCCCTGGAGCTCCTGCGCCTGCTGGACCAGGGCCTGCGCCACGGCGGGCGAGGCGGCGGAGGCGATGTGCAGCTCCAGGCCCTTGGCGGTGGGCACGAAGGCGCCGTACGCCTCGCGGTCCTTCAGCTTCTTGTCGGCGGCCTCCGCGTCGTCGGCCGTCTTGATCTTGTACGCGCCGGGCGCGGCCTCCCGCAGCGCGTCCGCGAACCCGCTGCCCTGCTGGCCCGCGGCGACGACGAGCACGGGCAGGTCACGCGGTTTGACGTGGGACGACGTCCACGAGAACCAGCCCGCGATGACGAACTGCACGACGGCGACGATGATCAGTACTTTGCGCGCTTCCGCGAGCGGTGAGGCGGACGGTGCACTCATCGGAACTTCCCCAACTCCCCTTGGTGATTGACGTGTTCGACCGACTACGGCGAGCCGGACTACTCGTCGAGGAGGTCGGGCTGCTCGGCGGTGATCTCGTCCCACATGACGTTGAAGCTGTAGCGGCCGAGCTGCTCGTCGCCGAAGCCGTCGCGGGCGAGGAGCGCCTGCTCGTGGGTCATCGGCACCGGCGCCCCGGCGGAGAGCGCGAGCAGCTGCACCTGGGCGCAGCCCTCGTAGGTGAAGAACCAGTGCACGGCCTCCTCCAGGGAGCCGCCGACCGTGATCAGGCCGTGGTGGCGGAGCAGCATCGCGCGCTTGTCACCCAGCCGGTCCGCGATGTCCTGGCCGTGCTCGACGGAGATGGCGGGGCCGGTGTAGTCGCCGTAGAGGACCTGGTCCTGGTAGAACGCGGCCGACTCCTGGTCGTAGGGCTCCAGCAGCCGGTTCAGGGAGCCGAGGGCGCGGGCGTGCACGGTGTGGCCATGGGCGATGGCGTCGGCGCCGGGGCGCTCGTGGATCTTGGAGTGGATGGTGAAGGCGCTGGGGTTGACCTTGCCCGCGCCGTCGACGACCCGGCCCCCGGCGTCGACCCGGATCAGGTCGCGCACCTTGACCTGATTGAAGGAGAGGCCGAAGGGGTTGACCCAGAAGGTGTCCAGGTCCTCCGGGTCGCGCACGGAGATGTGCCCGGAGATCCCCTCCGCGAAGCCGGCCTTCCCGAACAGCCGCATGGCCGCCGCGAGCCGCTGCTTACGGTGCCTGCGCTCCTCGTCGGCCGACGCGAAGACGGGGTCGGCGGGGATCGGCAGGCCGGTGTGGGTGTCGGCGAGGTGGTGCGCGGTGTCCGTTGACACGGGTCGGCTCTCCTGAAATGTCGGGAAAAATGGCCCGCCGCGGGACACGTCTGGGAGGACGCGGAAGCGTCCGAACGCATCGGGGGGCACGTGGGTGGGTGACAGCGGTGGCGACGCCATGGGGGTGACGGTCGAAACCGTCCGGGCCGCTCGCTCCTGCCCCGGCATCTTGTCCCGGCCACGGCCTGCTTTTCAGCCGGAACTGGCTATTTCTCGCTGCACGATGCGGTGTTTCACGTATGTGCAACGGGATGAGACCGGCACATATACGGACAGAAAAAACCGCCCCCCCGGTCTATCGGGGAGCGGTTTTCATGCGGTGCGACTGCGATGCGCGGCGAACAATGGCGCGGGCCGGCTTCCGGAACACGATGGACACCCGGGCGGCCGCAGGAACGATCCGGCCGTGGTGGCCCGTCGGTAGGCTGGATCACAGCGACAGCAAGGGAGGTGGCCACATGACCGCCGAGCCGATCGACTGGATGCACCCGCCGTCCAGAGGCTGGACGTATGACCAGGTCAAGGACCTGGATCTGCCGTTCGACTGGGAACTCGTGGATGGGAAGATCGTGGTCCGGGGGATGACGAGCCAGTGGCACGACCGCGTGCGCGACAAGCTGTTCTTCCAGCTCGAGAGCGCTCGGCAGGACCCGTACGAGGTGAACACCGAGCGCTGCATACTGGTGGACGAGTACAACCCCCCGAAGCCCGACGTCGTGGTCTTCGACCGCACCGGCCTGGACTTCTTCACGCTGGAGTGCGTGCCGGTCGACGCCGTGTCCCTGGTGGTCGAAGTGGTCTCCCACGGTTCACGGACCGACGACCGCTTCCGTAAGCCCGCCATGTACGCGGAGGCAGGCATTCCGCACTACTGGCGCGTGGAACGCGGCGAGGACGGTTTCCCCATCCTCCACGAGTTCTGGCTGGACGAGCCGAGTGGGGTCTACGCGCCGGCCAACCGCCCCGAAGGCGCATCCCACACCGACCGGTTCCGCGCCGAGGTCCCCTTCCCCGTGGAGATCGACCTTAAGTCGATCTTCCGGTTCTGAGCCCGCCGGGGCGGCCTACGCCCCCGCCACCTTCACGTCCCCGCCCTTCGTGCGGGCCGTGATGTGGCGGGGTGCACGGTCGTCCGTCGGGACCGTGACCTCGCGGTTGCCGCCCTTGGTGGAGGCGTCCACCGCGTAGGTCTCCCTGGGCACCGTGATCTTCACGTCGCCACCGTTCGTCTGCCCGTCCACCTGGTCGGGGGCGGCGCCGAAGGACGCCTTGACGTCACCACCACTGGTGCGGATGACCACCTTCTTCGCCGTCGAGTCCTCGACGTCGACGCTGCCGCCGCTGGTGTGCGCGGCGATCTCGCCGGAGGTGCCGCGGACGGAGATGTCTCCCCCGCTGGTCCGCAGATCGACGGCGGTCGTACGCGGCACGGTCAGCTCGTAGCTGACCGTGCACTTGCGCTCGTTCCTGCCGCAGTCGTCCCGCTTCAGCCGGAACCGGCCGTCCTTCAGGCTGTGCTCGGGCGCGGGCTTCTGCCCGCTGTACTCGTACTTCTCCGTCACCCGCACCGGCCCGGAGCCCCCGTCGACCGGGACGACCGTGATGTTGCCGCTGCCGGTGTCGGCGTCGACGACGAGGACCGTGCCGTCGACGCTGTACGTCCGCTCGTCCTTCTTGGTGGGCCCGTCCACCACCGAACAGCCGACCGTCAGCAGAGCGGCGGCCGCGGCGGCGAGCGCGACGGCGGGGAGGAGACGACGGGCCATGACGGTGGGGCTCCCTCTGCTGAGACGCTGAAACACCTGAGACACGATCAGGTGACGTGTCCATTGTCGGAGCGCCGGGAGCCGCCACGGGTCGGCCGGTCGGATGAGGCGTTCCCTAGGGGATACGGGGAGTCAGAGGGGCCAGGGAATGACCTTGACGACGTAGATGCGCTGGTTCCGCACGACAGTCAGGTAATGGAACATCCCGCCCGATAAAACCTCCTCCTGCACTCCGGGCGACCGTCCCTCGAAAGCGCACCCATTGAGGTAAAGGGCCGCCGCGGCCCGAACCAGCTCTTCAACGCGCTCTTCCACCTGTGCCACAAATGAGAGGTTCGGCGTGTCACCGATGACGTGATGGGCATCGGGGTCGTACTCCCAGCCCCAGTCACTCACCGGCGACCTCGGCATGGGCAGCGTCCAGAATCCGCCGGATCTCGTCCATGGCCGCCCGCCACTCCGGGTCCTCCCGGTCCAGGCTCTGGGCCGCACGCTCAGCAGCATGCAGCCGCCGCGCCACATCGGGGAAACGCTCGATCTCGATCACGACGGCCCACTTGAGCTGGAACATGGCGATCGGCCCGAAGCTGTTGGCCTGCGTGGCCATGGTGAAGACGGTGTCACGTTCCGCCGTCATCTCGGCCAGCCGCGAAGGTGCCACCTGCGCGAGGGCCGCGCGCAGCGCGGGGAACGTCTTCTCGGGTCTGGGGATCAGCGCCCCACCGTCGTGAACCGGTTGCGTGGTCATGAGTCCTCCCATGGATGCCCCGATCACCGTACGGCAACCGGACCCGGACCCGCGCCGTTCCGGAGGCCGCGATCCGGCACCGTCGCCGTGGCGATCTCGGCCGCAGCCGGCCGC
This sequence comes from Streptomyces sp. UNOC14_S4, assembly GCF_020740835.1. Classification (GTDB taxonomy): domain Bacteria; phylum Actinomycetota; class Actinomycetes; order Streptomycetales; family Streptomycetaceae; genus Streptomyces. The sequence continues at coordinate 19,289 of NZ_JAINFC010000035.1, forward strand.
GCCAGCCACACGAGGCGGGCGTGCTCTCCCCGCTTCTCGCCGTACCACCAGATGGCGCGCTCGGGGCTCTTCAGCGTCAGGTGATACCCGCGGTCGATGCCGACGACGTCCACGCGCCCGCCCTCGTGCACAAGGCCCCACGCGACCACCTCGGCGTCCGGGATGCCGTCACCGAGGTCGATGTCCTGGACGACGGCAAACAGTCGCGGAGCGGATTCGAGCACGAGGGTGCGGATCTCGGCGTCCAGGTCGAAGTCGAAGTCACTTTCGAGCGGCGAGGGTTGGGGTTCCTGTGGGGATACGGTGCCCATGGACATCTCCTGTCGGAGGAGGGATGAAGGCAGTGCGAAGTGAACCATCGGACGGTAGAGCCCGCCGAGGTGACGCGCTTCACAACGTAGTGCGCGGGTAGTACCCAGTCCACCGCCAGGCGACTACACGTTGCACCACCATCCGATAGTGCGAAGAACCGGCAGTACGTGCGAGACAGGGGACGGTCATGCCGCCGAGCAAACTCCCACCAACCATCCGCCAACGACGCCTGGGAGCGGAGCTCCGCCGACTGCGCGAACGAGCGGAGCTGTCCGCTACGGAAGCAGGACGGCTCCACGGAACGACCCAGTCACGCATCAGCAACATCGAGTCCGGCGGCTATCCGGTCAGCGCCGAGCGAGTGAGAACGCTGGCCCGCCTCTACGGCTGTACGGACCAGACCTTGATCGATGCACTGGCAACAATGACCGGCGGCCGGACACGCGGCTGGTGGGACGAGTACCGGGACATCCTCCCGGCAGGCATGCTCGACATGGCGGAGCTGGAACACCACGCCTTGTCCATGCGGATCGCGTGCATCATCCATTTGCCGGGACTGCTGCAGACGCGGGAGCACGTTCACGCCATCACCAGCGCTGTCGAGCCTCCGCTCACGCCACCCGAAATCGAGCACCGGGTGTCCTACCGGATCAAACGCCAAGGCGTGCTCTACGGAGAGCAGCCGACTCCTCTGACCGCGATCATCCACGAAGCGGCGCTGCGCATGGACTTCGGCGGCAGGGGCGTGGCCCGAGCGCAGCTTGAGCACCTCATTGCCATGAGCGAGCAGGACCACATCACGGTACTGGTGATCCCTTTCGGATCAGGCGCCTTCCCCAACTCCGGGCAGGGGATCATCTACCTCGATGGCAAAGTGCAGCACCTGGACACGATCCAGCTGGACACTGACCACGGTTCCGAATTCCTGGACACCCAGCCACAACTGGTCCGGTACCGCACCACGCTGGACCGCATGGAATCCCTCACTCTGGGGTCGGAAGCATCACGCGACATGATTCACCGCATCGCACGGAACCTCTGATCGAAGGAAAACCCATGCACACCCGTCCGTGGCAGAAGTCCTCGTACAGCGGCAACGCCGGAAACTGCCTCCACATCGCCGCAGATGCCCCTGACACCGTACGGCTCCGCGAAAGCGACATCCCCGACCTCATACTCACCACCAGCCGAGCCGCCCTGCGCAACCTCATACGCACTGTGAAAGCCGACCGACTCAGCGGCCAGGTCGATAATTGACTGCAGTCGCCAGCTCTCGCGCTCCGACCGTCCGTGGATACCGGTCCAGCAGATCCACCGCGACGTGACGGATGGCGGGCCGGTCCCGGACCTCGGCAGGGGACTCACGCAGAGCCCCCAGGAGCGCGTCAGTGGTCTGTTGAGGCTTCCCCCACTGCCACCATGACTGCAACCGGGCGGAGTTCGTGTCAACGCCTTCGGCAGAACGGCAGGCACGGGTACCGTGGCCAACTCACGTGACTCACCGTTCCCCTGAGGAGCTCCATGCCCCGCCCGCCCCTCACCGCGCCTGAGTACTGGGATTTGTACAAACCCCACCGAGGAGAGGGCGAGCAGCCACCTCCGGAGCCGAGCCGCTTCGAGTGGACGCCGTTTCCTGGCCACGGCCCCAAAGCGGAAGTCCTCGGCACCCCGTGTACCGCGCTGGAACTGGGCCCCGGCGAGGGAGCCGACGCCGTCCACCTGGCACGTCTCGGCATCGAGGTGACAGCCGTGGACTTCTCGGCCTTCCAGATCGAGCGCGCCCGCCGATGGTGGTGCGACGAGCCGGGCGTCCGGTTCGTACACGCGGACGTGTGCGAGTTCCTCATCGCCGAGCCCGCGGAGTACGACGCGATCTACTCGATGTGGGGTGCGGTCTGGTTCACCGACCCCGAACAGCTCCTGCCTCTGGTGGCCAAGCGTCTCGCCCCAGGCGGCGTCTTCGTCTTCGGCCACGCCGAGCCGGCCCCTGGCACGTACGGCCCCCAGCGCATGCGCGGGAAGTGGCTCGAAGGCCGTGACCGCGAACTGACCGTCCTGCGCTGGCAGTACACCCCGGACATGTGGGCCGACCTGCTCAAGCGCAACGGATTCACCCACGTCCACACGCGCGTCGTGCCACCGCCCGGCAGCGAGCCCCTGGGCACCTTGCTGGTGCGCGCCGGAATGGTCTGAGCCCCCGCTCCGGGTTGACGGAATCCGTAGGGCAGCACCCGCCGATAACCCGGGACGGGCCACCCCCGAGGAGAACGCCGTGCCCATCGCCCCCCGGCACCTCGCGCTGATCGAAGAAGTCCGGCGCATCGCGCCCAAAGGCGTGAAGGTCGAGTACACGGACGGCACGATCATCACGCAGGCCACGCCACCCGTCATCCACCAGCGCAACCTCTTCCGCCTGCGCTCGCAGTTCGACGCCCATCGCCCGGTCGGCTACATGCCGACCGAGAACACCGACCTGGCATCCCCACAGGCCGCCAAGCTCCGGAACCCCGATCTGTGCTACCTGCCCGAAGACATCGTGGAAAGCGAAGGCAATTCGGTCGCGGCCGACCTGGCGCTCATCGCCGTCGAGGTCGTCTCCCCGTCCAACCCCGAGAACGACTGGGTCGGCAAGCTGCGCGACTACGCCGCCATGGGCATCCCGCTCTATCTCATCGTGGACGGACGCGACTCCGCCGTCACCCTGTTCTCCGATCCCAATCACGACAGGTATCACACACGCACCGACCGGAAATTCGGCGAGCAGATCCGCATCCCTGACCCATTCGGCTTCGACCTGGACCTGAGCGCCCTCAATCCCCTATGACGGTCACCGAGGACTGGGGCGCTCACGCCTCGGTCAACTCCACCAGTTTCAACACCGTGTTCCAGTTCCGCGTGGTCGCCACCCCTGTCCCCGTCCTGGCCAAGGCGTCCGCCAGCTTGGAGCGGCCCAGGCCGTCCGGAGCGTAGAGGTAGAGCGCGCGGTCGCCCAGGCGGAATTCCTCCGGGAGGAAGCGGGTCACTTCCACCTTCGCGAAGTCCCGTGCCGTGACCGGCCCGTCGAAGTAGGTGACGTTGAGCTGCTTCGCCTCCAGGGACGCGACCGGGAAGGGGCACGCGTCCGCCACCGCCTTCAGGTACGCGTGGTCGCGGACGAGGACGTCCACGGCGAAGCCGAAGCGGGCCTCGATCGCGCGGCCCACCTCCGCCGCCAGGGCCGTCTCGTCCGTCACCTCGCTCGTGAAGACCGCGTTGCCGCTCTGCAAGTGCGTACGGACATCGCCGTACCCCAGCTCCGTGAGCAGAGCGCGCAGGTCCGCCATGGGGAGCTTCCGGTGACCGCCCACGTTGATGCCGCGGAGAAGCGCCGCGTACGTCTTGGTCGTCATCCGCACAGCGTAGGAGCACCCACTGACAAGGCCCGGCGGAAGCCGCGCCCGGCGGCGTTGTCAGTGGTGGGTGTCAGACTCCGGCCATGAGCGAAACCGTGAAGGGCCCCGCCAGTTACTTTCCGTCGATCGAGAAGAAGTACGGTCGGCCGATAGCCGAGTGGAAGGACCTCATCCGCACGTCTTCCCTGGCCAAGCACATGGAGCTGGTGAGCTGGCTCAAGAGCGAGCACGGCTTGGGGCACGGCCACGCCAACGCGCTGGTCGCCCACACTCTCGCTGAGGGCCGCGGCAGGTAACGGCGGCCGGGTACGGCGAAAGGCCCGCTCCGGAAGGTCGGGGCCAGTGCGACAGGCCCTCGACCGCCCCCGCCCCTGCCCGTCCGCGATCCGCTTGGCGGCGCGTAATACGCGTCATACACTCCGGTGTATGGCCAGGACCAGGATCAGCATCAGTCTTGACAGTGATCAGGCCGAGCGCATCCGCGTGCACGCGGAGCGCGCCGGGATGGACGTTTCGGCCTATCTCGTCAATGCGGCAACCCGGCAGATGGCGGAGGTCGAAGCCGCCGAGGCCCAGTTCGCACAGGTCGACGCCCTGATCGCCGACGCGCAGGCGCAAGCCGAGGCTCTTCCCGTGCTTCCGGATGTCGTTGACGACGATCTCACCGAGCAAGAGCGCCAAGAGGTCCATGCGGCTCTGGCTCTCATCTACGGCACCGACGGTGCCGTAAGCCGCCCCGGCAGCGCCGCGTGACGGTTCGCGTACCGGTCTACGACACCGGCATGCTCATCGGTCTCGCCGACCGCAAGGCCAAGCTCCTGCGACTGCACGCGGGTCTCAGGGAAGCACCTCACCGTCCCGTCGTGCTCGGCCCCGTGCTGGCCCAGGTGTGGCGGCCCCACCCCGCGACCGTTCACGCGGTGGCCGGAGTGCTCAAGGACTGCACCGTGCCGCAAGCCCGCAGCTCGCCCCCGGCCATACGTCCCGTCAAGGCCGGGCAGACCACCTGCATCGTGTGTGCCACCGCCCCGGACCTCACCGAGTGGCAGCGCATCGGCACGGCCCTCGGCACCGCGCGGCTTCCGGCGAAGAAGCGGCCGGACGCCGTGGACGCCCTGGTCGCGCTGGCCGCGGCACGGCACGGCAGCGCCGTGATCTTCACCAGCGATCCGGACGACCTCGCCGGCTACGTGGCCGCCCTGGGCGCTCAGGACGTCCACGTGGTCCAGGTCTGAGGAGGGCAACCCGCGAGGCGGAAAACGAAAGGCCCGGCCCGGACGTGCACCCCCGTGGCGCGTCCGGGCCGGGCCCGTGGTGGGCGCGGGTGGCTGTGAAGCCCCCGAGCCCCGTGGGAGGGTACGGCCGACCTTGAGCCCCCCGACCCCGTCGGCCGTACCCCGTTCGTGATGGTCCTGATCAGTCCGTCTTGATGGCGTTCAGGACGTTCATCCGGCCCGCCCGGAAGGCCGGGACGAGCGCGGCCAGCAGGCCCACGACCGCCGAGCCGATGAAGACGGTGATGATCGTCGGCCAGGGGATGTCGAGCACCCCGAGGCCCTGCAGGGCCAGGAGCTTCTGGGACGTGGTGCCCCAGGTCATGCCCAGGCCCAGGCCGAGCAGCGCGCCGAAGAGGGCGATGACCACCGACTCCAGGCGGATCATGCGACGCATCTGGCGGCGCGAGAGGCCGATGGCGCGCATCATGCCGATCTCGCGGGTGCGCTCGACGACGGACAGGGCGAGGGTGTTCACGACGCCCAGCACCGCCACGATGATCGCGAGGGCGAGGAGCCCGTAGATCATGTTGAGCAGCTGGCCGACCTGGTCCTTGATCAGCTTCTTGTAGTCGGCCTGGTCGCGGACCTTGAGCTGCGGGTAGTCCTTGACCGCGTCCTTGAGGGCGGTCGCCGCCTCCTTCGCCCGGCCGTCGTCGGCCTTGGCGAGGATCATGCCGGTCAGCGGCATCTTGTCGGCGGGCAGGTAGCTCTTCGCGGTGGCGATGTTGGTGTACAGCGCGCCCTTGTCGAGGCTGGTGTCGTCCGACGTGATGGCGTTGACCTTGAGCTTGGCCTCGGAGCCGTCGACCATGTGGACGGTCAGCCGGTCGCCGAGCTTGATGCCGTGGTCCTTGGCGTAGCCCTCCGGCACGGACATGGCGTCCTTGGCGTAGGCGTCCTTGAGCTTGCCCTGGACCGTCTCCGCGCGGATGTCGTCCGCGTAGGTCGGGTCGGCGGCGGTGAGCTTCTGGGTGCCGGTCTTCCCGTCCGGGGTGGTGACCTTCGCGGAGACACCCACGTAGCGGGTGAAGTGCGCGACGTGGCCCGCCGAGGTGACGGCCTTCTCCGCCGCCGGGGTGATGGGCTGGTTGGTCTGGTCCTGGATGATGAAGTCCGCGCCGACGGACTTGTCGAGCTGGTCCGTGGCCGAGGCGACCATCGAGGAGCCGACCACCGAGAGGGCGGCGACCAGCGCGAGGCCGATCATCAGGGCGGAGGCGGTGGCGCCCGTACGCCGCGGGTTGCGCAGCGCGTTGCGCTCGGCGAGGCGGCCGACCGGGCCGAAGACCCGCAGGATGACGACGCCGAGGACGCGGACGACGAACCGGGCCAGCAGCGGGCCGACGACGACGAAGCCGATGAGCGTCAGCGGGATGCCGAGGCCCAGCATGCCCGCGCCCGAGGTCGCCTTGTCCGCGCCCGCGGCCGCGGCGAGGCAGAGCGCGCCAAGGCCGGTGAGCACCAGGCCGACGGCGGCGCGGATCTTGCCCGCCTTGCCGTCGGCGGGCGTGCCCGCGTCGCGCAGCGCGGACATCGGGGAGATCTTCCCGGCGCGCCAGGCGGGCAGGAAGGCGGCCAGCACGGTCACGACGACGCCGAGCAGCAGGCCGACGACCGGGGTCGTGGCGGTGACGGTCAGGTCGCCCATGTCGAGCTTCATGCCCATCGAGCCCATGATCTTCATCAGGCCGACGGCGAGGCCGATGCCGCCGCCGATGCCGAGCACGGAGCCGACGAGGCCGAGCAGCAGCGCCTCGACGATCACGGATCGCAGGACCTGGGAGCGGCTCGAGCCGATGGCCCGCATCAGGCCGATCTCGCGGGTGCGCTGGGCGACCAGCATCGAGAAGGTGTTGACGATGAGGAAGATGCCGACGAGGACGGCGATGCCGGCGAAGCCGAGCAGCGCGTACTTCATCACGTCGAGGACGGAGCCGATGTCCTTCTTGTTCTGTGCCTTGGTCTCCGCGGCCGTGTGCACGGTGTAGCCGGAGCCGATGGCGGTGGTGACGCGCTGCTTGAGCTGCTCGTTCGTGACGCCGGAGGCGGCGGTCAGGCCGTAGCCGCTGTACGCGGAGGTGCTGCCGAGCAGCTTGGCCTGGGCGGTGGCGGTGTCGAAGTAGAAGATCGCCGCACCGGGGTTGGTGCTCTTGTACGTGGCGATGCCGACGACGCGGGCGGTGAAGTCGCCCGGCGCGGCGATGACGCGCAGGGTGTCGCCCGTCTTCACGTGGCGCTTGTCGGCGGTGTCGGAGTCGAGGACGACCTCGTCGGCGCCGCGCGGCGCGTGGCCGCTGGTGATCTCGACCGACTTCTTCTGGCTGTCGTCCCAGTTGGTGCCCACGGTGGGGGCGCCGGAGTCGGGGCCGAGGCTCTTGTCGGCGCGGTCGGCGACGGTGATCTGCATGCTGGTGACTTGCGGCTCGACCTTGGCGACGCCGTCGACCGTGCGGAGCTTCTCCAGCAGGGAGGCCGGAAGGGACTCGGGCCTGCCGGTCTGCTGGGCGTCGTCGTTCTTCTCGGGGGCCACGGAGACGTCCGAGGCTGTCGAGGCGAAGAGCTTGTCGAACGTGGTGTTCATGGTGTCGGTGAAGACGAGCGTGCCGCACACGAACGCCACCGACAGCAGGACGGCGACGGCGGAGAGCGCCATGCGTCCCTTGTGCGCGAGGAAGTTGCGCACGGAGGTCTTGAAGATGGTCACGACACCCGTCCACGGGCGTCGAAGTTCTTCATGCGCTCCAGGACCGCGTCGGCGGTCGGGCTGTACATCTCGTCGACGATCCGGCCGTCGGCCAGGTAGAGCACGCGGTCCGCGTAGGAGGCGGCGACCGGGTCGTGGGTGACCATGACGATGGTCTGGCCCAGCTCGTCCACGGACTGGCGGAGGAAGCCGAGCACCTCGGCACCGGCGCGCGAGTCGAGGTTTCCGGTCGGCTCGTCACCGAAGATGATCTCGGGGCGGGCGGCGAGGGCGCGGGCCACGGCGACGCGCTGCTGCTGGCCGCCGGAGAGCTGGTTGGGGCGGTGCTTGAGGCGGCCGGTAAGGCCGACGGTCTGCACGACGCGGTCGAGCCACGCCTTGTCCGCCTTGCGGCCCGCGATGTCCATGGGGAGCGTGATGTTCTCCAGGGCGTTGAGCGTGGGCAGCAGGTTGAACGCCTGGAAGATGAAGCCGATCCGGTCCCGGCGGAGCTGGGTGAGCTTCTTGTCCTTGAGGCCGGTGATCTCGGTCTCGTCGATGAATATCTGGCCGGAAGTCACCGTGTCGAGCCCGGCCAGGCAGTGCATGAGGGTCGACTTGCCGGAGCCGGAGGGGCCCATGATGGCGGTGAACTGGCCGCGGGCGATGTCCACGTCCACGTGGTCGAGCGCGGTGACCCGCGTCTCCCCGGCACCGTACGCCTTCACGACCTGACGGGCCCTCGCCGCGACGGCCACCTGTCCGCCACTGCCCCCGGTCCAGGGCTTCGATATGGCAGTTGTCACGGTGAGTCTCCTATGTCTGGTCACTTCTGGGTGTGGCGCCGCGGCGCCCCGCATGCCCTGTGGGCAGCGCGGGGCGACCGTTCCAGCCTGCGGAAATCCGGCCCCGGACGCATTGGTGACAGCCCCTGTCTTTGGGGTGGGGCCAGCCCCACCCCAAAGACAGGGGCTGTCACCAATGCGTCCGGGGCCGGATTTCCGCAGGCTGGAAC
>NZ_JAINFC010000350.1 GCF_020740835.1 Streptomyces sp. UNOC14_S4
TCGGTGACGAGGGTGGGGGCGACGTAGAAGCCGGGGGCGAGGTCGGGCCGGGTGCCGCCGACGGCGATGCGCGCGCCCTGGTCCCGGGCCCCGGCGATGTACGCCTCGACGCGGTCACGATGCGCGGCGGAGATCACCGGACCCACGGCGGTGGAGTTATCCACAGGCTTACCGATCTTGAGTGTCCGCGCGTAGTGTTGAAGACCGGTGACGACCTGCTCGTACAGCGAACGGTGGACGAGCACCCGGGTCGGCGCCGTGCAGATCTGCCCGCTGTGGAAGGACCAGACCGAACCGACCGCCCCAATGACCGACTTGAGCACTTTCCCGTCGGCATCCCCCAGGACGATGGCCGCTCCCTTGCCACCCAGTTCCATCAGGGTGCGCTTCATCGACCTCCCCGCGGACTCGGCGATCTTCTTTCCCACAGCGCTGGACCCGGTGAAGCTGACCATGTCGACGCCGGGGTGGGCCACCAGCGCCTCGCCCGTGTCAGGGCTCGAGCCCGTGACGATGTTGAACACACCGTCCGGGAGGCCGGCTTCCCTGAGGATCGGGCCGAGCGCGAGGCAGCCCAGTGGGTCCTGCGGCGCCGGTTTGACGACGACCGCGTTCCCCATGGCCAGTGCGGGCGCGACCTTGCCCGCGAGGTTCACGACCGGGAAGTTGTAGGAGGTGATGCAGCCGACGACACCCACCGGGCGCCGTACCGCGGCGGCGCCCATCAGGGCACCGGGGGCCAGTGGCGTCCCCTTCACAGGACAGGGTGCGAGCGGGAGGACGTCCGGCTCGACGGCTCCCCGCGCGTAGCGGCGGAAACGCTCGACCGCCGGGGGCAGTTGCAGGGTGGTGGTGACACGCTGCGTCGCGCCCGTCTCCGCCTGGATCAGGGGCAGCAGTGCCTGCCCGTGTTCCTCGATCAGATCCGCGATCCGGTCCAGCACGGCCGCGCGTCGGCGCGGTGGTGTGCGGGACCAGCCGTCTTGCGCGGCCCGCGCGGAGGCCACGGCTCGGGCGACTTCGGCGGAAGTCGCCTCCGGGGCCTCCCCGACGACCTTCTCGGTCGCCGGATTGACAACTGGATAGTGCCCTTTTTCCGGCGTGTGCCAGGAGCCGTCGATCCACAGCCCGTACGACGTCATGGACGCGGCTCCTTCGGCAGGCCGAGCACGCGCTCGGCGATGACAGTGCGCTGGATCTCGTCCGATCCGCCGTAGACGGTGTCGGCTCGGGAGAAGAGGAAGAGGCGTTGCAGGGAGTCGAGTTCGTAGGGCCGTCGCTCGCTCCAGGCGTCCGGGCCCAGGGTGGCGGCCGGGCCGCGGATCTGCATCGCCAGCTCGCCGAGCCCCTGGTGCCAGCGGCCCCAGAGGAGCTTGGCGACGCTCGGGGCCCCGGGGTCACCGGCCGTCCCCAGGGTGCGCAGGGCGTTCCAGCGCATGGTCTGCAGGTGAGCCCAGTGCCGTACGAGCCGGTCACGCAGTACCGGTTCCGCTGCGGCTCCGGCCTCCACCGCGAGGCGGATGACGGAGGCGAGTTCGGCGGCGAAACCGATCTGCTGGGCGAGGGTGGCCACGCCCCGTTCCCTGCCGAGGAGGTCCATGGCGACCCGCCAGCCGTTGCCCTCCCCGCCGACGAGGTGCTCGGCACGGGCCGCGGCGCCGTCCAGGAACACCTCGTTGAAGTCGGCGGCCCCCGACATGTCGCGGATCGGCCGCACCGCGATCCTGCCGGGCTGGTCCATCGGCACGAGCAGGAGGGAGAGCCCATGGTGCCGACGGGAGCCCTCGGTGGTGCGGGCCAGCAGGAAGCACCAGTCGGCCTCGTGGGCGGAGGAGGTCCAGAGCTTGTGCCCGTCGATCCGGTAGGTGCCGTCGCCGGTGAGCACGGCGGAGGTGCGGACGGCGGCGAGGTCCGAGCCCGCGCCGGGTTCGCTGTAGCCCTGGCACCAGAGTTCCTCACCACGGGCGATCGCGGGAAGGAATCTGTCGCGCTGGGCCGCGGTGCCGTGGGCGAGGAGGGTGGGGGCGAGGAGGTTCTCCCCCATGTGCCCCAGACGGGCGGGCGCTTGGGCGCGGGCGTACTCCTCGGCCCACACGACCTGCCCGGCGAGGCTCGCGGTGCGGTTGCCGTAGGTGCCGTGGGAGGTGTCCCAGCCGAGGCCGATCCAGCCCGCGGCTCCGAGTTCACGTTCCCAGGCACGGGGGCCGGGTCCGTGGCCAGGGGCGGGAGCGGGGCCGTGGCCGAGATGCTCGGTGAGCCAGCCGCGCGCCTCTGCGCGGAACGCCTCGTCCTCGGGCCCGAATGCGAAGTCCACGGCGTGCCTCCTTCACTTTCACGGCGTGGTTCCGTGCGCGTGCGGTACGCGTTCCGTCCGTGGCGGGCCGACGGGGGTCTGCCGGTACCCCGGGACACCGTCGGGTCAGAGGCCGCCGCGCCCCTCGGCGGCACGGCCGCCTCCGGGGACGCCCTCGGCGGCGCTTTCGGCGACGGAGGCGGAGGCGGAGGCGGAGGCGGAGGCGGCAGTGGTATCAGAGGCGCCAGAAGTCCCCTTGGGCGCAGGGGTGGTGGCGGCTTGCTGTCCGGGACCGGCAGCAGCGGGCCAGCCCCCGGCGGCAGTGGCAGGGAAGGCCATGGAGGGGTCCGTGGCGGTGGGCTGTGCGGCGAGCAGAGGCATCGGGTCGGTGCCGACGCTGCCCGGGAGGATTTCGGCGATCTTCTGCGGGGTCCAGGTGCCGTCCGTGTAGGCGGCGCGGAGTTCGCGCGGCTGCGCCCACACCGCGATCTTGGGACCGGCGACGGTGTAGACCTGTCCGGTGACACCCTGGGCGCGGGCCTGTTCGCCGAGGAGATAGACCACCATGGCGGCGACGTCCTCGGGGTCGCCGATCTCCGCCAGCGCCACGGGCACCTTGGCGGACATCCGTGTACGGGCCACCGGGGCCACACAGTTGGCGGTGACACCGTACTTCCGCAGACCCAGGGCGGCGCTGCGGACGAGGGAGATGACTCCGCCCTTGGCGGCCGAGTAGTTCGCCTGGGACACACTGCCCTGGTGGTTGCCGCTGGTGAAGCCGATGAGCGTGCCGTGCCCCTGGCGGCGCATGACCGCGGAGGCGGCGCGGAAGACGGTGAAGGTGCCCTTGAGGTGGGTGGCGAGGACCGGGTCCCACTCCTCCTCGGTCATGTTGAACAGCATGCGTTCGCGGAGGATGCCGGCGACGCACACCACGCCGTCGAGCCGTCCGTAGCGGGACAGCGCGGCGTCGACGACCCGGGCGCCGCCCGCCATGGTGGACACGTCGTCGGCGAGGGCGACAGCCCGGCCACCCGTCGCTTCGATCTCCTCGGCGACAGCGGTGGCCACGTCGCTCGTCGGCGCGCTCCCGTCGACGGAGACGCCGTAGTCGTTGACGACGACGCCTGCCCCCTCGGCCGCGCAGGCGAGGGCGACGGCTCTGCCGATACCGCGTCCGGCACCGGTGACGGCGATCGCTTTGCCGACCAAGAAGCCACCCATGCGGCACCCCTTCCCGATTCCTGACGGGCCGTTAGATTTTTGAGCAGAGCGGGCGCAGACACAAGACCCGACAGGGACCCGATCCGGGAGGACGCCCATGACACTGGCGCCGGAATTCCACGAGATGGCCGAGCGCGTCAACAACTGGGGCCGCTGGGGCGTGGCGGACGAGCGGGGAACCCTCAATCTGATCACGGACGCGGTCGTGCGCGACGCGGCCGCGGAGGTGCGAACGGGCCGCCGGATCCCGCTGGCGGTGCCGCTGCGCCAGGAGGGAATCCAGACAGGAGCGATCCCGGGCAGGGTCAATCCCCTGCACACCATGGTGGCGGTCAACAGGGAGTTGTTCGGGCCCGACACGGTCGCCACGAGCGACGACGTCGTGACCATGGGCCTCCAGGCGGGGACGCACTGGGACGGGCTCGCCCACGTCTCGTACGGCGGCAGGATCTACAACGGTCGCCCGGCGGATTCGATCACGGTGCACGACGGCGCCACCTGTCACGGCATCGAGAAGATGCGGCACGTCGTCTCGCGAGGGGTGTTGCTCGACGTGGCCCGGGCGCACGGGGTGGAGCGACTCGCGCCCGGGCATGCCGTCGGCCCGGAGGACCTGGCCGCGGCGGAGGAGCTGGGCCGGGTCACGGTCCGGCCCGGGGACATCGTGCTGGTGCGGACGGGCCAGATACGGCTGTATCTGGCGGGCGACCGGCAGGCGTACACGTACCCGTCGCCCGGGCTGTCGTTCCACGCGCCCGAGTGGTTCCACACCCGGAATGTGGCGGCAGTCGCCAACGACACGCTGACGTTCGAGGTCTTCCCACCGGAAAGAGAAGACCTGTGGCTGCCGGTGCACGCGCTCACCCTCGTCGAGATGGGAATGCCACAGGGCCAGAACTGGAATCTGGAGGAACTGTCGACGGCCTGCGCGGAGGAGGGGCGTTACGCGTTCCTGCTCTCCGCCACGCCGGAGCCGTTCACGGGCGCCACAGGCGCTCCGGTGGCCCCGGTGGCAATCCTCTGACGCGCACGGCTTCGCGGCGTCCCGCCCGACAACACGAGCACCCGCAGCCGACCTCAAAAGGGGCGCGGGGAACTGTGCGAGCAACCACAACGCGCCCGGACCCGCCGGACGGGCAGAGGTGACCGAGCTCGCAGGCGGCTTTTCAAGGGCGCGGGGCTGTATCGATGTGCGGCTCCGCCGCGTGGGCGCGACCAGCCCTCACCGGGCCGCAGTCGCGCACGCAGCGCAAGACGCACCGCCAGCAGACGCAACCATCCACAGGCCCAAGAAAGGGCGGGCGGCGGCGCGTCGATGCGCGCCCCGAGCACGGCACCACACGCCGCCGCCGGCTCCGGCGCCTCAGCCCTGTGCGCGCCGGACCGCGACCCGCACTCGCCGAGGCAGCCCCGTACGAACGGGCTCCTCGACGTCCCCTCGCAACGAATCGCGCTGCGTCCAAGGGTGATCACGTGGACACTTCACGTCAACACCTGGTCTGGACTTTGTCGACTAAGCCCGATTTGTGACAGCGCACGGTGACTCGAAAGCGCCGACCCATGACGCCCGTCGGCGGTCGACTTCACACCAGATGCGCTTGCCCGCCCCCTCGGGCTGCCAGCCCCAGCGGTCGGCCAGGCCATCGACCAGCTCCAGGCCCCTGCCGCCGGTGTCGTCGCCCTCGGCGCGGCGGGGGCGCGGGGGGCGGGCACTGATGTCGGCCACCTCGACGCGGACGGTGCCCGCGCACCCCCCGGCGACTCCGGAGGCGCCCCCGGAATCCGGGAACAGCATCCGCAGCACGGCCGGGCAGCCGGTGTGCACGACGGCGTTGGTGACGAGTTCCGAGATCAGCAGGATCAGCGTCTCCGCCAGGGGCTCGTCGACGCCTATTCCGGAACCGGCGAGTCGGGACCTCGCCCACTTGCGGGCCCGCCCCACCTCCGCGGGATCGGCCCGGACCTCCATCTGCATCTGAAGCACCTGCACCGCTCACACCATCCGTACCGGCGGACACAACGCCTCGCGTCTCCGAGGGGTCACGGAACGTGATCCCAGTCCGAGACAGCATGGTTGACGCTCAGTCACCTCAACAAGCGCTTCGGGCATATTCCGGCGCAAAGGAGTATGCGTACTACATACTGTGCGACGCGCGCTGCGGAGACTCGAACATCGGGGGGCGACGGGCCCCATTCCGACACGAGCGCCAGACTTTTCCCCGCCCGGCATCGCCCCAGGGGTAACACCCGGCTTGCCGCGCCTCTGAACCACTCGCATCCAAGGGAGAGTACCCGAGGGTGAGGCCGACTCCACCCTGTCACGAGTAACGCACCGGACACAGCCTGATATCGACACTCTGTGAACTGTTATGTATGACATGACCGGCATTTCACCCATGTCGATTACGGCGGGGTATTTTCACTGCCCAGGACACCCCTCCAAACATCTGGTGCATTTTCTTCGGCACCGTTCATGAGCAGCTCATTCGCAAGGAGTTCCTCCGATTCTTCGGTCGATTGCCACTGTTCGGCCCGCACCCAGGCACGTTTGAGATGCAGATGGATATCGGTCTCCCAAGTGAAGCCCAGGCCACCGTGCACTTGCAGACAGTCACGAGCATTGCGGATGGCTGCACGGTCCGCGAGCAGCTTGGCTCCGGCGATCTCGGCGGGGGTCTCCGTGAGTGACGCGGCATAGAGGCTCGCGCGGGCCAGGTCGGCGCGTACGAGCATGCGGGCACAGAGGTGTTGGACGGCCTGGAAGGCGCCGATCGGGCGGCCGAACTGGACGCGGCGCCGGGCATGGGCGACGGCCAGGTCGAGGGTGGCCCGGGCGCCGCCGAGCTGCTGGGCCGCGGTGAGCAGCACGGCTTCGCGGCTCAGCCGGGCAGCCTCGGCGGGCAGGTCCACCGGCCCCGCGGACGCGAGCACCGCGGGCGCCGGCCCCACGGACACCGTGCCCGGGAGCGGAGGCACCGAGGACGCCCGGCCCGGAGGCGCGGTGCGCCGGGGAGGTGGCAGCTCGTCCACGTGGTGCAGGGGTGTCGTGGGGTCGACGGAGCGGAAGGGGCGGGCGTGCAGGGCATGCGGCGCCTGGCCCGGTTCCGTGTGCAGGACGCGGGCGACGGGGCCGTCGAGGAGCAGGACGGCATCGGCGGACGCGAGATGTTCCGCCGGGCCGGGCCCGCTCAGGGCGGTGACGGTCCGGGTGCCCTCGGCGGCGCCGGGGACGAGCCCGGCGGCGAGGTGGGTGGCGACCAGCGGTCCGGGCAGCAGGGCCCGGCCCGCCGCCTCGAAGAGCAGTACGGCGTCCGGCAGGCCGAGGCCTGTACCGCCGCTCTTCTCGGGCAGGCGCAGCGCGAAGAACCCGGCGTCGCCGAGGGCCCGCCACAGCCCCGGGTCCGGCCCGGCGGAAGCCGCCCCGGGACTGCCGTGGCCGCCAGGACTACCGGGGACGCCAGAGCCTCCTGTGTCTCCGGCGCCTCCGGCACCTCCAGTGCCGTCAGTACCATCACGGCCCACAGCGTCGGCGGGGCGGGCGGGGCCGTCCACCAGGGCCCGTAGACGGTCGCGGGGGAAGTGCGCGGCGATGAGGGCGAACATGGCGTCCTGGAGGGCGCGTTGGTCGTCGGCCAGCCGGAAGTCCATGGACGGGGTCACCTGGCCCTGGGCAGGCCGAGGACGCGCTCGGCGACGATGGTGCGCTGGATCTGGGAGGTGCCCGCGGCGATCGTGTAGGAGAGCGACGAGAGACGGTCGGCCGTCCACGTGTGGTCGGCGTCGAGGGAGTCCGGGCCGAGGACGTCGGCGGCCACCTCGTAGAGCTCCTGGCGGGCGTCGGAGTAGCGGAGTTTGAAGACCGATCCGCTCGCGCCGGGGACCGCGCCGTTGCCGGTGGGCGTGGTGTGCCCGGCCTCGGCGGCGTTCCACTGGATGAGCCGCCAGAGGGCGGTGAACTCGGCGTTCAGGCGGCCCAGGCGGCGACGGAGCGCGGTGTCGTGCCAGCGGCCGTTGGCACGGGCGGCGCGGGCGAGACGGCGGAGGGTGCGGCGGCAGGCGACGACCTCGCCCGCGAAGGCGGTGCCGCGTTCGAAGGCGAGGGTGACCATGCTGACGCGCCACCCGTCGTTCTCCGCGCCGACCCGGTTGGCGACCGGCACCCGCGCGCCGTCGAGGAACACCTCGGCGAACTCGTCGGACCCGGCGAGGGTCCGCAGGGGCCGGACGGTCACCCCGGGGGTGTCCATGGGCAGGGCGAGCCAGGTGATGCCACGATGCCGGGGGGCGGCGGGTTCGGTGCGGACGAGGAGCTCGCACCAGTCGGCGACCTGAGCGTGCGAGGTCCAGATCTTGCTGCCGGTGACGACATAGGCGTCACCGTCGCGGACGGCGCGGGTGCGCAGGGAGGCGAGGTCCGAGCCCGCCTCGGGCTCGGAGAAGCCCTGGCACCAGATCTCCTCGCCGCGCAGGATGGGCGGCAGCCAGCGGGCCCGCTGCGCGGCGGTTCCCTCGGCGGCGATGGTGGGCCCGGCGTGCAGCAGGCCGACGAAGTTGGCGCCCACATAGGGAGCACCGGCCAGCTCGGCCTCCTCCAGGAAGGCCAAGTGTCGTGCTGGGGTGGCGCCTTGGCCGCCGGCGTCGGCCGGCCAGTGCAGCCCCGCGTATCCGGCGTCGTACAGGGCGCGCTGCCAGGCACAGTCGTACGCACGGCGGGCGGGCCAGTC
>NZ_JAINFC010000351.1 GCF_020740835.1 Streptomyces sp. UNOC14_S4
GTCCGGGGGGACCCCCAGCCCCTAGCGGACGCATGCCCACAACCAGCGGCAGGAGACAGGGGCGCGGGGAACTGCGCGACCAGCCATCGACGACCCGCAGCCGCCCACCGGGCCCGGGTGGCAACCCGGTAGGCACACCGGGCCACCGGCCCGCAGCCGCGCACGCAGCGCAAGCCACACCCCAATAGGCGCAACAGAAGCCCAGGAGGCAGGGACCGCCGCACCACGGCCGGAGCCGGGGTCGGGACGACGGCGGTCCCCGCGGGGACGCGGGCCCGGCCCGCGCCGGGGCCGCGTCCGGACGGCCATGGAATCCGGGAGCCGCTCCGGAGGTCCTGCCGCCGCTGGGATGCCGCACGAGGGATCACCATTCCCCGTCCGGCACCCCCACTATGCAGGGCCGTTGTTAAGCAGGTGCTGCGGGCGCGTGACGCATACGTTCCCTTTACGGGTCGTCCGCGCCTTTTGCCGTTCACCTGACACCGACGGCTCCCCCGGCGCGCCCAGGTGCCTACTTCGCGGAGCCGCCCGCGTCCTCGGCGAGGAAGGCGAGCAGGTCCTGACGGCTCACCACACCCTTCGGCTTGCCCTCGACCAGGACGATCGCGGCGTCGGCGGAGCCGAGCGCGGTCATCAGGTCGGAGATCGGCTCACCGGAGCCCACCTGCGGCAGCGGGGCGCACATGTGCTGCTCCAGCGGGTCGGAGAGCGAGGCGCGCTTGGTGAACAGGGCGTCCAGCAGCTCGCGCTCGACGACCGAGCCGACGACCTCGGCGGCCATCACATCGGGGTGCCCCGCGCCCGGCTTGACGATGGGCATCTGCGAGACGCCGTACTCGCGGAGCACCTCGATGGCCTCGCCGACCGTCTCCTCCGGGTGCATGTGCACCAGCGAAGGCAGGCCGCCCTCCTTGCGGTTGAGCACGTCGATGACGCGGGCGGACGGGCCGGCCTCGTCCAGGAAGCCGTAGTTGGCCATCCACTCGTCGTTGAAGATCTTGCTCAGGTAGCCGCGGCCGCTGTCCGGCAGCAGCACGACGACGACGTCGTCCGGGCCGAGCCGCTTGGCGACCTCCAGCGCGGAGACCACGGCCATGCCGCAGGAGCCGCCCACCAGCAGGCCCTCCTCCTTGGCGAGGCGGCGCGTCATCTGGAAGGCGTCCTTGTCGGACACGGGGACGATCTCGTCCGCGACGGTCTCGTCGTAGGAGGTCGGCCAGAAGTCCTCGCCGACGCCCTCGATCAGGTACGGGCGGCCGGAGCCGCCGCTGTAGACCGAGCCCTCCGGGTCCGAACCGATGACCTTGACCCGGCCGCCGCTGGCCTCCTTCAGGTAACGGCCCGTGCCGCTGATCGTGCCACCGGTGCCCACGCCGGTGACGAAGTGGGTGATCTTCCCCTCCGTCTGCTCCCAGATCTCCGGGCCGGTGGACTCGTAGTGGGAACGGGCGTTGTTGGGGTTGGCGTACTGGTTGGGCTTCCAGGCGTTGGGCGTCTCACGGACGAGGCGGTCGGAGACGTTGTAGTAGGAGTCGGGGTGCTCGGGGTCGACGGCGGTCGGGCAGACCACCACCTCGGCACCGTAGGCCCGCAGCACGTTGATCTTGTCCTGGGAGACCTTGTCCGGGCAGACGAAGATGCACTTGTAGCCCTTCTGCTGGGCCACGATCGCCAGCCCCACACCCGTGTTGCCGGACGTCGGCTCGACGATCGTCCCGCCGGGCTTGAGCTCACCGGACTTCTCCGCGGCCTCGATCATCCGCACGGCGATGCGGTCCTTCACGGAGCCGCCCGGGTTGAGGTACTCGACCTTGGCGAGGACGGTGGCCTGAATGCCTTCGGTCACATGGTTGAGCTTTACCAGCGGGGTGTTGCCAATCAGCTCAATCATCGAATCGTGATACTGCACGGTGATCTCCGCGGTCAGGGGCACTAGCAGTTCGCGTGCCCGTACCCCCAGCCTATTGCGCGCCCGCGCGGGGGTGCCCATGAACTGGGCAGTTCTCACAGGGGTGATCGACTTCCGGGGCGCCCCGGCGGAAAACAGGGGTCCGGGGCGCGGCCCCGGTGGGCTACCGGCCGTTTCGGGACGCACCCGGGCAGGGGAAAGAAAGACAGGAGGTGCACCCGGACCGTGTCCATGTCGAGGGCCCGCGCAGCCCGCCGCATCGCGGCCGCCGCAGCCTACGGCGGTGGCGGCATCGGCCTGCTCGGCGTCACCGCTTTCGGCATCCTCCTCGGCGAGGCCCGGCTCGCCAGACGCGTGGTCGGCGGCCTCGGCCAGGCGCCCCCGCACGCCGACGGCCGCTACGGCTCCGCCTTCGTCCACGGCCTCGGGCGGGAGCCGCTCCTGCTCGCCCTCCTCGGCGACTCCACCGCCGCGGGCCAGGGCGTCCACCGCCCCCGGCAGACCCCCGGCGCCCTGCTGGCCTCCGGGCTCGCCGCCGTGGCCGAGCGGCCGGTGGAGCTGCGCAACGTGGCACTGTCCGGCGCCCAGTCCCACGACCTCGACCGGCAGGTCACCCTGCTCGTCGAGGACCAGGACCGGATCCCCGACGTCTGCGTGATCATGATCGGCGCCAATGACGTCACTCACGGGATGCCCGCGGCCCGCTCCGTGCGCCTGCTGTCCGACGCGGTGCGCAGGCTGCGGGAAGCGGGCTGCGAGGTGGTGGTCGGCACCTGCCCCGACCTGGGCACGATCGAGCCGGTGTACCAGCCGCTGCGCTGGCTGGCCCGGCGGCAGAGCCGCCAGCTCGCGGCGGCGCAGACGATAGGCGTCCTGGAGGCGGGCGGGCGCACGGTCTCGCTGGGCGACCTGCTCGGCCCGGAGTTCGCCCAGAACCCCCGCGAGCTGTTCGGTCCCGACAACTTCCACCCCTCGGCCGAGGGGTACGCCACGGCGGCGATGGCCGTGCTGCCGACGCTGTGTGCCGCGCTGGGGCTGTGGCCCGAGGACGAGGAGCGGCCCGACGCGGCACGGCGCGAGGGGATCCTGCCGGTGGCGCGGGCGGCGGCGGCCGCGGCGGAGGAGGGCGGCACGGAGGTCACGGTCGCCCGGGGCCGCTGGGCTCTGCTGAAGCACCGCAAACGGCGGCGTCTGCCGGCGCATACGGAGGCGACGCATCACCTTTCCTGGCAGCGCATGCGGAGTCCCTAGCCGGGGGCTTGACCGGGGTGCGCCTACTGGAGTGCCTCTTGCGCTGCGCGCGCGGCTGCCGGTTGTCTTCGGCTGGTCGCGCAGTTCCCCGCGCCCCTTACGGGGCGCCTCCCACCCAGCCCGTCCGGCGTTTGAGGACGCGGCCGAAGGGCGCTTCCGCCGCAGGCGGCCCCGGCGGCGGAGCCGAAAACGAACGGACGGAGCCACCACCCGGCGGAAAGAGGCCCGCATCACAGGGCGGCAGCCGTGACCATGGCCCTACGCGCGGGTAACTTCCTTCAGAGTCCGCATTCTCCCGCCCCCTGGAGCCGTGATGCCCGAAGCCGTGATCGTCTCTGCCGCCCGTTCCCCGATCGGCCGCGCCTTCAAGGGCTCGCTGAAGGAGATGCGTGCCGACGACCTGACCTCGACGATCATCGGGGCCGCCCTCGCCAAGGTCCCCGGGCTCGACCCGCGCGACATCGACGACCTGATGCTCGGCTGCGGCCTGCCCGGCGGCGAGCAGGGGCACAACCTCGGGCGCATCGTCGCCGTGCAGATGGGCATGGACCACCTGCCCGGCTGCACGATCACCCGCTACTGCTCCTCCTCGCTGCAGACCTCCCGCATGGCCCTGCACGCGATCAAGGCCGGTGAGGGCGACGTCTTCATCTCGGCCGGCGTGGAGACCGTCTCGCGCAGCGTCAACGGCTCCTCCGACGGCATGCCGGGCAGCCACAACCCGTTCTTCGCCGAGGCGGAGGCCCGTACGGCGGCCCGCGCCGAGGGCGGGTCGGACGAGTGGCACGACCCGCGCGAGGACGGCCTCGTGCCCGACGCGTACATCGCGATGGGCCAGACCGCCGAGAACCTGGCCCGTCTGAAGGGCATCACCCGCCAGGAGATGGACGAGTTCGGCGTCCGCTCGCAGAACCTCGCGGAGGCGGCCATCGCCGCCGGTTTCTGGGAGCGCGAGATCACCCCCGTCACCACCCCCGACGGCACGGTCGTCAGCAAGGACGACGGCCCGCGCGCGGGGGTGACGATGGAGGGCGTCGCCGGGCTGAAGCCGTCCTTCCGCCCCGACGGCCTGATCACGCCGGGCAACTGCTGCCCGCTGAACGACGGCGCCGCCGCCCTGGTGATCATGTCCGACACCAAGGCCCGCGAGCTGGGCCTCACCCCGCTCGCCCGGATCGTCTCCACCGGCGTCTCCGCCCTCTCCCCCGAGATCATGGGCTTCGGCCCGGTCGAGGCCAGCAAGCAGGCGCTCCGGCGTGCCGGGCTGACCATCGACGACATCGACCTGATCGAGATCAACGAGGCGTTCGCGGCGCAGGTCATCCCCTCCTACCGCGCGCTGGGCGCCGACCTCGACAAGGTCAACGTCAACGGCGGCGCGATCGCCGTCGGCCACCCCTTCGGCATGACCGGCGCCCGCATCACCGGCACCCTCATCAACTCCCTCCAGTGGCACGACAAGCAGTTCGGCCTGGAGACGATGTGCGTGGGCGGCGGCCAGGGCATGGCGATGGTGATCGAGCGGCTGAGCTGAGCCCCGGGCCGAGCCCCGAGCCGGGCTCGAACGCCGGATCGGCGCCCCATACATGACCGAGACCGAATCGCCTTCAGGATGTGACCAATATCGTGAAGGCGATTCGTTTGCGCAGGTCAGTCACGTCGGGGGAACAAGGTCCGGGACCTAGGACCCGCCCGTTTCGCGACGTTTTGCACTGTGGCCCCACAGCATCGCCCATCAAGCTGAGGTAGGAATCTGGGGGATCCACAGCTAACGGGAGTACGTCAGTGAGCGCCATCAACCTTGCCCTGCTGCTGGCCGCTGCCACGGCCGCGGCCGCGGGCGTCGCCGCCCTGCACAGCACCCACGGCCTCCGCAAGCAGATCGCCGCCCTGCGCGCCGACCTCGCGGACGCGGGCACGGGCGCAGGCTCAGGCGCGGAACGCGACGTCACGGCCCCGGTGCCCGCCGCGCGGACCGCGCCGGGCGTGGAGCTCTCGGAGATACGCGCGGCCGTCGCCGACGCGCTCGCCGAGGAGCGCGAGCGCGAACTGGCGGAGGCGCGGGCCTTCTGGGCGGCGCAGGAGACCCGGGACCTCAGCACGGCGGGCGAGGCCCCGTCCCTGCTGGGCGGGCTGCCGGGGTTCGGTGACGACCTGTTCTCCGACAGCCCGTACGGCGGGCCCTTCCTGCCCCGTCAGGCCGACTTCGCGGGCCTCGAAACAGGTCTTGAGACGGGCCTCGACCACCCGTCGGACGCGGCCGCCGAGTCCGAGGCCGCGGACTCCCCCGAGCTGGCCGCCGCGCGCAGGCGGCACCCCTCGCACCCCGACTTCACGCCCATGGACTTCACACCCGGGCCGCCCGTCGGCGACCACGAGAGCACCGTGGAGCGGCTCACCGAGCTCGCGGACGCGCGTATTCCGCTCACCGACGTCCGGCCGGGCCCGCTGGGCACCCTCGACGTCTACGTCTTCGCCGACGGCACCACCATCTGCATGACGCCGGGCCACCGCGAGACCGCCGAGCGGCTCACGGACGCCCTGCGCGCCGGGCACGCGCCCGTCCTGCTGGGCGGCTCCGGCGTCTCCGGCGCGTACGCCCTCACCTTCGACTGCGGGGCGTCCGAGCGGGTCTACGTCCTCGCGGACCGGGTCATCGCCTCGCTCTAGCCCCCGTCACAGGGCCGCCGACGGTTCCGCTCTCACAGGCCGCAGCGCTGCGCTGCGGCCTCGATCAGCGCGATCGCCTCCGCGGCGCCGATCCCCTCGGGCGTCCGCTTTCCGCCGCCGGCCGCCAGTGCTTCGGCCAAATCGTGGCCGGCGACGGCCACTTGGTCGGCGACCGCGAACATGCCCGCCTCGGGCATCTCGCGCACCTCGGCGGCCTCCGGTTCCTCGATCCGCTGTGTCCATACGGCCAGCTCCCGGGCCACGGCCAGCGCTTCCGCCGCGGCTCCCCTGCTCAGCCGGGACTGCGGCAGGGCCCGCAGCCGGTCGGCGAATCCGTCGACAGCGGCCAGAAGAGACGTCACATCATCCACGGCGTGAGCCTATGCGCTGTGGACGGACTGTTGCCAACGCCTTAACACTCAGGCACGGTGACAGGAAGGACCATCATCCGACGCGTCCGGAGGCGCCGATGTCCTACGTCCTCTCCGACGAAACCCACCGGAACCTGCTCTCCCGCATCCCCCAGTGCACAGGCCGCGAAGTCGCCGACTGGCTGCGCACGGTCGAGGAAGGCCCGTCCCTCGCCCGCTGCGAGGAGACGGTGACCTGGCTGCGCGGAGCGCACGGCCTCGCGTACGGGCACGCGAGGGCGATCGTCCACGAGTACCACCTCCGGCGGGCGGCACGGAAGCTTCAGTAGGGAGCCGCTCCCCCTTCACCACGCTTCACCACGGCGCACAACGGGGCACGCGAAGGGCCCGGCCCCACCCTCCAGTGGGGTGGAACCGGGCCCTTCGTCAAACGCTGTCAAACACCGTCGAACACTGTCGGCGCTGTCACCCGCCGTCAGGGGACGGTCAGTCGTCGCCCTGCAGGATGGAGACCAGGCGCAGCATCTCCATGTAGATCCAGACCAGCGACATCGTCAGGCCGAAGGCCATGATCCAGGAGGACTCGCGGGGCGCGCCGTAGGCGATGCCGTCCTCGATCTCCTTGAAGTTCATCGCCAGGTACGCGGCACCGAGCAGCACGCCGATGACGCCGATGCCGATGCCCAGCGGACCGCTGCGCAGGCCGAGGCCGTCACCGCCGCCGATCGCGGCGAACAGCAGGTTCGCCAGCATCAGCAGCATGAAGCCGATGCCCGCCGCGGTCACCACGCGGTAGAAGCGGTTGTTGACCCGGACGACACCGGTCTTGTAGGCGATCAGGGTGCCCACGGAGACCGCGATCGTGCCCAGCACCGCCTGCACCGGGGCGCCGTCCACGAAGTGGTTGTACAGCTTGCTGATGATGCCGAGGGCCAGGCCCTGGGAGACCGCGTAGCCCAGGATCAGCGCGGGGGACGGCTTCGCCTTGAACTGCTGGACGATGCCCAGGCCCGCGGCGACGATGCCCGCGACGAAGGCGACGCCGATCGGGAGGTTTGTCGCCCAGCCGATCACGGCACCGACGATGACCAGACCGATGGTCATCGCGGACCGCATGACGACGTCGTCCATCGTGACGACACCGGGCTGCGCGGGGGCGCCCTGCGTCAGGCCCGGGCCGCCCGTGGCGTACGGATTGCTCGCGTACGGGTTGGTGGGCTCGGCGTAGGGGCCGGTCGCGTAAGGGTTGCCCTGGGGCGCGGTCCCGGCCTGCGGACCGGTGCCGAAACCGGCGTAGCCGTTGTCACGGAACCCTCGCGAGAAGACCGGGTTGCTGCTCCTCATCTCACTCCTCCATGGCCGCACGGCGCGGCCTTGCGCACCAGGGTAATGGCTAGGCAAAGGAATCTTCTCGTGCAATGGGACGATCTTTTTCCCACGCCTCTGGACGGAGAACGAGAACCAGGGGCAGTCGGTTCCCTACGGAGAGTACGGGCCATGGGGTAGCGGAGTGCCCGGAGCCGGACTTGAACCGGCACGGCCCGAAGGGCCAGCGAGGTTTAAGCTCGCCGTGTCTGCATTCCACCATCCGGGCAGGGCTCTCGGGCGGGCGCACGGGTGGGCGCGCGAGCCTCTCTTACAAGGAGAGCAGGATGAGCCTAGCCGGGGAACGCCCCCCAAACAGCGGAACGTGGACCCGAGGTTGTCTTATTTTATTGGCAACTGAGGGAGCATCAGCGCGTGTGCCACGTCAAAGGCACATGCCACAGGCCGATACCCCCTGCACACCCTGCCTCACAGCCTGTTCCCAACGGTGAGCGGAATTGTCGCAATCTCATCGTCTGCGCGCCCCCGTCACAGACCCCCAGGAAGACCCCGGGACAGCCGCGGCCGGGCCGCCGGACCCGGAAGGCTTGTCATACCAAAGGAGGAGACGACCGCGCGCGGGTACCTCCTGGGTCTGTGCCGGGAACGGTAGCTCCGGCTGATCCCCGGCGCCGTTCCGCACCGGACGATGGTGTACGTCCCCCGCACCCCGT
>NZ_JAINFC010000352.1 GCF_020740835.1 Streptomyces sp. UNOC14_S4
CCCCATTCCCACCCCCGGCGAGGTGTTTCCGCCACGTCGGAAGCCCTCTCCGCAGGCCGGGGCGGCGGATTCCGACCCCGCGGCCCGACCGGCCTGATGCGCGCGTAATCTGGACGGACTGCTGGCAATCGCAGAATCCAGAACCAGAAGGAGCCGACGGCCATGGACTATGTCGCCGCGCTGGTCCCGCCCGTGGTGATGGCGGTCGCTTTCATCGCGCTGATCGTGACGATCGTCAAGAGTCAGGGCGGTCCGAACAAGGCAAAGGAAGACGCCGCCGTCGACGCCGCCATGGCGCGCTCCGCGAGCGGCGAGCAGAGCTCCTAGGTCCGGTGGCGCCCCAAAGGGGCGCTCCCGACTTCGCTCTTCGCTCCGGCGCTTCCCCGGAGCGATTGCCGTCGGCTTCCCGAAGCCTCTTCCTCGGGCTTCCCGGGGCTTCCTCCGGCTTGTCCGGGGCCGCCGCGGCGGACGGCTCGCGAGTTCCGGTCGAACAGCGTGTCCACCGACCGACCCGTTCGGGCGTATCACGTCCACAAGGCGTACGTATCGAGACGGTAATTTCTCGGTCGTGCGCCCTTTTTGCGCCACGATAAACCGGCATTCTAGACATCTCCCACTATTATTCGCGTGTGGTTCGACGCCTGGGTGATCTGGAAGACGCCGTGATGACGCGCGTGTGGGACTGGAACCGGCCGGTCACTGTTCGAGAAGTGCTGGAAGACCTTCAGAAGGAACGGTCCATCGCCTACACCACGGTCATGACCGTAATGGACAACCTGTATCAGAAGGGCTGGGTCCGGCGGGAGGCGGAAGGCCGCGCCTATCGATATGAGGCGGTCTCCAACCGGGCCGCCTACTCGGCCGCACTGATGAACGAAGCGTGGTCCGTGAGTGACAACCCCGCCGCCGCGCTCGTCGCCTTCTTCGGCATGATGTCGGCCGAGCAGCGCGAAGCCCTGCGCGACGCCATCCGCATCGTGCAACTCGACGGGCCCGCCGACGGTGCCGGGGATGCCGGGCGATAGCGTCCGGTCATGCCCGCGCTATCAAAAGCCGTCACCGTCCGTCGCGCCCGGACCAGCGATGTTCCCGCGGTGCGCCGCATCGTCGACCGTTACGCCCAGGACCGCATCCTGCTCGACAAAGCCACCGTCACGCTTTACGAGGACATCCAGGAGTTCTGGGTGGCCGAACGGGACAGCGATGGCGAGGTCGTCGGCTGCGGCGCACTCCACGTGATGTGGGAGGACCTCGCCGAGGTACGCACGCTCGCGGTGGATCCCGTGGCCAAGGGTGGCGGGGTCGGTCACGCACTCCTGGCGAAGCTGCTTCAGACGGCGCGCTGGCTCGGGGTGCGGCGCATTTTCTGCCTCACCTTCGAAGTCGACTTCTTCGCGAAGCACGGCTTCGTGGAGATCGGTGAGACACCGGTGGACGGCGATGTCTACAGCGAGCTGCTGCGTTCCTATGACGAGGGCGTTGCCGAGTTCCTGGGCCTCGAACGGGTGAAGCCGAACACCCTTGGCAACAGCCGGATGCTTCTGCATCTGTGATCGCGGTCCCTATGTCCGAATCGCGCCCCTATCCCATGCCTCCGGAAGGCATCGTTCCCACGCGGAAGGCGGACTGAACCTTCCCGGGGGGTTTGTGTTTTTCAGAGAAAGGCGGTTTGCTATTCCTCCGTAATCCCATTTTCCACTGAAAGGATTCCCCGTGGCACAGAAGGTTCAGGTCCTTCTTGTTGATGACCTCGACGGTGGCGAGGCGGACGAGACCGTGACGTTCGCGCTCGACGGCAAGTCCTACGAGATCGACCTCACCACGGCGAACGCGGACAAGCTGCGCGAGGCCCTCGCGGACTACGTGCGGTCGGCCCGTCGCACGGGTGGCCGCTCCGCCGCCGCCCGCGGCAAGGTGCGCGTCGCCGCCACCGGTGGCAGCCAGGACACCGCCAAGATCCGCGCCTGGGCGAAGAAGAACGGCTACAACGTCAACGACCGTGGCCGCGTCCCCGCCGACATCCGTGAGGCGTACGAGAAGGCCAACGGCTGACCTCCCGTCGGCAGGGGCGTGCGCGCTTCCCCGGCGCGCCGCATCCGGGCCCGGTGGCACTCCGTCGCCGCCGCGCCCACGAGCCGTACGAGGTCGGGGGCGCCCCCATCGCCCCCGAGGCCGGTCACCGGCAGCGTCGGCTCCACATCGCACCCCGGCACGGGGGGCCGCACCCACACGGCCTTTCCCGCGCCTTCCGCCCGGAGGTGCCCGCGGCCCTCGCCGGCGGGCACAGCGGGCATGGCGGGCACAGCGGGCATGGCGGCCTCGGCGGGCTCGGGCGCGACGATCCGGCCGCCCGGCCCCAGCGCGGCCAGATCCAGGGCGACCCCGCCCCATTCCAGCCATTCGAGCAGCTCCGGCAGCTCCTCCGCGCTGCCCGCGGCGATCAGGAACCGCAGCCTCCGCGCTCGGCCGTCGAACGCCACGGGGCCGGTGCGGACCGCACGGGCGAGCACCGCGAGGCCCGCGTCCGGCGGGACGTCCAGTACGTCGAAGCGCACGCCGGTGGGCAGCTCCAGGGGCTCCTCGCCCACGGTCGGCCAGCTCAGCTCGTGCTCGTACCAGTGGCGTGCCTGGCACCATGGAGACGCGGGGCCGCAGGGGCGCGGGAGGGCGACGGTCATACGCGGTGCAACTGAGAAGCGCCCAAGAGGTTACGCAGGGTTGGTAGTTGGGCACGCTCCGTATAAGGGGCAAGGGGCGCACGGAGGCTCCGGGTGGTGCGAGGTTGTTCGCCCGTAGCGGAGGGATGACGGTCGCGCCGCATGGATCGTGCGTGCGTACGGGTAGGACCTTCCCCATGGGAAAGAGGCGGTACAGCAGCGGTCATGGCGCATCACCGGGGGTCCGGCGGTGCGGCCGGCGGGCGTGTCGGGCCGAGTCCGCGTTCGCCGTGGGCGTAGTGGTGGTGAGCGTATATGCCTGGCCTGCGGGAACATCGTCTCCCACCATCGGGTTGGAGGAGTTGTCGGCTGTTCGGCAGCAGGTTTCCCCGCCGACGCGGGGGTGATCCGGACGGATGTCGGCAGTTGGAATGAGCTGTCCCGTCCCGCGGGACTAGCATGCGGAAGGACAGGGAGGGGACCGACCCCTTACTGCCTGACCGCTCTGAGGAGCGATTAACGATGTTCGAGAGGTTCACCGACCGCGCGCGGCGGGTTGTCGTCCTGGCTCAGGAAGAAGCCCGGATGCTCAACCACAACTACATCGGCACCGAGCACATCCTCCTGGGCCTGATCCACGAGGGTGAGGGTGTCGCCGCTAAGGCCCTGGAGAGCCTCGGGATTTCGCTCGAGGCGGTCCGCCAGCAGGTGGAGGAGATCATCGGCCAGGGCCAGCAGGCGCCCTCCGGCCACATCCCCTTCACCCCCCGTGCCAAGAAGGTCCTG
This sequence comes from Streptomyces sp. UNOC14_S4, assembly GCF_020740835.1. Classification (GTDB taxonomy): domain Bacteria; phylum Actinomycetota; class Actinomycetes; order Streptomycetales; family Streptomycetaceae; genus Streptomyces. Next base: position 3,444 of record NZ_JAINFC010000352.1, read on the forward strand.
GAGCTGTCGCTCCGCGAGGCCCTCCAGCTCGGCCACAACTACATCGGTACGGAGCACATCCTGCTCGGCCTGATCCGCGAGGGCGAGGGCGTCGCCGCCCAGGTCCTCGTGAAGCTGGGCGCCGATCTCAACCGGGTCCGGCAGCAGGTCATCCAGCTGCTCTCCGGCTACCAGGGCAAGGAGGCCGCCACCGCGGGCGGCCCGGCCGAGGGCACCCCCTCGACCTCCCTCGTCCTGGACCAGTTCGGCCGCAACCTGACGCAGGCCGCTCGCGAATCCAAGCTCGACCCGGTCATCGGGCGCGAGAAGGAGATCGAGCGGGTCATGCAGGTGCTCTCCCGCCGTACGAAGAACAACCCCGTCCTCATCGGCGAGCCCGGTGTCGGCAAGACGGCGGTCGTCGAGGGCCTGGCGCAGGCCATCGTCAAGGGCGAGGTGCCCGAGACCCTCAAGGACAAGCACCTCTACACCCTGGACCTCGGTGCCCTGGTCGCCGGCTCCCGCTACCGTGGTGACTTCGAGGAGCGCCTGAAGAAGGTGCTCAAGGAGATCCGCACCCGCGGCGACATCATCCTGTTCATCGACGAGCTGCACACCCTCGTGGGCGCGGGCGCCGCCGAGGGCGCGATCGACGCCGCCAGCATCCTCAAGCCCATGCTGGCCCGCGGTGAGCTCCAGACCATCGGTGCCACCACGCTCGACGAGTACCGCAAGCACCTGGAGAAGGACGCCGCCCTCGAGCGCCGCTTCCAGCCGATCCAGGTCGCCGAGCCGTCGCTGCCGCACACCATCGAGATCCTCAAGGGTCTGCGCGACCGCTACGAGGCCCACCACCGGGTCTCCATCACGGACGAGGCGCTGGTCCAGGCCGCCACCCTGGCCGACCGCTACATCTCCGACCGCTTCCTGCCGGACAAGGCGATCGACCTGATCGACGAGGCCGGTTCCCGGATGCGCATCCGCCGGATGACCGCGCCGCCGGACCTCCGCGAGTTCGACGAGAAGATCGCCGACGTGCGCCGGGAGAAGGAGTCCGCGATCGACTCGCAGGACTTCGAGAAGGCCGCCTCCCTGCGCGACAAGGAGAAGCAGCTCCTCGCCGCGAAGGCCAAGCGGGAGAAGGAGTGGAAGGCCGGCGACATGGACGTCGTGGCCGAGGTCGACGGCGATCTGATCGCCGAGGTCCTCGCCACCGCCACCGGCATCCCGGTCTTCAAGCTGACCGAGGAGGAGTCCTCCCGCCTGCTGCGCATGGAGGACGAGCTGCACAAGCGCGTCATCGGCCAGAAGGACGCCATCAAGGCGCTCTCCCAGGCCATCCGGCGCACGCGTGCGGGCCTCAAGGACCCGAAGCGCCCCGGCGGCTCGTTCATCTTCGCGGGCCCGTCCGGTGTCGGTAAGACGGAGCTGTCCAAGACGCTCGCCGAGTTCCTCTTCGGCGACGAGGACGCCCTGATCTCCCTCGACATGTCGGAGTTCAGCGAGAAGCACACCGTCTCCCGGCTCTTCGGCTCCCCGCCCGGCTACGTGGGCTACGAGGAGGGCGGCCAGCTCACCGAGAAGGTGCGCCGCAAGCCGTTCTCCGTCGTCCTCTTCGACGAGGTCGAGAAGGCACACCCGGACATCTTCAACTCGCTGCTGCAGATCCTGGAGGACGGTCGCCTGACCGACTCCCAGGGCCGCGTGGTCGACTTCAAGAACACCGTCATCATCATGACGACGAACCTCGGCACCCGGGACATCTCCAAGGGCTTCAACCTGGGCTTCGCCGCCCAGGGCGACGTCAAGACCGGGTACGAGCGGATGAAGGCGAAGGTCAACGAAGAGCTCAAGCAGCACTTCCGGCCCGAGTTCCTCAACCGTGTCGACGACACGGTGGTCTTCCACCAGCTCAGCCAGGAAGACATCATCCAGATCGTCGACCTGATGATCGCCAAGGTGGACGAGCGCCTCAAGGACCGCGACATGGGCATCGAGCTCAGCGCGGACGCCAAGGGCCTGCTGGCGAAGAAGGGCTACGACCCGATCCTGGGTGCCCGCCCGCTGCGCCGCACGATCCAGCGCGAGATCGAGGACATCCTCTCGGAGAAGATCCTCTTCGGCGAGCTCCGCCCCGGCCACATCGTGGTCGTCGGCACCGAGGGCGAGGGCGAGGAGAAGAAGTTCACCTTCCGCGGCGAGGAGAAGTCGGCCCTGCCGGACACTCCGCCGATCGAGTCCGCGGCCGGTGGCGCCGGTCCGAACCTGTCGAAGGACGCGTAACAGCGCCCCCGGCAGCAGCGCCGAACAAGCACGGGGGAGGCCCCGGAACCGGATAACGGTTCCGGGGCCTCCCCCTTTTCCGCGTACCCCAGGTCTTTTCCTGCCCGGATCCGGAACTCGCCCGATCCGAATTCGGATATCGCGGGGCCGGAGACATGGCCGGTGCGACGGACCGTCAGTAGGCTGACGATCCATGGTCATGACAACCGCCCTGTGGTCCTTCGCCCTCGTCGTCGGTCTGCTCACGCTCACACCCGGCCTCGACACGGCCCTGATCCTGCGCACGGCCGCACTCGGCGAGCGCCGCGGCGCCTGGGGAGCCGTCCTCGGCATACAGACCGGCACCATGATCTGGGGCGCCCTCACCTCACTCGGAGTGACGGCACTGCTGGCCGCGTCCCCGGTCGCGTACGAGGTGCTGCGCTGGGCGGGCGTCGGATATCTGACCTGGATGGGCACGCGGATGCTCCGGGACACCTGGCGGAACCGGGGCGCGGCGGAGACCACGCCGGAGGAGGTCCCCGAGCCGGGCGGATTCGCCGCGGGCTGGCGCCGGGGCCTGCTCACCAATCTCCTCAACCCGAAGATGGGCGTGTTCTACGTGGCCGTACTGCCGCAGTTCATGCCCGCGGGCAGCTCGCATGTCCTCATGGGGCTGCTGCTGGCCTCCGTGCATGTGCTGCTCGCGCTGGTCTGGTCCACCGTGCTGATCGCCTTTGCCCGGGCGATGCGCGGCTGGCTGCGCAAGCCCGTCGCCCGGCGGGTGCTGGACCGTGTCACCGGAGGGGTGATCGTGGGCTTCGGGGTGAAGCTGGCCCTCGGGGATTGACGGGTGGCCGGTCCGGCTCGGGTCCGGCTCCGCTACTGGTCCGAGGGGCCGCCCAGGCGGGACGTGCCGCCCTGCCGCTGGTTGCCGACCCGCAGGGTGCCGCCTGTGCGGGCGTCCTTCGGGGTGAGGGTGAAGGAGACGCGGTGCGTACGGGCCGAGCCCCGGGCCGCCTCCGCCCCGGCGCTGAAGATCCACGCCTTCACCCCGCCCGAGCCCTTCACGTCCCGGCGGATCTCCACCTCGAACTCCATCGCGATCGGGCCGATATCGAAGGCCACCTCCTCGCCCGCGCCCCGCGCCGCGGCCGCCGTGAGGCCGTCGCGGACCGCCTGGACGGCGTCCGCCAGCTCGATGCCGTCGAACTCGTGCGAAGCGTTGCTCATCGTGCGCCCCCGATGGGTCGTCGCGGTCCGTGACCGCCGAACTCCGTGCGTCCGCCCGGAGCGTACCGCCGGAGGACGGCCCGCGGACCGGAAACCGGCGTGCCCGGAGCTGCCACGCGGAGGCAAGCCGCACGAGCACAGGCACAGGGCGAATCCCGGCTTCTACCCGTCCAGGGACGCGGACAGGCGCCACAAAAGCGTGAATTTGCCACGCTGTGCCCGGGGGTAGGGACCAATTGCCCGCGCCACGGAAACGAATTCCGCCCGTAGAAGGCGCTCTTGGCCGCCCCGCAATTGCGGGTTGCCAAGGTTCGGCGACCCCGGTCCGACTGCCGGGGCCCATTCATGCCCGGAGGTATTTCTTCATGTCGAAGCACGCCACTTTCCGCAGCACGAGCGCGTCCCTTCTCCGTACCCGCGTCGCCGCGCTCGTGGCCGCCGGAATCGGAGCCTCCCTCGTGCTCGGAACCAGTGTGGCGCTGGCGGACGACGCCTCCTGGCACCACCACCGGCACCCGGTCCTCGCCTCCGTGACCGCGCTGGGCGGCGCCCTGCACCACACCCGGGGGAGCACCCGGCTCAGGGCCCACGCCGGACAAGAGGCCGGTCAGACCCACGCCAAGCACCAGGTCGGCCAGGCTCACGCCAAGCAGGAGGCCGGTCAGGCCCACGCCAGGCGCCAGGTCGGCCAGGCTCACGCCAAGCAGGAGGCCGGTCAGGCCCGCGCCAGGCGCCAGGCCGGTCAGGCCCGCGCCAAGCAGGAGGCCGTCCGGCGCGCCGCCGAGGCCCGCAGAGCCGTCGTGGCCTCGCGGCAACGCGCCGACGCGTGGGTCGCGCCCGTCGAGGACTACACGATCGGCCAGCCCTTCGGCATCTCGGGTCCCCTGTGGGCCTACAAGCACAGTGGCCAGGACCTCGTCGTGAACACCGGCACCCCGGTGAAGGCCGTGCACCGCGGCACGATCGTGAAGGCGGGCCCGCACGGCGGCGGCGACGGCGCCGCGTACGGCAACGCCGTCGTGATCAAGCACGACGACAACACCTACTCGCAGTACGCCCACCTCTCGCACATCGCGGTGCGCGTGGGGCAGATGGTGATGACCGGCGAGCGGATCGGCCTGTCGGGCTCCACTGGCAATTCCACGGGCCCCCACCTGCACTTCGAGATCCGCACCACCCCGGACTACGGCAGCGCCGTCGAGCCCCGCGCTTTCCTCAGCGCCCACGGCGAGGACCTCTGAGCCCCGGCTGAGCCCGGCTGAGCCGGACCAAGCCCGCCCGACC
>NZ_JAINFC010000353.1 GCF_020740835.1 Streptomyces sp. UNOC14_S4
TCGGTGGTCATAGCGTTAGGGAAACGCCCGGTTACATTCCGAACCCGGAAGCTAAGCCTTTCAGCGCCGATGGTACTGCATGGGGGACCGTGTGGGAGAGTAGGACGCCGCCGAACAAATTTTAGATGGAAGAGCCCCGACAGGTTTGTCGGGGCTCTTCTGCATTTCCGGACAGTTTTCCGAACCTGCCCCCCGGTAAAAGACCGCGGTCCCGGGGCAGGTGCCCCGGGACCGTAATCCAGCACAGTCCAGACGTAGAACTACGCGCTCACGTCCACACCCGCGGCCCGCGCGAGTTCCAGGTCGAGGGACTCACGGCGAATGCGCTGATCCGTGTAGAGCAGCGCCGCCATGCCCGCGGTCACCGGAAAAGCCAGCGTCGCGCTGATCGCCCCGCCGATTCCCGCGACCACGAGGGAAGGCCAGGACATCGGGTTCTCCATGGTGGCCCCCGAGGCGAACGATGCGACGATGCTCAGCGGGGCCTGCACCACCATCGTGAGCATCACGGTCAGCAGCACGCCGAGCAGCTGCACTCCGAAGACCCGCCACCAGGCACCCTGCACCAGTTTCGCGGACCGCCGCATGCTCGCTATGACGCCCTGCTTCTCCAGCATCAGCGCCGGCACGGCCAGGCTGAAACGGATCCACAGCCACGCACCGACCACCGAGGCCGCCAGCGCACCCAGTGCGATGAGTCCCGCACCCGGCCCCTCCGCGCCCGCCGCCGTGACCACCAGCCCCGGGCTCACCCCGATGGCGAAGACCGCACACAGCAGCAGTGGCAGCAGGAGCAGCAGCCCGAACATCCGCGGCATCTGCGGCCGCGCGGCCCGCCAGGCCTCGCCGATCGTGGTCGTACGCCCCAGGATCGAGTGGCTGACCACCATCGTCAGCATGGCCGTCGCGACGATGGAGCCGAGCAGGCCGACGGCCCAGGCCACCCCCGTGCCGGCCAGCGTGCCGCGCAGTGCCTCCCACAGCTCCTGGGGTGTCGCGTCAGCGTTCTCCGAGATCGACTGGAGGTCCGGGGCGTCATGGAACCACAGGCTGGTCAGCACGGTCGTCACCGCCTGCGTGCCCACCGCGAGAGCCAGGGAGACCCCGAGGGCCGTACGCCACTGCCGCCGCACGACCTGCACCGCGCCATCGACGATCTCGCCCACGGACAGCGGCCGCAGCGGGATCACCCCCGGCTGCGGGGCCTGCGGAGGAGGCGTCCACGCGCCCCAGCCGCCCCAGGGGGCGCCCGGCTGCCGCTGCGGTGACTGCTGCGGCTGCTGGGGGCCGCCCGTGTGCTGCCGGCCGCTGTTCGCGTACGCGCGCTCCCGTGTCGTACGCCGCTGCGGCGGTACGGGGGCGGTCGTGGACCACTGACCCCCGGGCGGCTGTTCCTGTGACCACTGCGAGGACCGCGCGTCCTCGCCCGTCCCAGGGGTCCCGTCCACGGGGGTGGGGCCCTCTGGCGCGGACGTGTCCTGCGCGGGAGGGCGCCGGTCGTCGGACGGGGAGGACCCGGGCGGGGTCCGGCCCGGAGTGTCGTTCATGTCTCTGTCGCTCCTTCTCGGTACCCGTCCGCCGGTACGGCCCCGGGCCATGTCCAGCAATCGTGACACGGTGCCCCGACACGGGGTCCGGCCCGCGGCCCGGGCCCGGGAAAGGGGCTCGTACGGGGGAGGAACCCCAGGGCGACCTTCAATACTCGGGGCCCGCCGGGCAGACTGGGCAGATGGCTGATCACCCCGTGTCACCCATGGATTCCGCCGCGAGCCCCGCCTCGTCCTCCCTGCGCTGGGACGAGCCGCCGGAGGGCCCGGTCATCGCGCTCCTCGACCAGCGCCGGCTGCCCGCCGAGGAGGTGGAACTGCTCTGCACGGACGTCCCCGCCCTGGTGGACGCGATACGTACGCTCGCGGTGCGCGGCGCGCCCCTGCTCGGCATCGCCGGAGCGTACGGGGTGGCCCTGGCCGCCGCGCGCGGCTTCGATGTCCAGCAGGCCGCGGAGCAGCTCGCCCACGCCCGACCCACGGCCGTCAACCTGGCCTACGGCGTACGGCGTGCCCTCGGCGCGTACGAGCGGGCGGTCGAGGGCGGTGCCGATGCTGGCCGGGCCGCGGCGGCGGCGCTCGCCGAGGCCCGCGCCCTGCACCGGGAGGACGCCGAGGCCAGCGCCCGCATGGCCGCGCACGGCGTGGCCCTGCTCAAGGAGCTGCTGCCCGGCGGGGGCTACCGCGTACTCACCCACTGCAACACCGGTTCCCTCGTCTCGGGCGGTGAGGGCACGGCGCTCGCCGTGGCCTCCGCCGTGCACCGTGCCGGACAGCTGCGGCGGCTGTGGGTCGACGAGACACGCCCCCTGCTCCAGGGCGCCCGGCTCACGGCGTACGAGGCGGCGCGCGCGGGCATGGCGTACACCCTGCTCACCGACAACGCGGCCGGTTCGCTCTTCGCGGCGGGCGAGGTCGACGCGGTGCTCATCGGTGCCGACCGGATCGCCGCCGACGGCTCGGTCGCGAACAAGGTGGGCAGCTACCCGCTGGCGGTGCTCGCCCGCTATCACCACGTGCCGTTCATCGTCGTGGCGCCGACCACCACGGTCGACCTGGGCACCCCGGAAGGCGCCGCGATCGAGGTGGAGCAGCGGCCCGGCCACGAGGTCACCGAGTTCGCCGCGCCCCTGGTGACGGGGGTGGCGGCCGAGCCGGGCACGGGGGTGCCCGCGGCGCCGCTGGGCACCCAGGCGTACAACCCGGCGTTCGATGTCACGCCACCGGAACTGGTGACCGCGATCGTCACGGAGAACGGTGTGGTCTCCCCGGTCACCCGGCCGGGGCTGGCGGAGCTGTGCCGTGGGCCGGAGAAGGAACGGTGAGGGCGCCGGGCCGGAACGCGCGGCCGATGCCGCGGCTTCCGGTGGGCTCAAGATCGCCGGGGTCAACGGGACACACCGGAGAATGCCGCTCGCCACAGGTGAGCTCGGTCACCCGGCTCTATGAGCCGGATGCGAAAATGGGATGATGTCGATATGAAGGGACGCGTCCTTGTCGTCGACGACGACACCGCACTGGCCGAGATGCTCGGCATCGTGTTGCGTGGTGAGGGTTTCGAGCCGTCGTTTGTAGCGGATGGCGACAAGGCACTTGCTGCTTTCCGCGAGGTCAAGCCGGACCTCGTGCTGCTCGACCTGATGTTGCCCGGCCGGGACGGCATCGAGGTGTGCAGGCTCGTCCGGGCCGAGTCCGGCGTGCCGATCGTGATGCTGACGGCCAAGAGCGACACGGTCGACGTCGTGGTCGGCCTGGAGTCCGGCGCCGACGACTACATCGTCAAGCCGTTCAAGCCGAAGGAGCTCGTCGCCCGGATCAGGGCCCGGCTCCGCAGGTCGGAGGAGCCCGCGCCGGAGCAGCTCACCATCGGCGACCTGGTCATCGACGTCGCCGGGCACTCGGTGAAGCGCGACGGCCAGGCCATCGCGCTGACCCCGCTCGAGTTCGACCTGCTGGTGGCGCTCGCCCGCAAGCCGTGGCAGGTGTTCACCCGTGAGGTGCTCCTGGAGCAGGTGTGGGGCTACCGGCACGCCGCGGACACCCGTCTGGTGAACGTGCACGTGCAGCGGCTGCGTTCCAAGGTCGAGAAGGACCCGGAGCGGCCGGAGATCGTCGTGACCGTGCGCGGCGTGGGCTACAAGGCCGGGCCGAGCTGACATGTCGGGCAACGGTGCCGCTCCGGAGTGGGGCGCGGGGCGGCCCGTCGAGACGGCGGGCGGCATTTCGTACTTCCGGCGGCTGTGGCGCGCCGCGAGGCTGCTGCCCGACGGCGCGGCCTCGGGACCGGTTCATCCGGTGCTGCGGCTGTACGTGCGCTGGGTGAGGCGCCCGCTGCTGCCCGCGATGCGGCTGTGGCGGCGCAATATCCAGCTGCGGGTCGTCGCCACGACCCTGCTGATGTCGTTCGGTGTCGTGCTGCTGCTCGGCGTCGTCGTCATCGGGCAGGTCCGCAACGGCCTGCTGGAGGCCAAGCGGCACGCCTCGCAGAGCCAGGCGGAGGGCGGTTTCAAGGCCGCCCGGGACGCCGCGGACGGCGCGGCCGACGTCCGCGGGCAGGACGCCTCGCAGTCCGGCGCCCGCACCATGGACTCCGGGACCTGGCTCACCGCGCTGGTGCAGCAGCTCTCCAGCGGCGGCCAGGGCGTCTACCACGTGGTCGCCCTCAGCGCGGACAGCGGTGACGCGTCGACCGTCGGCGCCCGCGGCCCGCGCGCCTCCGGGGACATCGACCCCGAGCACAGCATCCCCGGCGACCTGCGCAAGGCGCTGGACACCCGGACGGGCGCGCTGGAGCGGTCCGCGTCGATCAAGCACAGTGCCTCCGACGAGGGCGAGCCCGCGCTGATCGTCGGCAAGCGGATGTACGACAACAACAACCGGCCGTACCAGCTCTACTACCTCTTCCCGTACACGCAGGAAGAGAAGTCGCTGACCCTGGTGAAAACCACGCTGGCGACCGCCGGGGTGTTCGTGGTCGTGCTGCTGGGCGCCATCGCCTGGCTGGTGGTACGGCAGATCGTCACGCCCGTACGGATGGCCGCGAGCATCTCCGAGCGGCTCGCGGCGGGCGTCCTCCAGGAGCGGATGAAGGTCACCGGCGAGGACGACATCGCACGTCTGGGTGAAGCCTTCAACAAGATGGCGCAGAACCTCCAGGTGAAGATCCAGCAGCTGGAGCAGCTGTCGCGGATGCAGCGCCGCTTCGTCTCCGACGTCTCCCACGAGCTGCGCACCCCGCTGACGACCGTGCGGATGGCCGCCGAGGTCATCCACGAGGCGCGGGACGGCTTCGACCCGGTCACCGCGCGCTCGGCCGAGCTGCTGTTCGGGCAGGTCGACCGCTTCGAGTCGCTGTTGTCCGACCTGCTGGAGATCAGCCGGTTCGACGCGGGCGCCGCCGCGCTGGAGGCGGAGCCCATCGACCTGCGGGACGTCGTGAACAGGGTCGTCGACGGCGCCCTGCCGCTCGCCGAGCGCAAGGGCAGCAAGCTCGTCGTGCGCGGTGACGAGCAGCCCGTGATAGCGGAGTCCGACGCCCGGCGCGTGGAGCGTGTGCTGCGGAACCTGGTGGTCAACGCTGTGGAGCACGGCGAGGGCCGGGACGTGGTCATACGGTTGGCCACGGCGGGCGGCGCGGTCGCCGTCGCGGTGCGCGACTACGGCGTGGGGCTCAAGCCCGGCGAGGCCACTCGTGTCTTCAACCGCTTCTGGCGCGCGGACCCGGCGCGGGCCCGGACGACCGGGGGCACCGGCCTCGGGCTGTCGATCGCCGTGGAGGACGCGCGGCTGCACGGCGGCTGGCTCCAGGCCTGGGGCGAGCCGGGTGGCGGCTCGCAGTTCCGGCTCACGCTGCCGCGTACGGCCGGCGACACGCTGCGCGGGTCGCCGATCCCGCTGGAGCCGGACGATTCGCGGCGCAACCGTGGGCTGAACGAGGCCGGGCTTCCGCTGGGCACGGCGGGCCGGGGCGGACCTCCGGCCGCGCCGACCGCACCGCAGGGGCCCGCGCCCGTACCGGCGCAGACGCGCGGCACGCCCCCGACCGTCGACCTGACGGCGCTGCCGGGCAGCGGCGCGCGCGTCGTGGCACGGCAGGGCGGAACCGCGCCGTACAACAAGGCGGCTGACACGTCGTACGGGACGAGGGCCGGGGGCTCCGAGGAGACCGCCGGGAGCGGTTCGGGAAGCCCGGCGGCTCCGGCAGGCGCGGAACGTCCGGCGCGTCCGGAGCGTCTGGACCGTTCAGACAGTTCGGAACGTGAGGGGCAGGCGCGTGGGCGCTGAACGCGGACGCCGCCGTACGGTGCGCGGTGCGCGGCGGCCGGCGGGGATCGGCGCGCTCGCGCTCAGCGGCGTGCTGCTGGCCGGGTGCGCCTCGATGCCGGACAGCAGTGAGGTGACGTCGGTCGACTCCTCGCAGCGCGCCGACGGGGACTCGCAGGTGCGCGTGTACGGGGTGGCGCCGCACAAGGGCGAGCATCCGCTGGACCTGGTGAACGGCTTCCTGGAGGCCACGACCAGCGACGATCCGGAGTACGACACGGCCCGGATGTACCTCGCCAAGGACGCGAAGCGGAAGTGGGACCCGTCCGCGTCGGCGACGGTGCTGTCCGCGCCGCCGCAGGTCGATCTGGCCCGTACCGGCGACCACAAGCAGGACTTCACGATCACGCTGACCGGCAAGCAGGTCGCGACGGTCGACGCCAAGCACGCCTACAAGCCGGACGAGCGGAAGTACCAGCAGGAGATCCACGTCGCCCAGGAGAACGGCGAATGGCGCATCGACGCGCCGCCGTCCGGACTGGTGCTCGGCGTGGCCGACTTCCAGCGCATCTACCGTTCCGTCAACAAGTACTACTTCGCGGAGCTCGGGGCGAGCGGCGCGGGCCAGGGCCGCAATGTGCTCGTCGCCGACCCCGTCTATCTGCGCAAGCGCATCGACCCCGTGACGTCCACGGTGAACGCGCTGCTGGACGGGCCGACCACCTGGCTGGACCCGGTCGCCACGACGGCCTTCCGCGAGGGCACGCGCGTGGTCGACAAGCGGCTCGCGCTCGACGACTCCAACGCCCTGAAGGTCCGGCTCAACGACCGCGCGGCGGGCACCAGCCAGGAGCAGTGCCTGCGCATGGCCGCCCAGATCCTCTTCACCGTGCAGGACCAGTCGGCGAAGGTCAGCCAGGTGGCGCTGCAGCGCGAGAGCGGCTCGCAGATGTGCGTGCTCCAGCGCGACCAGGCGCGCTGGTACGCGCCGGACCAGAAGCCGGAGCAGAGGGACGGTCAGAAGGACGGCCACGCGGACCAGAAGGAGATCCGCCCGGACCGGCAGTACTTCGTGGACGCACAGCACCGGCTGGTGGGCCTCACCGACGGCGAGAACGGTCCGCGGCGGGTCGGCGGCCCGTTCGGCGATGGCGCGGTGCAACTGCGGTCGGTGGCCGTGGACCGCGCGCAGGAGCGTGCCGCTGGCGTGACGGCCAACGGACAGGCGCTGTACGTCGCCGGGCTGGAGAGCGGTGCCCTGGGCGAGCCGCGGCTCACCGCGAAGGGCGGGGGCGGGACGAAGGCCGGTCTGACCGCTCCGAGTTGGGACGGGCTGGGCGATCTGTGGGTCGCGGACCAGGACCCGGACAAGCCGCGGCTGCTGCGGCTGGCCGGGGGCACGGGCGCGCCGGAGGAGATCCAGGTGCCCCGGCTCGACGGCGCGCACATCTCCGGGCTGCGGGTCGCGGCGGACGGCGTGCGGATCGCGCTGCTCGTGACGAAGGGCGACAGGACGACCCTGAAGCTGGGGCGGGTGGAACGGCACGGCGGTGTCGGCCGGATGACCCTCTCGGTGCAGGAACTGCGCCCCATCGCCCCGAAGCTGGAGCAGGTCGACGCGGTGTCCTGGGCGGGTGCCAGCCGTCTGCTGGTCGCGGGGAGCGAGCAGGGCGGCCTTCAGCAGCTCCAGTACATCGAGACGGACGGTTCCCTCTCCAACGGTTCCGCGCTGCCCGGCATCACGGGCGTCCGCGGCGTGGCCGCGACGGACGGCTCGGCCAAGTCCCCCGCCCTCGTCGCGGAACGCGACGGCGGCATCGTCCGCCTCCTGCCCGACACGGGCTGGAAGCTCGTGACGAAGGAGGGCTCGGCACCGGTCTACCCGGGCTGAGCCGCGGCCGGTCTTTTGGGCGTGCCTATCCCCCGGGTGTGACTGGTGGGGCCACCGGGAGCGTGGCCAGGAGTTATCCACAGGGGTGGCAGGAGACGCCGCCTGGCGGGACAGTAGATCCATGCGCGGGTGGTGGCAGGAGATCACCGGACTGGTGCTGCCGGTCGACTGTGCGGGCTGCGGCCGATGGCGGACCGTGCTGTGCGCGGAGTGCCGTGAGGCGCTGAGCGGGCGTCCGGCACGCCGCGTATGGCCGGATCCCGTGCCTGCGGGGCTGCCGTCCGTGCACGCGGCGGCTTCGTACGGTGACGCGGTGCGATCGGTGCTGCTCGCGCACAAGGAACGTGGTGCGCTCGCGCTGGCGGGCCCCCTGGGCGAGGCCCTGGCGGGAGCGGTGCGGGCGACGGTGGGGAGCGGGGAG
>NZ_JAINFC010000354.1 GCF_020740835.1 Streptomyces sp. UNOC14_S4
GAACGGGTGGGCACAACCGGACCACCGGCCGCAACCGACCACGGGGTCCGGGGCGCAGCCCCGGCGGGGGCCTGGGGGCGGAGCCCCCGGCAGCGGCGGGAAGCCCAGCCGGTCGGTTACTCCGGCGGAGCCTCCTGGCGGACGACCTTCAGGACCTCGTCGATCCGGTCCGGGCTGAGCCGGTCCTCGTCAGCACTCGAAGCCGCAATCATCAAATCCCCGTACAGATCGATCTCGATGAGGGCCACGGGATCCGGCCCACCCGACGAACCGCGTCGCGAAACCACGTGATTCACCTCCTCGGGTTTTTCGTTCTTCGGGTAACCAGCGTAGTGATCGGTACACATGGCGCGCATGGCACAGAAGGACCATTTCCATGGCCAACCACGCCCTGCCGCGTTATTTCCGCGGTGAACCGACAGTCCCCGCATAGATATCGGCGGGAACGGGCAGCGGCACATCGAACTTGGTGCCGAAGTCCTGGAACTCGACCGTCGAGACCACGGCCATCGGCGCCTTCCCCGCCCCCTCGTCGACGCTGAAACGGTGCGAGAGGCGGCGCGGCCTCCCCCGGTCGTCCAGATACGCGTCGAACGCGACCGTGCCGCCGGAGAACCCTTTCGCCGCCACGGCCAGCGGCCCTCTGTCCCGGGCGGGCGCGGCGCGCGCCGCCTGGCCCAGATCGATCGTGCCCCAGTAGTGCCTGACCCGGGCCCCGTCGATCCGCTCGTCCCTCATATACGTCACCTGCCGGGCACCGCCGAGCAGTTCGGCGGCGGCCAGCGGGTCGGTGGCGCCGTTGGTGAGGAGGTTGCCGTCGGCGAGCGCGGGCGTGGCCAGGCGTACCCACTTGTCGTCGGGCACCCCCGCGCCGCGGTTCTTCATGAAGAGCGCGCCGGGGGCGAACACTTCGGTGATGGGGCGGTGTTCCGTGGTCCCGGCCGCGTCGGCGGGCACCACCACCGTCAACTTCCCGACGGGCCGGGTGAAGTCGTAGCCGCCGGTGCCGTGGATGGTCAGCCGTGTGCCGCCGCTGGCCGTCTCCATGGACGTACGGACGCGGGCCGCCCCCTCCGCGACGAGCACCCGCGCGGCCCGGCGCAGCGCCTCGCGGGCCCGGGTGGGGTCGGTGTCGTCCGCCTGGCGCGCCTGGCTGCTCAGGCTCTTCAGGTCGTCGTGCAGCTCGGGCCGCCCGGGGGCCGCGCAGCCCGAGGCCAGCACCCCGAGGGCGATGCCGCCCAAGACCGCGTTGCCGACGCCCGCGCCCCGCTGTCCGCGTTGCCCTCGTCCCAGCCCCAGCCCCACCATCATGAACGTCAGCCCCCTCCACCACGCTGTGGCACCCTCACTGCCAACGACAGGGCCGGGGGAGCCGTCACGGGCGGGTAGCGTGGTCACGTGTCCGAAGCAGCGTCCGCGGACCGTTCCGCGGCACATTCCACCAGCACCAGCGAGATCGGCTCCTTCTGCAGCGCCCGCTGCAGTTGCGGCTGGCGCGGCCCGGCACGCAGGGCCCGCTCCCTGGCCCGCGAGGACGCCACGACCCATATGACAGCAGCGACGGCCGTCGGGGAGAGCTAGGCCGGGGAGAAACAGAGGGCCTCTGTCTCCGGTGTCTCCGGCGTCACGCGATTCTCGGCATGATTCTCGGCGTCACGCCGCGAGGTCGTTGTCGTGCGGAATCTGGCGCTCCGGTCTGCCCTGGGGTCCGGCCACCACCGGCGCGACACCGTTGTCGGAACGCCGTACGAGCCGGCCCGCCCTCGATTCCGCGACCGAGCGCGTCAGCGGGGTGAGCAGCATCATCGCCAGCGGGGCGAGCAGCAGCGCGACCGCCGTGCCCAGCGCGAACCCGCCGACGACGTCGGTCGGGTAGTGCACACCCATGTAGACCCTGCAGAAGCCTTCGAGGAACGCCAGGCCGATGCCGACCAGACCGTACTTCCGGTTGGCGACGAAGAGGCCCACGCCGAGCGCCATGGTCAGCGTCGCGTGGTCGCTGACGAAGGAGTAGTCGGTCTTGCCCTTGACCAGGACCTCGATCCCGGTGTGGTCGACGAAGGGCCGCGGTCGCTTGACGAAGTCGCGGATCGGCATGTTGACGAGCAGGGCGATGCCCGCGGCGAGCGGCGCCCAGAGCAGCCCGGCGACGGCTGCCGGGGCGTCCTGCCGCTTGCGGGCGCTCCACCAGGCGCAGAGCATCAGCACGGCGAGGCCGAGGACGATGCCGTACTCGCCGATGAACTCGACGGCGCGATCCAGCCAGTTGGGTGCGGCCTTGGCGAGGCCGTTGATGTCGTACAGCAGACTGTTGTCGGGGCCGGGCCCGCCCCCGGCCTCCGACACGAGGTGCCCCACCGCGAGTCCAGCCATCTGTCGTGGCCCCTTATCTGTCGCCTCTTGCTACTACGTCCAGCTACCGACCCCCGTGGTCCGTGCGCCCCCGACGCGAAGCGTGACGCGGCTTTCCCACAATCATGGAACGCGCCACTCCGGCCGGGCGTTCCACTCTCCACTCAATGATCACCAGGACGTTACCGAAGGGTGACCCGTCGTCGCATTCCGCCCTACCGACTCAGACCCCCTTGGCCTTGGGGAGCGCTTTCGCGCCATCTTCGGTGACCCGGGTCGCCCCGATGTAATCCGGCGTGTCGATCGAGTCGAACCGGATCAGTGCCCCGGTGTGCGGCGCGTTGATCATGTGGCCGCCACCCACGTAGATGCCCACGTGGTGGATGCTGCGCGGATCGTTCAGGTCGTGCGCGAAGAAGACCAGATCCCCGGGGAGCAGCTCGTCACGCTTGGGGTGGGGGCCCGCGTTCCACTGGTCGTTCGCCACCCGCGGCAGGGTGATGCCGACCGTCTCGTACGCGGCCTTGGTGAGGCCCGAGCAGTCGAACCGCCCGCCATCCTCGGCGGTGCCGTCGCCACCCCACAGATACGGCGTGCCGAGCTTGTCCTGCGCGTAGTAGATGGCCCCGGCCGCCTGCTGCGAGGGCGCCACCCGGTTGACCGGTCTGGCGAAGCTCTTGGCGAGGGTGCGGATCTCCTTCACATACCCCTGGGTCTCGCTGTACGGCGGAATCCCCCGGTGCTGGATGACCGCGTACGCGCCGGCGTTGTACGACGCCAGCATGTTGTCCGCGAGGTCGCCGGGCACGCTCTTGACGTCCTTGGAGAGCTCGCAGTCGTAGACGGCCGCGGACGGGATGGCGTCCTGCGGGTCCCAGATGTCCGCCTTGCCGTCCTTGTTGGCGTCGATGCCGTGGGAGGCCCAGGTGTCGGGCATGAACTGCGCTATCCCCTGGGCGTTCGCCGGGCTCACGGCTCTGGGATTCCAGCCGCTCTCGGAGTAGATCTGCGCGGCGAGGATGGCCGGGGAGAGCGCGGGACAGAAGCCGCCCCAGTCCTGCACGAGCTTCTGGTACTCCGCCGGAACTGATCCTTCCGCCAGCGCGGCGCCATTGCCCCCGCCACCCAGGTCCGCCGCGGCCATGTACACACCCGCGACGAGCAACCCGAGCAGACTCAGGCACAGCCCGATCCCGGCTCCCACGCCCACCCAGAGCTTCCGCACCCCGCCATCCTCCCCCACCTGTCCACCGTGTATCCGTCAATTTCCGTTGCCGTAGCGCAGCATGGGGAGCATCGATGCACGAGGGCGCACCAGGACGGCTCGGCTGGCGGTGACAAATCCGCCTATTCCCGATATCAGAACGCGTCAGCCCACGAGGGTGAACCAAACCGCCTTCCCCGGCCCGGAGCCGTGCTGACACACACCCCAGCCAAAGGCGCAACGCCGGACCAGCAACAGTCCACGGCCGACTTCGCCGTACTCGCTGTGCGCGTACCGCAGGGGCAGCCCAGGAGCTCCGTCCTGCACCAGCACGCGGAGCATCTCGTCGGAGGCCCACTCCGCGTAGACGCTGACGGGAGCCGAGCACCGCGCTCCCATGGAGGCCTTGACGGCGTTGGTGACGAGCTCCGACGTGAGCAGGACCGCGGTGTCGACGAGACCGCGGTGTCGACGAGGTCGTCGCGGTGAGCGGCGGTGAGAGCCGTGCGTACGGCTTCACGGGCGGTACGGACCCATCCGGGCGCGGGCGGGAAGACGAGCGAGAAGTCGGCGTGCGCGAGGGCGGAGGCGGATGCGGTGCACATGGGACGTGGCTCCTTGGTCTCACCGGCTGCGGAGCCCGTCCGGGCGGGGTGCGGTGGCGTTGCCCTCGCGTTGTCACTGTCGCCAGGCGCTGAAGACGCGCGAGGGTGCACTTCCGGCTTACGGCAAGCGCCGTGGACGGGCGGAACGTCTTCGACGGTAGGGAGCTGGGTTTCAGATCTGCAACCCAGCCCGGCCGAAGTGCCACCAACGAGTGGCTCAGCCGCGTCATGAGACGGCAGACTGCTGACGACCACCAGGGAGGCACCATGGGACTTCGGGCCAACCCGACGTACCGCCAGCGGCGTTTGGGCATGGAGCTGCGGCGGATGCGCATGACATCCGGGCTCTCGGTCAACGAGGCCGCCGCATGCGCCGAGCTCGGCCCGCCGCATCTTGGACACATCGAGGCCGCCAGAACAGCCATTCCCGAAGCGAAAATTCGCGCCCTTGTCGAGGCTTACGGTTGCAGTTCAGAACCGCTGATCGACGCCCTGGTGGCGATGACGCAAGCCTCGGGCAGGGGGTGGTGGTCAGCCTCGGAATACAAGGACAGCCACGACCCACAGTCACGCGACCTCGCCGAACTCGAGGCCACGACCACCTCGTGCCGGTCCTTCCAACTGCTCTACATCCCCGGTCTGCTACAGACAGCGGAGTACGCCCGTGCCCTGTTCGCAGGCGGAGAACCCGAAGCGGATGAAGCCCTCATGGACAAGTGCGTCAGCTTTCGGCTACGACGCCAGCGCGTGCTCACCGAAGGCCTCCGGTTTCACGCCGTGATCCATGAGACCGCTCTCCATATGCAGTTCGTGCCCGGCGACATCATGGGTCGGCAAATCGAGCATCTCGTCACGATGGCCCGCCAGCCCAACGTATGTATCCAGATCCTGCCATTCAGAGCAAACGTCTACCCGGTCCGGTTCAGCGCCCCCTTTGTGATTTTTGAGGGTGCAGTGCCCGAGCTCAGCACCGTCTACGTGGAGCACCCCATCTCCTCCCCCTTCACCAGCGCCCCTGAACACATCCAGCAGTTCTCCGAGGCCTTCGAACGCCTCCGCTCCATCGCGCTACCGCCGATTGACCCCCGACTCGAACCCGAGTTCCATGCCAGGAAGGACTCACTCGGGTTCATCCAGCACCACTTGTACACCTTGTGAAGGGGACCCCATGTCGACGCTCCAATGGCAGAAATCGACCTTCAGTGGAGGCGGCGTCAACGGCGAGTGCATAGAAGCGGCAGCCTCGGGATCTGGCCACCACATACACCTCCGCGAAAGCGAGCGCCCCGACACCGTCTTGACCCTGTCACCCGCCTCCTTGTCCGCCCTGCTCGCCTATGCCCGGAATCAGCGCACCCCCCGACTCCAGACCCCATGAGCGCCAAGACTTGCCAGGAGTGGCTCAACTGGCATAAATCATCATTCAGCGGCAGCGGACAGGACGACTGCATCGAAATAGCCGAGGCCCCAGGCGGAAAGGTCAGGCTTCGCGAGAGCGACTTCCCTGATACGACCCTGGCCGTGCCGCCCACCACCTTGCGCGCCCTGTTCACCTATGCCCGAAATCAACACCAGGGGCCATTGAGCTGATTGGACACGCAGAGGCGGATCACCAGCCCTCGGAAGAAAACCAAGCGTACGAACCGACTTCCGGCCGTCCTCTATCGTGAGCGACGGCAGCCAGCAGCACTCGCCTTGAGGGGGCACCGTGGCAGAGCTCAACTGGATTCCGGTCAAAGAGGGTGACGAGACCGAGTACTTGGAGGTCGCCTTCGGGGACGACGGTCACGTCTACATCCGGGAGAACACCGAGCCGGACAACGTCGTGGTGACGACGGACAAGAACTGGGACGCGTTCGCGCTGGGTGTGAAAGCAGGCGAGTTCGACCACTTCGTCGAGGGCCTCGAGTAGCCCTCATGCCCACGCCCGGGCGCCGGGTTCCGGGTGCCTGGGCGCCGCCCAGGCACCAGCGCTACCGAACGGTGCGGGACTGGTGCGGCCCGGGCCCCGGATGCTCCACCACCCCGGATTCCTGACCGAAGACCCGCGCCCCGATGAAGGCCGCCACCACGAACGCCACAACTCCCGCCAGCGCGATGGCCACCGTCTTCGACTTCCGTACGTCTTTCCCGCGCCGCGCGCTCACAGGCGCAGGAACGGGCGCAACCACCGAGGGCGACGGAGCAGCCGGGACGGAAGCGGGAGCCGGGACCTGACCCGGCACAGCCGGGCGTGGCACAACCGGAGCCGATACCGGCGCGGCCGGACGCGGCACAGCCGGGGCGGGCCGCGAAGCCGCCGGAGCTCCCTGCCACGCCGGGCCGCCGAACCACGCCGCCACCTCGTCCGCCGACGGCCGGTCCTCCGGCCGCTTCGCGAGCATGCGCAGCAGATACGCCTCGAACGCAGGCGGCAGATCCGCCCGGTGCCGCCGCGGCGACTCCGGCTCGGCATCGACGTGGAGGTAGAGCAGGGCGGTCGGGCTGTCCGCCCAGAACGGAGGGCGCCCGACGAGCAGGTGGTAGAGCACGCACCCCAGCGCGTACACGTCCGAGGCGGGGCCGGCCACACGCCCCAGGGCACGCTCGGGCGCGAGGTAGGTGCTCGTGCCGACGATCTGGCCCACCCGGGTCAACGCCGTGCCCGTCTCGTCCACGAACCGGGCGATGCCGAAGTCGCCGATCTTCAGCGTGCCGTCGGCGTCGAGCATCAGGTTGCCCGGCTTGACGTCCCGGTGGACGACCCCCTGCCGGTGCGCGGCCGCCAGGCCCGCCGCGGCCTGGGAGGCGATGCGGGCGACGCGGGCCGGGTCGACGGGGCCGCGCGCGGACAGCTCCTGCGCCAGGCTCGGGCCCCGGACCAGCTCCATGACCAGATAAAAACGCCCGTCCCAGGCACCGAAGTCGTACACCCCGACCACCTGAGGGTGATTCAGGCGGGCGGCCGTCTGGGCCTCCAGCCGGAAGCGGGAGGTCGCCGATTCGTCGGCCTCGTCCCCCAGCAGCAGCTTCACCGCGACCTGACGCCCGAGCACTTCGTCGTGGGCCTCCCAGACTTCGCCCATGCCGCCGCGGCCCAGCAACTGCTCCAGCCGGTACCGATCGGCTACCAGCACCCGTACCACCCTTGTTCTCGAACACCCCCGGAACGCCCCAGCGTACCGACCGAACACGCCACCATCCGAACTGTCGCACGACCCCTCGTTCCTCCCCTGTTCCGTTCGTCATTGCTCGGTGTCGACCCGCGTGATACACAGAGTCACCATAGGGCTGCCCACTGACATCGCCCCGCACGGCGAGGCGGACGGCGGCGACGAAGACGCGTACGGGTTCCGGCAAAAAATGGCGCCAAGTCGACATGCGAGGGCGGCTTCGTCAGCGAAGATAGGTCCCGACCTTTGCCATGTGGCGGAGGGTGCCACAAGTACCCATAAGGGGCGGTGAGTTACATATGTTTTTGGCGGCTGGCGACAAAGGCGACATCAACACCATCATTGGCGGAATTGCCCCAAAATGGGGACCGTTCGGCAGTCTGGGCACCGAGGCACGAGTGCTGGTCGAGGTGGTGATGGCGGCGGCCATCCTGCTCTGCCTCGCCATCGCCATCTGGGGCGCCGCGAAACAGCGCATCGGCGCGACCGCCCTCCGCGACACCTTCAGTGCCGAGCAGGGCAAGGGGCTGATCGTGGCGGGGCTCACCGGCGTCTTCATCATCGGCTCGCTGGGCACTCTTTTCACCATTGTCTACGGCATGGCCATCTGACCCGTCCGATCCGGCCGTTACCGACGGTTTCCCTCTCGCCCGAGCCTTCGCCCGAGTCACGAACCGTCCACCACTTCCTTGTCGACAGCCCCGGCCGAACCACTCACCCCACCGACCTCATCCACCCCACCGCGCATCGTCCCCGCGCAGACCCTCTCGTCCCCGAGTCCCCCTGCACCGAGGCTGCCACCTGA
>NZ_JAINFC010000355.1 GCF_020740835.1 Streptomyces sp. UNOC14_S4
TCCCCGGTGCCGCAGCCGCCCCGCGCATCACCCCCCGCGCGGGGGGCCGCCGTGCGTGACGACGAGGCGGTGACCGCCTGGGCGCTCGCGGCACGCGGCGGCGACGCCGATGCCGTGGACCACTTCATCCGCGCCACCCAGGGCGACGTACGGCGGTACGTGGCCCGGCTCAGCAACGACCCGCAGGGCGCGGACGACCTCGTCCAGGAGACGTATCTGCGGGCCCTGCGCTCGCTGCCGCGCTTCGAGGGACGCTCCTCGGCCCGCACCTGGCTGCTGACCATCGCCCGGCGCACGGTCGTGGACCGGCTCCGCTTCAACGCGGCCCGGCCCCGGCTCTCCGACACGGACGACTGGCAGTCGGCCGCCGAGCGGACCCAGTCCGCGGAGCTGCCCGGGTTCGACGAGGGCGTCGCCCTGTCGCAGCTCCTCGACCGCCTGCCGTACGAGCGGCGCGAGGCGTTCGTGCTGACGCAGCTGCTGGGGTTGCCGTACGCGGAGGCCGCCGTTGTCGCCGGGTGTCCGGTGGGTACGGTGCGGTCGCGGGTGGCCAGGGCTCGGGAGGCGTTGATTTTTCAGCTGGAGCTGGCCGAGCGGGACGTGGCGCGGTTGGGTGACCGTACTCCTGTGGCCGCCTAAGAGCTCGGCGGGAGCTGTTGGTCGGCGGCTGATCGTCGTTTTCGGCTGGTCGCGCAGTTCCCCGCGCCCCTATTGCGCCAGGTGATGCGGGACGCTCACCGCAGGAACGGGGCGGGGCTCTTTCGAGCCCCGCCCCACTCCCTTTTTCCGTTTATCCCCGGTTTCCCGGGCGGACCGTCACCGCTTCGACCTGCACCGTCCCGCTCTCGCGGAAGCGGAGCGTCAAGGGGAGGCGGTCGCCCGGGGCGAGGCGGGGCGGGGACGTGATCATGATGTCGAGGGCGTGCGGTGACATGTCGAGCGTGCCGCCCGCCGGGACCGTCGCCGACGGCACCATCCGCATCGAGCCCGCGCCGTCCTTCACCACCGTGCGGCTGAGCATCGCGCTGCCCGCGGTCGGGACCTCGACGCCGACGAGTTCGTCGTCGGCGTCGCCGTTGTTGCGCACCTTGACGAACGCGGCCGTGTCGTCCGTGCCGAAGGGGAGCAGGACGCGGGCGTCCTCGACCGTGACCGACGGCGGGCGGCCCGCCGCGCCGGAGGCCGTCCAGACGCTCAGGCCGCCGATGGCGACGGCACCGGCGAGCACGGGGACGAGCGCCGCTCGCAGAATCCGGCCGATGTTCTCGTTGGTTCCGGTCGCGTTCACGTTCGCGTTCACGCTGCACCTCGCATCTGGCGGGCGGTCCGCACGCCGTTCCGGTTCGCCGCCCGTGCGGGCCTCGGCTGCCAGCCCCGCAGGCGGAGGCTGTTCGTCACCACCAGGACCGAGCTCACCGACATCGCCGCCGCCGCGAGCATCGGGCTCAGCAGCCCCACCGCGGCCAGCGGGACGGTCACCACGTTGTAGCCGAACGCCCAGCCCAGGTTCGTACGGACCGTGGCCGACGTGCGGCGGGCCAGCCGGACCGCGTCCGCCAGGGCACCCATGTCCTCGCGGACCAGCGTCACGTCCGCCGCGCCGATCGCCGCGTCCGTGCCGCCGCCCATGGCGATGCCCAGGTCCGCGCCCGCCAGCGCCGCCGTGTCGTTGACGCCGTCGCCGATCACCGCGACCCGGCGCCCCTGGGCGCGCAGGTCACGGACGAGCGCGGCCTTGTCCTCGGGCGTGGCGCGCGCGTGCACCTCGGTGATGCCGAGCTCCTCCGCGACGGCACGCGCCGCGCCCTCGCCGTCGCCCGTGGCCAGGACCGGACGCAGGCCGAGCCGCTTGAGGTGGTCGACCGCGCGGTACGAGCCGGAGCGCACCGTGTCGCCGAGCGCGACGACCGCCTCGGGCGTGCCGTCCACCAGGACCACGACCGCGGTCCGGCCGTCCCGCTCCGCGTCGCGCACCGCCTCGTCGAGCTCCTTCGGCAGGCCGTCCTTGCGGGGCTTCCGCTGCCCCTTCCGCGCCTTGCCCGGAGCCGGGGCGGCGCTTTCCGAGGGGCGTACGACCTCCACGAGGCGCCCCTCGACGCGGCCCGACACGCCCAGGCCCGGCGTCGCCGAGAAGTCCGTCGCTTCCGGCAGCGGCGCGTCCGCCACGTGGGCGCACACCGCCCGGCCCACCGGGTGCTCCGAGCCCCGCTCGACCGCCGCCGCCAGCCGCAGGGCCGCGTCGGCGCCCATCCCGTCCGTACGGGCCGTCACCTCGGTGACCGTCATGGAACCGGTCGTCAGCGTGCCCGTCTTGTCCAGCACGACGGTGTCCACACGCCGCAGCCCCTCCAGCGCCTGCGGGCCGCGCACCAGGATGCCGAGGCCCGCGCCCCGGCCCGTCGCCGCCAGCAGGGCCGTCGGCGTGGCCAGGCCCAGCGCGCAGGGGCAGGCGACCACCAGCACCGCGACGGCGGCCGTCACCGCCGACTGCGGGGGAGCGCCCGCGCCCAGCCAGAAGCCCAGGACGACGACGGCCACGGCCAGCACCGCCGGGACGAACACTCCCGCCACGGCGTCCGCGACCCGCTGCGCGCGGGCCTTGCCCGCCTGCGCGTCCTCCACCAGCTTGGCGATCCGGGCGAGTTGGGTGTCCGCGCCGACCGCCGTGGCCCGTACCTCCAGCAGTCCGCCGGAGTTGACCGCTCCGCCGACCACGGCCGTGCCCGGCCCGGCCTCC
The DNA here is from genome assembly GCF_020740835.1 of Streptomyces sp. UNOC14_S4. Classification (GTDB taxonomy): domain Bacteria; phylum Actinomycetota; class Actinomycetes; order Streptomycetales; family Streptomycetaceae; genus Streptomyces. The sequence continues at coordinate 2,738 of NZ_JAINFC010000355.1, forward strand.
ACGGGCGCGCTCTCGCCCGTCACCAGCGACAGGTCCAGCGCCGAGCTGCCCGCCGTCACCACACCGTCGGTCGCCACCCGCTCACCGGGGCGGACGACGAAGCGGTCGCCGACGCGCAACTGCTCGACCGGCACCCGGCGCTCGCCGCCGTCGGCCGTCCGCAGCACGACCTCCTTCGCCGCCAGCGAGGCCAGCGCCCGCAGCGCCGAACCCGTACCGTGCCGCGCCTTGGCCTCCAACAGCCGCCCGACCAGCACGAACAGCGGTACGCCGACGACCGCCTCCAGATACACGTCCGCCGTACCGGCCGTCATGGACGGCACCAGCGTGAACGGCATCCGCATGTCGGGATCGCCCGCGCCGCCGAGGAACAGCGCGTATGTCGACCACGCGTAGGAGGCCAGCACGCCGAGCGAGACGAGCGTGTCCATCGTCGCCGCCGAGTGCCGCAGCCCGCGCAGCGCCTTCTCGTGGAACGGCCACGCGCCCCACACGGCGACCGGCGTGGCCAGCGCGAAGCACAGCCACTGCCAGTTCCGGAACTGCAGCGCGGGGACCATGGACAGCACCAGGACGGGGACGGCCAGCACGGCCGTGACGACCAGCCGCGTCGTCGCGGCGGACGCCGTGCCCTCTTCCGCCGCGCTCTCCTGCGACGGCTCCGGCTCCGGGAGCGACGCGGTGAAGCCCGCGCCCTCCACCACGGCCATCAGCTCGGCCACGGTCACCGCCGGGGGGTGGCTGACCCGGGCCCGGCCCGTGGCCAGGTTGACCGTGGCGCTCACCCCGTCGAGGCGGCCCAGCTTCTTCTCCACCCGGGCCACGCACGCCGCGCAGGTCATGCCGCCGACGAGGATCTCGGTGCCGACGGCTTCCGCCGTGGCGTCCACGGTGCTCATCGGATCACCACCGCCCGCTCCGCCGGGGCGCCCATGTCGTGCATCCCGCCCATGCCGCCCATGCCGCCGTGGCCGCCTCCGTGACCGCCGCCGGAACCCGAGCCGCCGCCTGTGCGGTGGTGTATGCCGGGAGCCGCCGGGCCGGCCGCCGACCCGGCCGCGTACGCGACGCCGAAGAGGGCTGCCAGCAGCACGATGAAGCCGATCATGGAGCCATAGGGACTGAGACGATGACGAGTGGTCATCGCCGCATCGTGGCATGCCGTGCGTGGCGTTCCGCCCTGTGCGAGGGGTTTGCGGCACGTGAGGATTGTCCTTTTCGTGGGCGGGAACCGGAACGGCCTGTCGGCCGACTACCTAGGAATTGGGCGGGGTGCGCCTACTGGGGTGCCTCTTGTGCTCGGTGCGCGGCTGCGGGCCGGTGGGGGCTTGTCGCGCAGTTCCCCGCGCCCCTGAAAAGCCGCCTATGCGCTCGGTGTGCTGTGCGCGTCCGGCGGCTGCGGGCCGTGTGGGGTTGCGCGCGCAGTTCCCCGCGCCCCTCAAACAGCTGGGAACTCAGCCCCCGCCCCGTCCGACTTCTCCGGTGTTCACGACTTGCGAGGAGCACCCCACCGTGTCGCAGCACGAGCCGATCGACCTCCACGGCGCCGCATACAAGCGGGACCCCTATCCGCTCTACGCGGAGATGCGCGAGAAGGGCCCCGTCCACCGGGTGCGCTTCCCCAGCGGGGTCACCGCCTGGCTGGTCACCGGCCACGCCGCCGCGCAGCGCACCCTCGCCGACCCGCGGCTCGGCAAGAACCACGCGCTCGGCAACGACGGCTGGCGCGCCCGCGCCTCGATCATGCCCGAGCCGCAGCACTCCCAGCTCCAGGTCCACCTCCTGCACCAGGACGCGCCCAAGCACACCGCGATGCGCCGCCTCGTCACGGACGCCTTCGCCCCGCGCCGCGTCGAGGCGCTGCGCCCCCGCTTCCAGGAGATGGCGGACGCGCTCGTCGACGCGATGCCGACGGACGCGGACTCCGCCGACCTCGTGGCGTGCTTCGCCGCGCGGTTCCCCTTCCAGGTCCTCGCCGAGGTGATCGGCCTGCCGCCGCACCTCGCCGGGCGCTTCCGCCGCGAGTGGGGCAAGGTCGTCGCCCCCGTCGGCCCCACCGACCCCGGCCGCCCCGCCTACGAGCAACTGCTCCGCGAACTCCAGGACTACATCGCCGAGGTCGTCGCCGACCGCCGTGCCGCGCCCGGTGACGGGCTGCTCTCCCGCCTCGTCACCGCCCGCGACTCCGGCGAACTGACCCCGGAGGAGCTGGACTCCATGATCTTCCAGCTGCTGGTGGCCGGGCAGGAACCCGTCACCAACCAGATCACCACCGCCCTCGTCGCCCTCTTCCGGCACCCCGAGGCCCTCGCGCGGCTGCGCGCCGAACCCGCGCTGCTGCCCGCCGCCGTCGAGGAACTCCTCCGCCTCGACAGCGCCTTCGAGCTGACGACCTGGCGCTTCCTCGCCGAGGACGCCGAGCTGCACGGCACCCGCGTACCGGCGGGCGACTCCGTGATCGTCTCGCTGTGCGCCGCCAACCGCGACCCCGAGCGCTTTCCCGACCCCGACACCCTGGACCTCGACCGGGCCCAGGGCTCCCACCTCGCGTTCGGCCACGGCAGTCACTTCTGCCCCGGCGCCGCGCTGGCCCGTACCGAGCTCCAGGTCGCCCTCGGCACCCTGCTCGCCCGGCTGCCCGGCCTGCGCCTCGCCGTCGCCGACGAGGAACTGCCCTGGATCTCCGCCGTACTGGGCCGCGGCGTGAGCGCGCTGCCCGTGTCCTACGACGCTCCCGCCTGCCCCCGCACCCGCCGATGACCACCGCGAGAACGCCTCATATCCCCGCCATGAACCACGACTCCGTCGAGGCCCGCGTCCTGGGCCTGCTCCTGCCGCACCACCGCAGCACGGGGGCCACCGCCACCGATCCCGCGGACCACCCCGAACAGCTCGCCCAGATACGTCAGTTCACCGAGGCCGGTGAGCCCATCGTGTTCACCCTGCCCGGCTTCCCCTGCAAGTCGCCCAACCCGGCCAAGGTGCTCGGGCACCTCCCCGACGAGGGCGAACGCCTCTCGCTGCGCTTCCTCGACCGGCTCTGCGCCCGCATCGGCGAGATATACGGGCCCGGGGCGCGCATGCTCATCTGCTCCGACGGCCACATCTTCGGCGACCTCATCCGCGTGCCCGACGCGCACATCGACGCCTACGGCGACGCGCTGCGCGCCCTGATCGACCGGGAGGGGCTCGCCAACCTCGACACCTTCGACCTGCGCCAGGTGCACGGCGACCTGGACCACGACACCAAGCGCGCCCTGGTCGTCGCCGCCTACGCCCCCTCCACCGACGCGCTGCGCGCCCAGGTGCGTGCGGGGGACGAGGACACCCTGCGCCTCTATCTCGGCATCACCCGCTTCCTCTTCGAGGACACCCCGGACCACACGGGCACCAGGTCCGCCCTCCAGCGCGAGTGCCGCCGCCGCGCCTACGAGGTCATCGCCCGCAGCCGCGCCTGGGGCGACCTCATCGCCGACTGCCACCCCCGCTCCGTACGCCTCTCCATCCACCCCCAGCGCACGGGCGCCGAGAAGTTCGGCATCCGCCTCCTGGAATCGGCCGACGCGTGGGCCACCCCCTGGCACACCACGGTCCTCCGCGGCCCGGGCACCAGGGCCCGCCTCCTCCACAGGGCGCACGCGGCGCGCCTGGGCGTCCCCGTACTGCGGGACGGGCTGCCGAGCCACTACCGGACGGTCGACTGATGAGAAGTCCCGCGCCCCATCAGGGGCGCGGGGAACTGCGCGACCAGCCACAGACGGCCCGCAGACGCCAGACGGCCTGGTGGACCGAGCCCGTAGGCGGAAGGCGGCGCTTCCGGTGGGGGGCGCCCCACCGTCGCGTCAGACAGACTGCGGCTCGCGCGCCGCCGACGCGCGGTGGTCGAAGGCGATCAGGGGGTCGCCCGTCAGCGGGTGTTCCACCACGGCCGCGCGGACGCCGAAGACGTCCGCCAGGAGTGCGGGGGTCAGCACCTCGCGCGGGGTGCCCGAGGCCACCAGGGTGCCCTGGTGGAGGACGTGCAGCCGGTCGCAGAGGGACGCCGCCGCGTTGAGGTCGTGCAGCGACAGCAGGGTCGTACGGCGCTGGGCGCGCAGCAGGGACAGCAGTTCCACCTGGTGCTGTACGTCCAGGTGGTTGGTCGGCTCGTCCAGGACGAGCACCTGCGGGTCCTGCGCGAGGGCGCGGGCCAGCAGGACCCGTTGGCGTTCGCCCCCGGACAGCGCCGAGAAGCGGCGCGCGCCGAAGCCCGTCATGCCGACCCGCTCCAGGGCCGCCGCCACCAGTTCGGCGTCCGCGCGGTCCTCGCCCGCGAACGCGCGCTTGTAGGGCGTACGGCCCATGGCCACGACCGCGCGGACCGACAGCTCGAAGTCGCTGCCGCGCTCCTGCGGCAGGGCCGCCACACGCCGCGCCGACTCGGCCGCGCCGAGCGCGCGGACGTCCGTGCCGTCGAGCAGCACCCGCCCGGCGTGCGGCGTGAGATAGCGGTAGACGGTGCGCAGCAGCGTGGACTTGCCGCTGCCGTTGGGGCCGACGATCCCCGCGATCTCGCCGTCCTCGGCGATCAGGTCGACCCCGGAGACCACGGTCCGCCCGGACAGGGTCACGTCGAGCTCCTCGATGGCGACGCGCATGCCGCTATCCCCTCTCCAGACGGCGGTCCAGCAGATACAGCAGGGTCGGTGCCCCGATCAGGGCGGTCACCACGCCGACCGGCAGCTCCTGGTCCGGCAGGGCCGTACGGGCCACCAGGTCGACGACGACCAGGAGGACGGCGCCGAACAGCGCGGCGACGGGCAGCAGTCTGCGGTGGGCGCCGCCGACGACCATCCGGCAGACGTGCGGCACCATCAGCCCCACGAAACCGATGGCCCCGGACACCGACACGAGCACCCCGGTGAGCACGCTCGTCACGACGAACAGCTCGCGCCGCAGCCGGTTCACCTCGACGCCCAGCCCGGCGGCCGTCTCGTCGCCCATCAGCAGCGCGTCGAGGGCGCGGGCACGGGCCAGCAGCACCAGCAGCCCGAGCAGCAGGGCGGCCGCGGGCAGGGCCAGTGAGGACCACTGGGCCCCGCCCAGCGAGCCCATCAGCCAGAACAGCGCGCCGCGCGTCTGCTGCTCGTCCCCGGCCTGGAGCACCAGGTAGTGGGTGAAGCCGGACAGGAACTGCCCGATGCCCACGCCCGAGAGCACCAGCCGCAGCGGCGAGAACCCGCCGCCGCGCCGGGCCATGGCCCACACCAGCGCGAAGGACGCCAGCGCGCCCGCGAACGCCGCCGTGGACAGCCCGATCCCGAGCAGCCCGCCCTGTCTC
>NZ_JAINFC010000356.1 GCF_020740835.1 Streptomyces sp. UNOC14_S4
GGCCGGGGCCGGGGCCGCGCCCGCGCTGGCGCTCCCGGGACGGCCGGACGCGCGGTGGGGCGCGCAGGTCGGCGACGTGACCTCGTCCTCCGGCCTGGTGTGGGTCCGCTCCGACCGCCCGGCCCGGATGGTCGTGGAGACCTCGGCGACCGAGTCGTTCCGCCGGGTGCGGCGCTGGGAGGGGCCGCTCGTCGGGCCCGGCACCGACTTCACGGGCCGTACGGCGCTGCGCGGGCTGCCGCCGGGCGAGCAGGTGCACTACCGGGTCCTGCTCGCCGACCCCGACGACCCGCGGCGCACGGGCCGCCCGGTGCACGGCACGTTCCGCACCGCCCAGGAGCACCGCCGCGACGTGCGCTTCCTGTGGTCGGGGGATCTGGCCGGGCAGGGCTGGGGCATCAACCCCGACCGCGGCGGCTACCGCATCTACGAGCACATGCGACGGCTGGATCCGGACTTCTTCCTGTGCAGCGGCGACAACATCTACGCCGACAACCCGATACCGGCGACCGTGGCGCTGCCGGACGGCGGCGTCTGGCGGAACCTCACCACCGAGGAGAAGTCGAAGGTCGCCGAGACCCTGGCGGAGTTCCGCGGGGCCTTCCGCTACAACCTCCTGGACGAGAACCTCCGCCGGTTCAACGCCCAGGTGCCCTCGGTCGTGCAGTGGGACGACCACGAGGTGCACAACAACTGGTACCCCGGCCAGATCCTGGACGACGCGCGCTACACCGAGAAGAACGTGGACACCCTCTCCGCCCGCGCCCTGCGCGCCTTCACGGAGTACTTCCCCGTCTCGACGCGGCGCCCCGACGGTGACGGCCGCGTCTACCGGGTGCTGCGGCACGGCCCGCTGCTGGACGTCTTCGTCCTCGACATGCGCTCGTACCGGAACGCCAACTCCCCCGGCAGACAGGCCGACGACACCCAGGGCATCCTGGGCGCCCGCCAGCTCGCGTGGCTGAAGCGGGAGCTGGCGCGCTCGCGCGCGGTGTGGAAGGTCATCGCCTCCGACATGCCGCTGGGCCTGGTGGTCACGGACGGCCCGGTGAACTTCGAGGCCGTCGCGCAGGGCGACCCGGGCGCGCCGCTCGGGCGCGAGCTGCAGATCGCCGAGCTGCTGCGGCACATCAAGCACCGCCGGATCACCGGCACGGTGTGGCTGACGGCGGACGTGCACTACACGTCGGCCCAGCACTACGCGCCGGAGCGGGCGGCGTTCAAGGACTTCGAGCCGTTCTGGGAGTTCGTCTCGGGGCCGCTGAACGCGGGCGGCTTCCCGGCGGTGAAGCTGGACGGAACGTTCGGCCCGGAGCAGCCGTTCGTCAAGGCGCCCGCGACGGCGAACGTGCCGCCGGGGCAGGGCAGCCAGTTCTTCGGCGAGGTGGCCATCGCCGGGGACAGCGGCGAGCTGACCGTACGTCTGCGGGACGAAGAGGGCGCGGTGCTGTTCGCCAAGGTGCTCCAGCCGGGGCGCGTCGGACAGTGACGTGGCCGACGGGGAGTGGGAAGGTGGTGCACACCCGTCAGACGTCAGCGGAGGTGCGCTGCCATGGCCGAGGCCGAACAGGTGGACGTCGTCGTCATCGGTATGGGGCCCGGCGGTGAGCACGTCGCGGGGCGGCTCGCCGAGGCCGGTCTCGAGGTGGTGGGTGTCGAGGCGGAGCTGGTCGGCGGCGAGTGCCCGTACTGGGGGTGCGTCCCCAGCAAGATGATGATCCGGGCCGGGAACCTGCTGGCCGAGGGCCACCGTATCCCCGGCATGGCGGGCTCCGCCCAGGTGGTCCCCGACTGGGCCCCGGTGGCGGGGCGCATCCGTGACGAGGCCACCGACGACTGGAACGACCAGGTGGCGGCCGACCGCTTCACCGGCAAGGGCGGCAGGCTGGTCCGGGGCCGGGGGCGGCTGGCCGGTCCCGGCCGCGTCGAGGCCGGCGGCCGGGTCTTCGAGGCCCGCAGCGGGGTGGTGATCGCCACCGGCAGCAAGCCGTCCGTGCCCCCGGTGCCGGGCCTCGCCGACGTGCCGTACTGGACGAACCGCGACGCGATCGCGGCGAAGGAGCCGCCCGCCTCGCTCCTCGTGCTCGGCGGCGGTGCCATCGGTCTCGAACTGGCACAGGTCTACGCCCGGTTCGGCACCCGCGTCGAGGTCGTGGAGGCCATGGCGGGGCTGCTGCCGGCCGAGGAGCCGGAGGTGGGCGCGCTGCTGGCGGAGGTGCTGCGGCGGGAGGGCCTGGCGATCCGGACGGATGCGCGGGCGGCCCGGGTGCGGCACGACGGGGACGCTTTCACCCTCTCCCTGGAGGACGGCACCGATCTGACGGCGCAACAGCTGCTGGTGGCCACCGGCCGGCGCGTGGACCTCTCGGACCTGGGCCTGGAGACCGTGGGGCTCGACCCGGGGGCACGGTCGCTGCGGGTGGACGGGCGGCTGCTGGCGGCGCCCGCGCTGTGGGGCGTGGGCGATGTGACGGGGCACGGCGCGTTCACGCACATCGCGATGTACGAGGCGGAGATCGCGGTCCGGGCGGTGCTGGGAGAGCCGGGGCCCGAGGCCGACTACCGGGCGCTGCCCCGGGTGACGTTCACCGACCCGGAGGTCGGCGCCGTGGGCCTGACGGAGTATCAGGCCCGGGAGAAGGGGCTGCGGGTGCGCACGGGCCTGTCGCGGGTGCCGTCCTCCAGCCGCGGCTGGATCCACAAGGCGGGCAACGACGGCCTGGTCAAGCTGGTCGAGGACGAGGTCCGCGGGGTGCTGGTCGGCGCGACCACGGCGGGCCCGGCGGGCGGCGAGATGATGTACGGCCTCGCGGTGGCGGTCCAGGCCGAGGTTCCGGTCGAGGCCCTGCGCCATATGATCTACGCCTATCCCACGTTCCACCGCGGCATCGAGGACGCGTTGGCCGATCTGCGTTCCGGCAGCTGACCGGAGGCGGCCGGGGAACGGCTGGGCAACGGATGGGGAACGGCTGGGGAACGGCTGGGGAAAGCGGACAGTTGGCCCCAAGAACCCCCTTAACCCATCGGACACGAGCCGTTCGTGATCACGCAACACCGCTGGGTCAGGGTGGGGCCATGACGGACGAGACCCGCGCGAAGGGCGTGCACGCGCCACACCACTGGCGACGGGACCTGGCAGAGCTGGCCGCCGTGTTCACCGCGGTGGCCGCCGCCGACTCCGTGGCGAACACGGTCGTGCACGGCCCGGACGGCCCGGTCCTGCTGGTCGCGTCGGCCGCCGCGCTGCTGGCCACGACCGGCTTCCACGCCTGGTGGGCCCGGCGGCGGCACGACCGCGCCGGCACGGTCGTGCCGACCGTGGCGGCCCCGGCGCCCACCGCCACGGAGACCGCCGCCACGGAGACCGCCCTCTGGCGGATGCGCACGACCGTCCGTGACGAGCCGGGCAGCCTCGCCGCGCTGTGCGTGGCGCTGGCGCACCGGCGCGTCGACATCCTCTCGCTCCAGACGCATCCACTGGGCGACGGCACCGTGGACGAACTGCTGCTGCGTGCCCCGGGCGCGCTGACCTCCCGGGAGCTGACGGAGGCCGCGGGCGCGGGCGGGGGCCGCGGCACCTGGCTGGAGCGCGCGGACGCCCACGACCTCGTCGACGCCCCGACCAGGGCCCTCACCCTGGCCACCCGCACGGCCCTCGACGGGGCCGAGCTCCCGCTCGCGCTGCGGCAGCTCTTCGGCCGCTGCACCATCCGCTCGGTGCCCGCGCGCGACGGCGACGCGGACGCGTCGGTGCCGCCGGAGGGGATGTGGGAGGAGACGGTGATGCGGCTGCGCGACCCGGCAGGCGGGTCGATCACCATCGAGCGCCCCTATCTGCCTTTCACCCCGACCGAGTTCGCGCGGGCCCGCGCCCTGGTCGAGCTCGACGCCCGCCTGGGGCCGCGGGTGCCCCCGCGCAGCGACGTGCTGACCCTCGCCGAGGGCAACGAGATCACCGTCCGCCGGGCCGGGCCGGCGGACCTCGCGGCCGCGCGGGAGATGCACGGGCGCTGCTCGGCCCGGACGCTGTCCCGCCGCTACCACGGCCCGGTGGGCGACGCCGACCGCTATCTGACGCATCTGCTGGGCCCGCGCTTCGGCCGTACCCTGGGCGCCTTCACGGCCTCCGGCAGGCTGGTGGCCCTCGCCCACCTGCTGTGGGACGGCGAGGAGACCGAGGTGTCGCTGCTCGTCGAGGACGCGTGGCAGCGCCGCGGCGTCGGCGGCGAACTGCTCGGCAGGCTGGTGGGGATGGCCGCCGAGGCGGGCTGCGAGAGCGTCTACGCGGTCACCCAGGCGTCCAACACCGCGATGGTGGCCGCGATGCGCTCGCTGGGCCTGCCGCTGGACTACCTGATCGAGGAGGGCACCCTCGTCGTCACGGCGCGGCTCGCCCCCGTACCGCCGACCGTACCGTCGACCGTGCCGCTGTCCGTACCGCCGACGGCCGCCGCCCGGGCCGCCCGTACGGACGTGACGGCCCGCAAGACCTGACATCTCCTGATCTGTCCCCCATGCTGCCCCACCGCTCCTGTGATCCGTGACCGGGAATCCCGATGACGTGGCCACCCCGCGCATACGAGGATGAGCGCATGCCCAACAACACCAAGAATCCGCTGCCCCGTCAGGTCGCCGACGCCTACGTCGACGCGTTCCTCGAACTCGACCCGATCACCGGCACCTACCTGGGCGTGGCGGAGTCCGCCCGGCACCTGCCCGACTACTCCCCCGCGGGCGCGGCGGCCCTCGCCGACCTGGCCCGTACGACCCTCGACCGGCTCGCCGAGGCCGAGCGGCTGCCCGGCGCGGACAGCGACGCCGAGCGGCTGTGCGCCCGGCTGCTGCGGGAGCGACTGACGGCCGAACTCGCGGTGCACGAGGCGGGCGAGCACCTGCGCGCGGTCAGCAACATCCACTCCCCGGCGCACTCGGTGCGGCAGATCTTCTCCCTGATGCCGACCGAGTCGGCCGAGGACTGGTCGGCGGTCTCGGCGCGCCTGCGGGCCGTCCCGGCGGCGCTGGAGTCCTACCGCGCGGCGCTCGCCGAGGGCCTGGAGCAGAAGCTGCCCGCGGGACCGCGCCAGGTGAGCACGTTCCTGGGGCAGTTGGACGAGTGGATCGGCACGGACGGCGGCTGGTTCGCCGAGTTCGTCGCGGAGGGCCCCGACGAGCTGCGCGGTGAGCTGACGGAGAGCGCCCGGGCCGCGACGGGCGCTCTGGTCGCGCTGCGCGACTGGCTGCGCGACGTCTACGCCCCGGCCGTCGAGGGCGCCGCCGACGTGGTGGGCCGTGAGCGCTACGCCCGCTGGTCGCGCCTGTGGAACGGCACGGACCTCGACCTGGACGAGGCGTACGCGTACGGCTGGTCGGAGTTCCACCGCATCCTCGGCGAGATGCGCGAGGAGGCGGAGAAGATCCTGCCGGGCGCGAAGACCCCGTGGGAGGCTCTGGCCCACCTCGACGCCCACGGCCCGCACGTCGAGGGCGTCGAGGAGGCCCGGCAGTGGCTCCAGGGCCTGATGGACGAGGCCATCGAGGCGCTGGACGGCACCCACTTCGAGCTCGCCGAGCGGGTCAAGCGCGTCGAGTCGATGATCGCGCCCCCGGGCGGCGCCGCCGCCCCGTACTACACCTCGCCGTCCGAGGACTTCTCGCGCCCGGGCCGGACGTGGCTGCCGACGATGGGCGAGACCCGGTTCCCGGAGTACGACCTGGTGTCCACCTGGTACCACGAGGGCGTGCCCGGCCACCACCTCCAGCTCGCGCAGTGGACGCACGTGGCGGACCGGCTCTCCCGCTACCAGACGACGGTCGGCCACGTCAGCGCCAACTGCGAGGGCTGGGCGCTCTACGCGGAGCGGCTCATGGACGAGCTGGGCTTCCTCACCGACCCGGGGCGGCGGCTGGGCTACCTGGACGCGCAGATGATGCGCTCCGCGCGCGTGATCGTCGACATCGGCATGCACCTGGAGCTGGAGATCCCGGAGCACTCGCCGTTCCACCCCGGCGAGCGCTGGACGCCCGAGCTGGCACGGGAGTTCTTCGGGATGCACAGCGGCCGCCCCGCCGCCTTCGTCGACAGCGAGCTGGTGCGCTACCTCGGCATGCCGGCCCAGGCCATCGGCTACAAGCTGGGCGAGCGGGCCTGGCTGGCCGGGCGCGAGGCGGCCCGGAAGCGGCACGGTGACGCGTTCGACGCGAAGGCGTGGCACATGGCCGCGCTGTCGCAGGGCTCGCTGGGCCTGGACGACCTGCTCGCCGAGCTCTCGGCGCTCTGACGCACCGTCTCGCCATCTCGCCCGCGGCGGCCCGGGCTAACGGGCTGCCGCGAGGAGGACCGTGCCCACGAGGGCGAGGCCCGCGCCCGTGGCCTGGACGGTGCGCAGCCGCTCGCTCAGCACGCCCCGCGCGGCCAGCGCCGTCACCACGGGGTAGAGGGAGGCGAGCACCGCGGCCACGGTGACCGGCCCGCTGTTCGCGGCCAGGTTGTACGTGCCGTTGGCCGCGACGTCCGCGAGGCCCACGAAGGCGAGCGCGGGCAGGGCGGCGCGCACCGCGCCCCACCCCTCGGCGGGCAGCGCGGTGCCGCCGCGCCGTACGGACGCCCAGAGGGCGGTGCCGCCGACGAGCACGTTGCACACGCGCTGCACGAAGAGCGCGAGGAAGAGCCCGGTGAGCGTGGTGGACGCCTCCGCGATCAGGGCCATGACCGCGCCGAAGCCCACGGCCGCGCCGACGGTGAGCACCAGGGTCTGCCGCTGGACGGGCGCTCCGCCGCGCGCCGGGCCGCTCGCGAGGACGACCCCGGCGACGGCCACCGCGATCCCGGCGAACTGGACGAGCCCGGGACGCTCCCCGATCGCCATTCCCACCCCGACGGGGATCGCGACCCCGCCGAGCGCGCCGATGGGCGCGACGACACCCATCGGCCCGAGGGCCAGCGCGCGGTAGAAGGAGAGCATCGCCGCCGGGCCGATCAGGCCCGCGGCCGCCGCGAACCACAGCCGGGGGCCGGCCTCCGTCCAGGCCCCGGTGGCGACGACGACGGTGCCCAGCACGCCGACGGCCAGCAGCTGGGAGACGAGCACTACCGTGAGCGCGGGGATGCGGCGGGTCAGCAGCCCGCCGCCGAAGTCGGCCAGCCCCCACAGAAGGCTGGTGATCAGGGCGAAGGCCGCTGTCATGGGAGAACACCTCGCAGTACAGTGTGCTGAACAGTGCAGTACAGCGCACCGTAGTGCAGTGCAATGGACCACGCCAAGAAAATATTAAACTTTTGCGGCTCGGGGAAAGCTGAGGACAGTGACGGATCTCGATCAGCTCACGCAGTCGCTCGCCCGCAATCTCAAGCGCTGGCGCAGCGAGCGCAACTTCACCCTGGACGCCCTCGCGGCCCGCTCGGGCGTCAGCCGGGGCATGATCATCCAGATCGAGCAGGCCCGCACCAACCCCAGCGTGGGCACGACCGTCAAGCTCGCGGACGCGCTCGGCGTCAGCATCACGACACTGCTCGACCAGGAGCGGGGCACCCGGGTCCGCCTCGTCCCCGGGCACGAGGCGGTACGCATGTGGTCGACGGAGGCGGGCAGCCACACGGCCCTGCTCGTCGGCGCCCAGGGCCGGGGGCCCCTGGAGCTGTGGGACTGGCACATCGCCCCCGGCGACAGCCGCGACTCCGACCCGCACCCGCCCGGCACGGTCGAACTCCTCACGGTGACAGCGGGCACGCTCACCCTCGTCGTGGACGGCGAGGAGTACGACGTGCCGGCGGGGACGTCGGCGACGTTCGACGGCGGGGTGCCGCATGCGTACCGCAACGGCGGTACGCATGCCGTCAGCATGACGATGGCGGTGGCGGTGGCCCCGGCCCATTGACCGGGGCTGCGCCCCGGGCTCCGCCGTTGCGCCTATCGGGGTGCGTCTTGCGCTGCGCGCGCGTCTGCGGACCGGTGGGGGCTGGTCGCGCAGTTCCCCGCGCCCCTGTCGGGGCGCGGCCCGGCGGCCGAACTTCCGTCCTACCTCCGGTTGTGGGCAGGCGTCCCGCAGGGCGGGAC
>NZ_JAINFC010000357.1 GCF_020740835.1 Streptomyces sp. UNOC14_S4
GCCTACAACGGCTTCTACGGCAAGCAGAACGGGACCTGGCAGCGGCTCTCCTCCCTCGGCGACCTGCCTTCCGGCAGCGCCCACGTCGGCAATGTGACCTTCGCGGCCGCCGCCCACGGCTCCCGCCTCTACGCGGTCGACCAGTCCCCGGCACAGACGGCCGGCAACCCGGACAGCGGCCTGAAGGGCGTCTACGTCTCCAAGTCCGGCTCGCCCGCGGGGCCGTGGACGCAGATCGCCGACTACCCGAAGCTCAAGGCGTCCGGGTCGGCCCTGCAGACCGCCGGCTACATGCCCGGCATCCAGTCCTGGTACAACCAGTTCCTCCAGGTCGACCCGGCCGACCCCGACCACGTCTACCTCGGCCTGGAAGAGGTCTTCGAGACGAAGAACGGCGGCACGAGCTGGATCACCCCCGGCCCGTACTGGAACTTCACCTTCCCCTGCTGGAGCGTCGACCCCGCCAAACGCACCGGCGACTGCTTCCCGACCACCCACTCCGACCAGCACGCCGTGGCCATCGGCAGCGACCACGGCAGGACCTGGGTGTACGTGGGCAACGACGGCGGCATCTACCGCCGGCCGCTCAAGGGCGCCGTCGACTCCGGCGGCCATGCCAAGGACTGGCAGTCGCTGGCCGACGGCACGATCGACACCCTCCAGTACTACTCGGTCGGCATCGGAAGGGACCGTACCTACGGCGGCGTCTCGGTCACCGGCGGCCTGCAGGACAACGGCCAGTCGATGCTGCGCGGCCGCGACAGGGTCATGGGCTCCAACTTCGGCGGCGACGGCGCCGACACCATCACCGACCCCGCGAACGGCTGCAACATCGCCCAGGAATACGTGTACCTCGACATGTGGGTCACCCAGGACTGCGGCGTGAACAACGGCGCCTGGAGCACCGACCCCGCCAAGGCCACCGAGTACGAAGTGGCGCCGCCGGACAAGGACCTCGGCGGCAACGGGGCCCGCTTCATCGCACCGATCGCCTCCGACGCCAAGAACACCGACACCTGGATCGCGGGCGGCCGGCACGTCTGGGTGCAGACCAAGGGCTTCGCGATCCGCAGCGGCGCGGAGTGGAAGAACGCCTTCGACCTGGGCGGCGGCCATGTGGCCACCGCCGTCGCGGCCTCGGGCGGCCGGGTCTACGTCGGCTGGTGCGGCCCCTGCAACAACCAGGGCTTCACCCGCGGCATCGCGGTCGGCAACACCGACGGCACCGGCTGGCACCAGCTCGCCCTGCCGGCGGACGGCACGGTCCCCAACCGCTACCTCTCCGGGTTCGAGACCGACCCCGCCGACCCGCAGCACGTGTTCCTGGCCGTCAACGGGTTCTCCCGCACCTGGACCGAGGGCCCCGGCGCCGGTATCGGCCACGTCTTCGAGTCGCGGAACGGCGGCGCCGACTGGACCGACATCTCGGCGAACCTGCCGGACGTCCCGGCCGATTCGATCCGGCTGCTGCCCGACGGCGGGCTGGCCCTCGGCACCGACCTGGCCGTCTTCCACCGTGCGCCCGGTGCCGGGCAGTGGAAGGTACTGGGCCACGCGCTGCCCACCACGGCCGCGCTGCAGATACGGCTCGGCCCGGACGGGCGGCTCTACGCAGCCACGCACGGACGGGGCATCTGGTCGTTCGACGCAGAGCTCCTGGAAGAACGCCGGGGCTGACAGCGGCCGGCCGTGGCCTGGGCGAGCAGGCCGTCTTTGGCGAGGGCGGACTCGACGTCGCCGCTTCCATGGCTGCCGCTCCAGCCGCGGCACTTCCGAGTGCTGCGGCTGGAGCGCCGCGCTTTCACCCGCCTGACGAACGGGCCGCGCCGGACCGGACCGCCGGTGCCGGAGATCCGCCCACCTCCAGACGCGGCCAGTGTGCGAGATCCCGCAGCAGTTGCCGGTCGTGCGTGGCGATGACGACGGCGGCGCTCGTGTCGCGTATCGCGTCGGTCAGCTCGTCGACCAGCGCCGACGACAGGTGGTTGGTCGGCTCGTCGAGCAGGAGCAGCCCGGGCCGCCCGGCCAGCGCCAGCGCCAGGTCGAGGCGCCGTCGCTGCCCCTGCGACATCCGCCCGACCGGCGTGCGCATCGCGTCGGAGTCCAGCAGGCCGAGCGCCCCGAGCGGGACGGCGTCGGCGTCGCGGAGCACCCCGCGGGCCACCAGCCGGCCCACGTGGCGGGCGTATGCCTCACGGACCGTGAGTGAGGGGTCCTGCGCCGCGGTCTCCTGGACGACCCGGACGACCCGTGCCCCTTGCGCCGTTCGGACGTGCCCGTCCGTGGGGTCGAGCGCACCGGCGAGCACCGCGAGCAGCGTGGACTTCCCGGCACCGTTCGGTCCGGTGACCAGGAGCCGGTCGCCGCCGTCGACGGTGAGGTCGACCGGGCCGGCCAGCCGCCCGTCGACGGCGATGCCGTGCGCCCGCAGCTGCGGAGCCCCCGGCCGGACACCCGGGTCCGGCCACCGCAACGCCCGCGGCGGCTCCGGCACATCGATCCGGTGCGCCTCAAGGGCGTCCTGCTGCCGGTTCAGGGACTGCACGACGCCCGGTGCGCGGGACTGGCGCTGGTGCTTGCCGCTCCCTTTCTCCGGCCGCCAGCCGGTGGAGAGCCGGTCGCGGGCCTTCGAGACCGCCTCCTGCAGCCGCCGGTGCTCGCTCTGCTGCTCCTCGTGGTCCTGTTCCCAGCGCTCACGCTCGCGACGCCGGGCGTCCTGCCAGACGTCATAGCCGCCGGCGTACAGGCGCGGCTTCCCGTCGCGGGTCGGGTCGAGGTCGAGGAACCGGTCCGCGACGTCGCGCAGCAGCGCCCGGTCGTGGCTGACGACCGCGAGGCCGCCGTCGTGCTCGCGCAGTCTGCGGGTCAGGAAGTCCAGTCCGCCGGCGTCGAGGTGGTTGGTCGGCTCGTCGAGCAGCAGGACGTCGTGGCGCGCGCTGAGCAGGCAGGCCAGCCGGACCCGGTAGCGCTGCCCGGCCGACAGCGTCGAGAGCGGACGGTCGCGGTCGGTGCAGGCGCCGAGGGCCGTCAGGGCGACATCGACGCGGCGTTCGGCGTCCCAGGCGTCGAGCCGGGTGGCGGCCTCGAGCGCGGCGGCGTAGCGGTCGCCCGCACGGGGGCCGCCCTCGGCCATGGCGGTGGTCGCCTCGTCGAGCGCGGCGAGGGCCGTGAGCGAGGCGGCCAGCGCCTCGGACGTCAGGGTGCCGACGGTCTCGCCGTCCCGGGCGGACAGCTCCTGGCGGGCCAGGCCGATCGTGCCGGTCCGGTGCACGGTGCCCTCGTCGGGCGTGATCAGTCCGGCGAGGACGTGCAGCAGCGTCGTCTTGCCACGGCCGTTCTCACCGACGACGGCGAGACGTGACCGGGCGGAGACGGTGACCGAGACGTCGTCCAGAACGCGCCGGGCCCCGCGGGTGACGGTGACACCCTCGGCGCGGACGTGTGCGCTACCGCCCGCCTCGACAGGCAGGGACATGGCTTCGGGGGTGGGGTTGAGGTTCAACGGATGCTCCGCAGCTCGCAGTGGAGCCAGGCAACGCAAAACGGCCGCCCGGCAGGAACCGGAACGGCGAGCGCGGATTCAGCAGAAAGAGCAGGAAGAAAGGCGCCGCCGTCAGCGGGCCGAACGAACCTTCTGCGACCAGATACCTCGTGCCATAACCAGCAGGTTAACAGCAGCGGGGTAGCGGACGCGGCGGCGGCCGAGCGCCTCATGAATCACACACTGTGCCGCAGTTCCGTGATGTCGAGCGGTGGCAGCTGTGTCAGCTCGGCGCCGGCGGCAGTCATGGCGGCGCCGTAGCCGGAATTGCCGAGGACAGCCGTCATGGCGTCGGCGATCTCGCCGCGCTTCGCCGTGAGTTCCAGCGCGCGGCCGAGGCCGATCCGGGCGAACGCGGCGGCGTTGTCGGGCTGATCGGCGAGAACGCCCATGCCCAGCACGGCCGTTGTGCCCTGCACCGCGTCGAGCAAGGACGCCCGGCCGCCGTGCGTCACGAACAGGTCGGCACGGTGCAGGAGCGCGGGCTGCGGGACGTGCTCGACGACCTTGATGCGGGGGTCCGCGCTGCGCAGCTCAACGGCGAGGTCTCCCGCGGACACGACGGACCGCACGCGCCGAGGGCGGGGGCGTTTCGTAGAACCACCGGACCGGCGCGGGGGTGAGCATCGGAGGCAGTACGGGGGTGTCCTGCCCATGTCGCTTGTAGAGAGGGGTCAACGCGGGCGCGATGTCGGTGTCCCAGAGATCCAGGAGCACCGGACCGAGACCGTTGTCCGCCGCAAACACAGGCAGGTGCAGGACTTTCGCCGCAAGATGCGCGCCGAGATCGCTGCACTCGGCGATCACCAGATCGGGCCGCGCCCGTGTCCACTAATGTCACGGAGACTCCAAGAGGTTTCACTGACGCTGGCTGCGGCGATCCGATCATGGCGCATCGGGCTCGCGCCCCGTGTTGCCCCCGCTGGTAGCGGGGACCGTGAGCCGGTCGTCCTCCAGCCCCGACGCCGCCCGATCACAGTGAGTGACTATCGCTGGCTCCCTCCGGAGTGCAATGCGAGGCTGGAGGGGCGATCGGCGATCGTCGAGGGGAGTCGCATGACCCGCGGAACATGTGACACCGCGCGAAGCGGTCACCCGCGTCTGCGGCGCCGGTCGGAGACGGGCGGCTGGACCCTGACCGCGGGGCTGGTGGCCGCGGTCCTCGCGGTCCTGCTGGTGGACATCGTGACCGGACCCGATTTCCGGATCATCCATGTGTCCGTGATCGCGGCCATCATCGCCGCCATGTACCGCACCGTGCGGCAGACCGTGGTCGTCACCATGGTCTTCTGCGTGTCGACGGGCGTGGTCTACGCCTACGGCTGGAGGGAGGCCGGGCTTCTGACCAGCTATGCCGTCGTCCTGGGCAACGTGGCCATCGGCGCCGCCCTCGTGCGGCTGTGTGCGCTGCGCCAGCAGCACGATCATCTGCTCGAGCAGGCCCTGTCCGCCTCCGAGACCGTCCAGCGGTTCCTGATCCGCCCGTTTCCGCTGCACACCGACGATGCGACGGTCGACGGTTTCTACCACTCCTCCACGCAGGAGGCGCTGGTGGGCGGTGATATCTACGAGGCGCTGACCACCCCGCACGGCACACGCGTACTCATCGGCGATGTACTGGGCAAGGGGCTGCCGGCGCTCCAGGCGGGGATGGCCACCCTGACCTCTTTCCGGGAGTGCGCCTACGACGAGCCCACCCTGCTCGGTGTGGCCGACCGGCTGGAGCAGGCCCTGCTGCGGCACATCCAGCGGGCGGAGCAGGACGCGGCAGAGAGCGGGGAGAGCGGCGGGCGACGATTCGTCACCGCGCTGCTGCTGCAGCTCGATCCCGGCGGGAGCGCACTGATCGTGCACTGCGGGCACGTCCCGCCTTTCCTGTTCACCACGGGCGGTGTCACCGAGGTCCAGCTCACCGCTCCAGGACTGCCCCTCGGGCTGGACGAGCTGGCCCAGGACTCCCGCGGCGAGCAGAAGATCCCCTTCGCCCCGGGGGACCGGCTGGCCCTGTGCACGGACGGAGTGACCGAGACCCGGGACGCGGCCGGCGCCGACTATCCACTCGCGGCACGGCTCCGCTCCTGGGCCGCCCTGCCCTCCCCGCGGCTCATCGAGCGGTTGCAGCAGGACCTGACGGACTTTGCCCGCCACGAGCCCCACGACGACACGGCCTTCCTCCTGGTCCGTCGGCACTCCTCGGAACGGGACGACGCCTGAGCCCGGCTCCGTGGCATGGGGCGGATACTGCGCTGTGCGCTCTGCTGACGCGCGGAGCGGAGGCGTCGGCGATACCGTGGGGTAGTTGGTCGTTTTCTGCCGGTACATCCTGATGTCCTGCTGCATCAGCAGGACGCCAGGCCGCTCTGAGCATTCCCGTCACCGAGGGGCTGGGAGGACGCGATGACCCACCGGCATACCTTGAGCGTGCTCGACTGGCATGACGACGGGTCCTCCACCTCGTCCATCTGGGTGGTCAGCGCCGATGAGCGCGAGCGCGTCAGGGATTTCCTGGGGCGTGGCCCGGACATGGAGGGCGTCGTCACCCCGGAACAGGCGGACGAGGCAAGGACGATCACCCGGTCCTGGCTGACCTGCGTCAACGAGGACTCCCCGGCCTGATCGGCGAGCTCGAACTTCCTGCTCCGCATGCCGGAGGCACAGGCATGACCTTCCTGTTTCGTGCGTGCTCGCTGAGACATCTGTTGCGGACCCGATCGGCTGGAAAGGGCTGTCGGCCCGGCTGTTCGGGGGCTGTGGCAGCGTTATACGGCACCCTGACCCAGGTGGCCGCCGCCGCCAACATGGAGGGACACATCGAGCTCTTTAGCGTCAACCGGGGTGGAGCGGTATTCCACCGCGGACAGATCCCCACGGGCAACGGCTGGTCCGGGTGGGCCCAGTTCGACGGCACCCTGCGACCCTGAAGACCTGATCTGTCCGTGGCAGGGAGCCGACGCCGGAACAAGCCCGCGACCCCGGAGGCCGTACGCGCCCCGGTCGGCCCTCGGCACGGTCGGCCGGCTTGAGTCCGAGGCCGGTCGGCACCCGGAGGCGCCCTGCGGCTCGTACGGATCGAGCTGCAACACACGCCGACCGAGGCAGGGCCCCGGTCGGCGTGACCGCCGTCGCGGATCACCACCCACGACACCCGCCCGGACGACCCGCACCCGCGCACCGCGGCGGGCCCCGCGGCCTGGCAGCGGCCCTCTGCAGACCGGCCCGCACCTGGCTGCGAAGGCGGGGCATCCGGCACGCCATCCCCGAACGGGCCGACCAGATCCGCAACCGACTCCGGCGCGGCAGCCGCGGCGGCCGTCCCTCGGCCTTCGGTAAGCGCTTGGTCGACGTGCCGGGACCGGGCGCCATTCTTTGCCGAGGGTGCCACTGTCCGGTTCTCCCTGGCCGGCGGGCACCGATTCGCCGACCGGACCCGGGCCCGGCATGCCGCCGTCCACGCGCTGCTGACGGCAGCCGGTGACCGCCCGGCCGCCTTCGCCCCGGACCGTGGCCGGATGGATCTTCCGCCATCCGGAAACCCTCACCGAGGCCGAGCATCTCCAACTCAAAGCCGTCCGGACGCACTGCCCCGAACTCGACGCCCTCACTGAGCACGTCCGCTCCTGGTACTACTCGCCTGAGCTGACCGGCTGAGTTCCGGCTACTTCAGCAGCCAGAAACCGGGCTGCTGAACCCATGCTCTGAGGAACTCAGCCGAACCGTACACAGCGGGCCATGGATCGGTCATCGTTGCGACGACGCCGGGAAGGTCTGCCACTATGGGCACCTGGTCCTCCCTCAATTCGGCGTTGACGACGCCACCGACCACGTCCATAACGGCGGCGGCCAGCAAGGCCGTGACGACGTGGTCGACTGGACGGTTACAGAAAGCGATGACATCGATGGCGTGGGTCGGCGTGAAGCCGATGAGAGACTCCTGATCGACTTCGTCGGCGTGCTCGGCCTCGAAGACAGCCTCGTCGCCGATGCCGGGCCCCATGACGGAGACCAGGACGGGCCGCCGTCCGTCGACGCCGCCGGTGTCCGAGATGCCAAAACTCTCCGCGTGAACGTTCAGGTCGTAATCGCCGACCCGCTTCTCCTCACACCGTGCCGAGGAGCGGACCAGAAGGTCGCGGAGCCGCTGAATCGCCGCGTGGGGGATGGCCCCGGCCAACTCGATCACCAACACCGGTCCACTCATGGAGCGAAGCCTAACCAGCCGCGACCGTCCTCCCCACCTCATTAATCAGCGTGCACACACCATAGAAGTTGGGTCAGAACCCGATATCGGGCCCCGGGTTCACCCAGCACCCTGTGAGCCGATGTGGGTGAGCAGTGGGGCGGCGCCGTCTTCTGTGGCGATGCCGTGGGCGAGTTCGGCCGCGCGGTGGCGGTGGACGGTTCGGTCAGGCAGGCCGTGATCGCGTCGCCGAGGGTTTTGGCGGTGAGGTGCTGGAAGGGCAGGGGTTGGGGG
>NZ_JAINFC010000358.1 GCF_020740835.1 Streptomyces sp. UNOC14_S4
GTCCACGGGGGCGAGGAGGACGTCCTGCGGGATCTCGACCCACACCGGGCCGGCGGGGGCCTCCAGCGCGGTGCGCCAGGCGTCGGCGAGCGCGGAGGGTATCTGCGAGGCGTGGCGGACGGTGTACGTGCTCTTGACGACGCCGCGGAACGACGCCTGCTGGTCGGGGAGCTCGTGCAGGTATCCCTTGCGGCCGCCGCCCAGGCCCGCGGCCGGTATCTGGCTGGAGATCCCGAGGACGGGCGCGGACGCGGCGGCGGCCTCCTGGAGGGCGGCGAGCGTCATCAGGGCGCCGGGGCCGGTGGAGACCAGCAGCGGGGTGACGGTGCCGGTGACGCGGGCGTGGGCGTCGGCCGCGAAGCCCGCGTTGTTCTCGACGCGCAGGCCCACGTAGCGCAGCGGTGAGCGGCGCAGCGCGTCGAAGAGGCCGAGCGCGTGCTGGCCGGGCAGCCCGAAGACGGTGGTGGCCCCGAGCGCGGTGAGTGCTTCGAGGGTCAGGTCGCCGCCGGTGCGGACGGGCCGGGCTGTGCTCATGCCTGGGGTGCCTTTCGGGGTGCTGTCGCGGATCGGGCCGCCGGGACGGCGGGGGCGTGCGGGCCGTCGGCACCGGGCGCGTCCCCGTCCGCCGCGCGGGCGCGCCAGGCGGCCAGGACGGCGGGGTCCGTCGGGCGGCCCGCGAGGCTGACCGCGACGTAGGCGGCCAGGGAGGCGGGCAGGCCGTAGAGGACCGGTTCGTCGGCCTGGACGCCGAGCAGGGCCATGAGGGTCACGACGGTGGCGCTGCCGACGCCGAGCGCGGCCAGGGCTCCGGTGGCGGTGCCGCGGCGCCAGAGCAGGCCGCCGAGCACCGGGACGAGCAGTCCGCCGACAAGGAGGTCGTACGCGACGGTCAGGGCCTCGACCACGCCGCCGAGGACGACGGCGACGCCGGTCACCAGCGCGCCGAGGACCAGGATGGCCAGGCGGTTCCCGCGGACCTCGTCCGCCCCGGCGCTTCTGCCCGTCCCGGTGTTTCCGTCCGCGCGGGGGCGCAGGCGGGCGCGGAGGTCGTGGTTGACGACGGTGGCGCAGGCGATGAGCGCGCCGGAGGAGGTCGACATGACGGCCGAGAGCGCGGCGGCCAGCACCAGCCCGCGCGCGCCGGTGGGCAGGAGGTCGCGGACGAGGGTGACGAAAGCGTCGTCGGGGTTGCCGAGGTGGGGGTGGAGGACGCGGGCGGCCGTGCCGATGACGGCGCCGCCGAGCGCGTAGAGCAGGCAGTACGTGCCCGCCACGGTGCCGCCGGCGCGGGCCGTCCTGGCGTCGCGGGCGGTGAGGACGCGCTGCCAGATGTCCTGGCCGATGAGCATGCCGAAGGAGTAGACGAGGACGTAGGTGAGGACGGTGCGCGCGCCGATGCCCGTCGGGGAGAAGAAGCCGTCGGGCAGGTCGGCCTCCATCCGCGCGAAGCCGCCCGCCTTCACGACGGCCACCGGCAGCAGGACGAGCAGGACGCCGACGGTCTTGACGACGAACTGCACCAGGTCGGTGAGGGTGATGGACCACATGCCGCCGAGCGTCGAGTAGCCGACCACGACGACTCCGCCGAGGACGATGGCCGGGGTCCGGTCCAGGCCCAGGACGACGCCGAAGATCGTGGCGTAGGCGATGGTCGAGGTCACGGCGAGCATCAGCGTGTACGCCCACATCACGACGCCGGAGAAGGCGCCGAGCGGGCCGCGGCCGTAGCGGAGGTCGAGCATCTCGCCGACCGTGTAGACCTTGAGTCTGCTGATGCGGGCGGAGAACACCAGGCTCAGCGCGAGGAGGCCGAGGCCGATGGCGAAGACCATCCAGGCGCCGGAGAGGCCGTAGCGGTAGCCGAGGCCCACGCCGCCGATCGTGGAGGCCCCGCCCAGCACGACGGCGGCCATGGTGCCGGAGTACATGGCGGGGCCGAGGCGGCGGCCCGCGACGAGGAAGTCGCCCGCGGTGGCCGAGCGGCGCATGCCCCACCAGCCGATGGCGAGCATGCCGACGAGATAGACGACGATCACGGTGCTGTCGACGACGGACAAGGCGCCTCCTCGGACCCGCGACGGCAACCGCTGGGATTTCTGTGACCCTAGATCTCCTGTGTGGCGCCCGTGAATTGTACGGATCTTCCAATCCGCCGGGCCCCGGCATACGAACCGTCCAGCGGGCCGCGCCTCGGGGTCACCCCTGGACCACTCGCGCGCGCGTCGCGCTGTGCCCCACCCCGGACCGCACCGCCCAGAAGAAGACGGCCAGGCTCACGGCGGCCACGGTGAACGAGTCGTAGGGGGCGGGCAGGCGGCCGGAGCCCTTGAAGGTGCCGAGCCAGGACAGGACGGTCAGCGCGGCGAGGTGGACGACCAGCCAGGCGCCCGTACGCAGTTCGGCCAGGAGCGGGGCGTCGTCGGTGTCGCGCACGGCCGGCCTGCGGGTGCTGGTGAACTCGATCGCCCCGCGCATCTGACAGTACGGGTCAGACCCAGGTGTAGTTCTCGTCCGTGACGGCAGGGAGCGCCACGCTGGAAGCCGTCGCGTGCGGTGTCTCCAGGCTCGCGACGGCCGGGCCGATCGGCGGGAAGATCGGCAAGTCGCCGGCCTTGCGGTGGTCCACCCATTCGATGATGCCCACTTCGTGGCTGCCGTCTTCCAGTTCGTCGTGCTCCTCGGTGGCCAAGCGGGCCCGGGTCTCTTCGCTGATGTGGAGCCGGTAGATCAAATGGAGCTTCCGTGGCGGCGGAGTCGATCCGGGACGTGAGACGCGCTGGTCGACCACCCACAGCAGCTCGGGCTCCGCCTGGGTGGTGTCGAGGTCGAGCTCTTCGTGCAACTCGCGGTGAAGGGCAGCGAGAAGGTCTTCCCCGGCCTCGACGTTCCCGCCGGGCGGAGGGTTCGCACCTGCGGGTGTCGGCCGTCCCGGGAGGCGGGCTCAGGCCGTGAGGCCGGGCAGGGCGAAGCCCGCGCGGCCTTGTTCCAGGCCGATGTGCTCGATGACATCGCCGGGCAGGGCGATCGTGTGGCTGCGCAAGCGGCGGCCGGTCGCGCGCACCACCGGGGAGAGGTGACGTGGGTCGAGTTCCTCGACCAAGTTGACGATCTGGCCGGTGTCGATGGTGAAGCGGCAGGAGAAGAAGAGGCTCGGCGGGTAGCCCGCCTTCTGGAGCGCGGCCGCGTAGGCGGCGACCAGCGGGCGGATCTGTCCGCGCAGGTGGGCGGTGGCTCGCCGGTCCGCGGCCTCCAAGGCGTTGGCCAGGTCCTCGAGTTTGTCGAGGACGGCGTCGATGTCCGCGTGGGTGGCCGCGGGGTGTTCGTCGCGGCGGCCGAGCCCAAGCCGGACCTTGTGGGCGAGCAGCGTGTTCAGAAGCCAGCGGCTTGCGTCCACGTACCCGGATTTGAGGCGTTTTTCCGTTTGGGGGTAAAGGTGCAAGGCGGTGAAGCGGCCGTCGGGGTGGAAGGTGGGGGTCGGCGGTGTAGTGGAGCGGCACCCTGCTCGCGGGCGATGAGAAGGTGCGGGCCGCAGTGCAGGACATGCCGTTCGTCGAGGACGGTGAGGTTTCGGGTCGGGGTGACGATGGCGCCGACTGCGAGTGAGTGACAATTGATCCGTGATGTACGACGACGACCACCTGCGGAGTGTGCTGCGGGAGCTGGACGACCCGGAGTCCATCGAATTCCCGCGCGACCAGGCGAGGCGTACGGCTCCCTGCCGGTTCGAGCAGCTCGTCCGGCTGCTCGAAGAGCGGTTCCGGTGCGTCTGCGAGGTTGATCGTGGTGTCCGGGACGCCTCCTTCCGCGGCGAGATCGTGGTGCCGTCCACGGCCGCGAGGAGCGGGCAGCGAGTGATCGTCCGGCTCAGCAACTTCGGCTCCCTGATCACGGCAGGCGCGGGCGGCCAGGCGCGCGACAGCTCCCTCGCCGTCGAGCGGCTGCACGAGGAGGACCGGGACCGGATCGCGGCTGCCTCGGCCGGTCTCGGCTGCACATATGTGCCCGGGCACCTGCTGAGGGAGCGGTACGACGGAGGGAACCTGGAGTACTGGCAGACCATGTGGTGGCACCGCTACTTCGACTACATGTGAGCCGCGTCGGCTCAGCAGCCGCGCCCACGCCGGCCCGGCCAACACGGACGTCACCGACCTGTCCTCCGACAACCCGATCGTCGTGTTCAGCCACATCCCGCTGTTCGCGATGTACCCGCAGTGGGGGTGGTCGACCGACGACGCACTGCACGTCCTCAACCCGCTCGGCCGCCTCTCGTCGGTCACCGCGCTCAGCGGGCACGTCCACCAGCTGTTCAGCCGGGTCGAGGGCAACGTCACCTTCCACTCCGCCACCACGCCCGCCTACCCGCTGCCCAAGCCCGGCAGGGCACCACCGCGCTGGCGATCACCGACCAGGAGCCGGCATGAACGACGACCAGGCGGTCAGTTGCCGAATCGGCCCCGGCCTCATGACGCGGAGTCGGCAGCGAGGGTGGCGACCAGACCTTCGAACTCCTCCCACCAGGGCAGCTTGTCGAACTGATGGAGGTAGCCGTGGCGTGTGCCGCGGACCTGCGCGACTTTGGCCCGCAGACCGGTCGCCGTGTCCTCGCTCAGGTCCAGCTCGACGCGGAGTCGGCCGAGGAGGTTGCTTTCCTCGGCGACGACCGTCTCGTCCGCGAAAGCGATCCACAGAGAGCAGGAATAGATGAGTTCACGTGCCTGGAGGTCCAGAGCGGCCAGACCCGTCGGCAGGGGAACCGGGAGGGTCAGGTCGTGGTCCAGGGGCACCTGCAAGACGTCCGCCACGACGTCGAGAGCGCTGACTTCTTCCGGGGCGATGACGCCGTCGGCCTGGGCCATGGCCACCGCGACGGTCAGCAGGCCGCGGCGTACCTCGACCGGCAGCCCGGAGATCAGCGCGCGGGTCTGCGCACGGCGCCGTTCGACCAGGCGGTCGAGGACCGTGGAACTGAGCGCGGCGTCGGTGAGGGTGACCGGATCGAGCAGCACGTCGGCCGTCTCCTCGTCCATGACGCCGAGGAGCACCGCGGACTCCCGGATCGAGGTGCCGTGCTCCTTGGCGTGGTACGCGACCCGGGCGCCGTCGTCATGGCCGAAGACCACGCCCACCATTGACGAAAGCGCCAGGCTGAGCTCGGCATAGCCGCGGCACCGTTGTGTATCCATCCGCAGGCCCCTGATGCACTTGTCCGCGAACAGCGGGACGCCGTGCTGCAGAAGGCGGCAGGATTCGAAGAGGTTCTTGGCGATGACCGCGGTCCAGGCGTTGTAGTCCAGGTCGGCGCCCTGGACGGCCATCGTGATCACCGTGTCGTTGCCGGAGATCTGGTAGGCGATCTGGGTGATCATCTCCGGCAGGACCGGATTGACCTTGCCGGGAACGAACGAGGAACCGGCCTGCACGGCAGGCAGGCTCAGTTCCATGAGCCCGGCGCGGTTGCCGCTGGCCAGGAGCGAGATGTCGTGGGCCATCTTCGCGAGGTTGGTCGCGAGCCCTTTGAGGACGGTCGAGATCTCCTGGAAGATATCGCCGTTCTGGATGCAGTCGAAGAAGTTGGGGTGTTTGCGGACCGGCAGGCCGGTGACCTCGGCCAAGCGCGGATAGATGTGCTCGAGGTAGCTGGCCCCCACCCCGAGGCCGGTACCGACGATCGTGGCCCCCATGGGCACGTCCAGGCTGTTCGCGGCGGCGGCACGCAGGCGGGCGATGCTGCGTCGGACGACGGCGAGATACGCGCCGAACTCCTGGTCGAAGGTGATCGGCACCGCGTCCTGCAGGCAGGTGCGGGCCAGCTTGACAGCCCCCCGGTACTCCTCGATCTTCTCTTCCAGCGCGTTCTCGAGCACGCCGACCGCGCCGATCAGTGCCCCGAGGTCCCGGTGCAGCGCCAGGGTGATGGCAGTGGCGATCACGTCGGTGGTGGACTGGCACGCGTTGACGTGGTTGTTCGGGTGCACGAGGTCGTAGCCCTTGTGGCCGCACAGGATCTCATTGGCGCGGTTGGCCAGCACCTCGTTGACGTTCATGTTCGGTGACGTCCCGCCGCCGCCGCTCATCATGTCGACGGGGAACTGGCGCCGGCCGAACCGGCCGGCTGCGACCTCGTCCGCGGCCTGGCAGACGGCCTCCGCCACCTGCGGCCTGAGGACGCCGATGTCCGCGTTCGCGAGCGCTGCCGCCTTCTTGATGTGGGCGAGCGCGGTCAGGTATGCGGGGAAGTCGCCCAGCACGGCGCCCGAGACGTCGAAGTTTCCCTGTGCGCGCACCGTGTTGACGCCGTAGTACACGTCGTCCGGCAGGTTGACCGTCCCCAGCTCGTCCTCATCTTCGCGCATTGGCGTCTCCGTTCTCCCCGGTGTAGCGGGCAGCGACGTACAGGACAGGGCCGTTCAAGTCGTTCTCCTCGCAGGCGGTGTTGTCGTACATGCCGATCACGTCGAAGCCGTGCGTGGTCAGGTAGTGCTCCACCTCCATGGGGAACAAGAGCCTGAACCGGACGAAGTCCGTCCGATCGGGTTGTCCGGCGATCGACCACACGCGCTCGCGTACGAGCAGTTGTCGCCGTCGGTCGAGGTGGTAGACGGCTTCGGCCGTGGCCTGCAGAGACGGGGTGTCGATGGTGAACCGGTGCGGCATGCCGCGCCCGTCCGGGTCCGAGACGGCGTTCGGCAGGTGCAGCAGCAGGAGCGTGCCGGGCTCGGAGTGTGCCGCGAAGGTCGCCATCGCGCGTTCCAGGTCTCCGGGTGTGTGCAGGTTGCACAGTGCCCAGCCGACGCACGTGATCACCTCGAACGTGGTACCGAGCCGGAACTCGCGCATGTCGCCGACATGGAATTCGATCGCCGGTCGGCGTGCGCGGGCGAAGGCGATCATGCCCGGTTGGAGGTCGATCCCGCAGCACCGGACGCCGTGCCGGTCGTAGTACTCGAGGTCGCGGCCGGTTCCGCAGCCGACGTCCAGGAGACTCGCGGGACCGCCGCCGAACAGTTCCAGGCACATGCGGGGGATCGCGTCCCCCGACCCGTCGTAGATCTCCTCGTACAACGCCGGATTGTCGTAGAGCAGGTTCTTCAGGCTGGTTTCCATGCCGTCCTCTCCGCGAGCCATCGCCTCGCCTCATCGACGACGACTTCCACGAGTCGCGCGGAGTCGCCGAGATAGCCGGATGGTTCGAAGACCGCCTCGATACGGGTCGCGCTCAGGTGTTGCAGGACCGTGCCTTCGCGCAGCAGTTCTTCCTTGAGGCTCAGGCCGCGGCTGCGAGCGTCCTGGCTACGGTCGTAGACCCAGGTGTACGCAGCCTGCACGCCCATCCGTGCGGCCAACAGCAGCATGAGGCGTTCGGTGCACACCTGGTCGCTCACGGCGCGCACGTTGGCCAGGAGCCGGTCCCGGTGAACGGTCAGCCCGCCGATCACATGCTGCAACCTGGCCGCGGCGGCGAGTGTGTAGTGGGAGACGTCCGGAACACAGGCCCATTCCAGGCGCAGGGTTCGTCCGTCGCGTTCGTGGTCGCCCGCCATCGCTGCGAGCGCCGGGGCAGCTTCGGCCGCTGCCAGCCGGGCCAGCGCGACCACCTGCTCGCACGCCTCGGGATTTCGCTTGTGCGGCATGGTACTGCTGCCCACCATGCCGTGCCGCCACGACAGTTCGAGCTCGCCGAACTCCGGCCGGGACAACGTCCGCACCTCGTCGGCGATTCTGCCCAGCGTCGCGGCCGTCATCGCGAGAGTGCACACGTACTCGGCCACCCGGTCCCGGGCCGTGTGCCAGCCGACCCGGGGCACCTCGAGACCGAGGCGCCGCGCGAAGACCTGAATGAGTTCCGCCCCCCGCCCGCCGAATCCGGCCATGGTTCCGACGCCGCCGAAGAGCTGGACCACCAGGACGCGCCCGCGCATCTCGCCGAGGCGCTGCACATCGCGCAACACCTCGTCGATCCAGCCGGCCACCTTCAACCCGAACCCCATGGGCAGGGCGGGCT
>NZ_JAINFC010000359.1 GCF_020740835.1 Streptomyces sp. UNOC14_S4
CCCCCACCCCGCGCGCCAGCGCAAACCGCACCGTCGCCATACTCGGCGGCGGCGTAGCCGGCCTCACCGCCGCGCACGAACTGGCCGAGCGCGGCTTCCAGGTGACGGTCTACGAGAAGAAAGCACTCGGCGGCAAGGCCCGCAGCATGGACGTCCCGGACAGCGCGCGCGGCGGCCGCAGGCCGCTGCCCGGCGAGCACGGGTTCCGTTTCATCCCCGGCTGGTACCGCAACCTCCCCGACACGCTGCGCCGGATACCGTTCCCCGGCAACGCCGACGGCTGCCACGACAACCTCGTGTCGTCGTCCGAGGAACTGTTCGTCCGGATCGGGCACGAGGACCTCCGCATCCCCATGCACTCCGTCGCCACGCCACCGGCCGTCCTGACCCCGGACGAGCTGCGCCGCGCGCTCACCGGCTTCTTCGACGCCTTCGGGAACATCCCGGCCACCGAGCTCGCGTACTTCGTGAACCGGCTGCTCGTCTGGTTCACGAGCTGCGAGAAGCGGCGGCTCGACCAGTGGGAGCGCACGCCGTGGTGGGACTTCATCCGGGGCGCGCAGATGTCGCCGAACTACCAGCGGCTGCTGGCCATCGGCATCACCCGCAACATCGTGGCGACGAAGGCGGAGGTGGCCAGCACCAGAACCGTGGCCACCTGCATGGAGGCGTTCCTCCTCAACATGCTGGGGCGCGGCTCCGAGGGCGAGCCCGACCGGGTGCTGAACGCGCCCACGAACGAGGCGTGGATCGACCCATGGGTCGCCCACTTGCGCTCCCTCGGCGTCACCTTCCGCACCGGCTGGACCGTACGGGACCTGCGACTGACGGACGGGCGGATCGACGGGGCGGTGGTCGAGGACGCGGCCGGGACCCGGCAGACGGTGACCGCCGACCACTTCGTGTCGGCCATGCCGGTGGAGCACGCCCGCACCACCTGGAACGCGCGGATACGGGCCGCCGATCCGCGGCTCGCGCGCTGCGACGCGTTGCGCACGGACTGGATGACGGGCATTCAGTTCTATCTGACGGAGCCGACGCCCGTCGTGCACGGCCACATCAACCACATCGACTCCCCCTGGTCGATCACGTCCATAGGACAGGCGCAGTTCTGGGCGGGGCGGGACTTCCGCGCCGACTACGGCGACGGCTCGGTGGCGGACTGCTTCTCGGCGGATGTCTCCGAGTGGGACAAGCCCGGCATCCTCTACGGCAAGACCGCCAAGCAGTGCACCCCCGAGGAGATCGCACGGGAGGTGTGGGCGCAGATGAAGGCGGGGCTCAACGACACGGGCCGTACGGTGCTGCGCGACTCCGCGCTGCACTCCTGGTTCCTCGACCCGGCCGTACGGACCGGTGGCCCGCGCCCGGAGAACGACGAGCAGCTCCTCATCCACCCCGTCGGCACCTGGTTCGACCGGCCGGAGGCCCGTACCGCGATCCCCAACCTCTTCCTGTGCGGGGACTACGTGGCCACGGACATCGACCTGGCGACCATGGAGGGCGCGAACGCCTCGGCGCGCCTGGCGGTGAACGCCCTGCTGGACGAGGTGGGCTCGCGGGCGGAGCGGTGCGCGGTGATCTCCCTGTACCGGGCCCCGGAGCTGGAGCTCTTCCGGAAGAACGACGAGCTGCGGCTGGCACTGGGCCTGCGCAACGCGCTGGACTTCGGCTGATCCCTGATCCCTGATCCCTGATCCCTGAGCCCTTTCCTTGAACCTCCCCCAGGGGGAGTTCCTAGCGTGCCGACGAGCGCGGGCGCCCCGGACGGCGGGCGCCCGCGGACCACGGCATGCGAGGAGAGGGCCAGCCCATGACGGCATTCGTCCTGGTACCGGGCGCATTCACCGATGGCCGAATATGGGAGGAGGTGGCCACCCGGCTGCGGGAGTCGGGGGCGGAGGCCCACCCCGTGACGCTCACCGGCATGGGCGCCCACCGCGAGGAGGCGGGGCCCGGTACGGACCTGGAGACGCACATCCAGGACGTGCTGCGGACGGTCGACCGGCTGGAGGCGCCGGACGTGGTGCTCGTCGGGCACTGCTACGGCGTCCATCCGGTGCTGGGCGCCGCCGACCGGCGTCCGGAGCGCGTCTCCCGGATCGTCCTCGTCGACACGGGCCTGCCCCGCGACGGCGACCCGGCCCTCGCGCTGGTGCCCGACCCGGCGGTGCGCGACGAGGCGCTGTCCCGGGCCGGGGGCGGCGGGTGGATCGCCCCGCCGACGGCCGAGGGGTGGCAGCGCTGGGGCAGCCTCGCGGACCTCCCGACGGATGCGGCGGACACTGCGGACACTGCGGACGCAGCGGACACTGCGGACGCAGCGGTCGCGGCGGTTGCGGCGGTTGCGGCGGCCCGGCTGGCCGACCGTGCGACGCCGCAGCCGCTGGGTACGCTCACGCAGCCGCTACGGCTGTCGGACGCGGTGTTCGAGCTGCCGATGACCGGCGTCCTGTGCACGGGCAACGGGTCGAGCATCGGCGTCCTGGAGATGGTGGTGGGGCTCGGGGACCCGCACCTGCAGCGGCTCACCGGCCCCCGGTCGCGTTTCTTCGAGCTCGGCACCGGGCACTGGCCGATGCTCTCCGCCCCCGGCGAGCTGGCCGGCGTCCTGCTCCGGAGCGCCGCGGGCGAGGGGCGTCGGCTCACGGTACGGGAGCGGCCCGCGTACGAGGGCAGCTTCCTGCTGGACGTACCCGAGCGGCCGCGCGAGCGGGTGGAGCACATCGACCTCCACCTGCCCGACGCGGAGGGACCGCGGCCCGCGGTGGTGTTCGTCCACGGCGGCCCGTTCCCACGCGAAACCCGGCCGACGCCACGGGACTCCGCGACCTTCCTCGGCTACGGGCGGTACGCGGCGAGCCTGGGGGCGGTCGGCGTGACGGTCGATCACCGGCTGCACGACCTGACCGACTACGAGCGTGCGGCACAGGACGTGGCGGCGGCGGTCGAGCTCGTACGGGCCCACCCGCGCGTGGACGGTGAACGCGTCGCGCTGTGGTTCTTCTCCGGCGGCGGGTTGCTGTCGGCGGACTGGCTCGCCGCTCCCCCGCCGTGGCTGCGGTGCGTGGCGGCCACGTATCCGTTCCTCGCCCCGCTGCGGGGGTGGGGGCTCGCAGGGTCGCGGTTCGACCCGGTGGCGGCGGTGAAGGGGGCCGGGCGGCTGCCGGTGGTGCTGAGCCGGGCGGAGCTGGAACGGCCGGAGATCGCGGCGACGGTCGCGGAGTTCCTGGCGGCGGCCGATAAGTGCGGGGCGGATGTGGAGGTCGTGGACGTACCGCTGGCACGGCACGGCTTCGAGACACTCGACCATACGGAGGGGACGCGGGGGGCTGTGGAGCGGGCGATGCGGATTGTTCTTGGGCGGTTGGGGTTCTGACGGGTTTTCGGGTGCGCCTGCTGGGGTGCGGCTTGCGCTCCGTGCGCGGCTGCGGGTCGGTGGGGGCTTGTCGCGCAGTTCCCCGCGCCCCTTACGGGGGCTATTCGCGCGCCCATAGTGAGCGGACCTTCGACAAGTGGTGGGACATGCATGCCTCCGTCCCCGCCGCGTCGCCCGCTATCGCCAGGTCCAGGAGATCCAGGTGTTCCCGCGCCGACGGCAGCAGTTCGCCGCGTTCGTCCAGTCGCGTCAGCCCGTAGAGGCGGGAGCGTTTGCGGAGTTCGCCGACGACCTCGACCAGGCGTTCGTTGCCGGAGAGGCCGAGCAGGCCGAGGTGGAAGCGCCGGTCCGCCTCCAGGTAGGCGGTCAGGTCGTGCGCGGTCGCGGCCGCGACGATCTCCTCCGCCACCGGGCGCAGCGCCTCCAGTTGTTCGCGGGTGGCCGTCCGCGTGACGCGGCCGACCGTGGGGACCTCGATCAGGGCGCGGATCTCCGCGTACTGGTCGAGGTCGCGCTCGCTCACCCCGGTGATCCGGAAACCCTTGTTGCGTACGGGCTCCACCAGCCCCTCGCGGGCCAGGTCGAGCATGGCCTCGCGCACGGGAGTGGCCGATATGCCGAAGCCCGCGGCCAGGGAGGGGGCGGAGTGGACCGTGCCGGGCCTGAGTTCGCCGGAGATGAGCGCCGCGCGCAGGGCGTGCGCCACCTGGTCCCGGAGCCGTTCGGGAGGGGCGATCGGGGTGCGGTGCCTGGGGTCGCGCACTGTTCGGTCCTCCGTGCCGCCGGGAGCACCAGACTACAAGCGGCTCCCCTCGCCGTCGGCGGCCAAGTCCGGCCGCTCCTCGGGCTTTTCCCGGCCGTGACGGCGCCTCGTTGATTCTTGACCGATCGTTCTCGAAAGGGTTACCGTCGTCGCGTGGCAAGGACCAAGGAATTCGATCCGGACGCCGCCCTGCAGTCGGCCCTGGAGCTGTTCTGGCGGCGCGGCTACGAGGCGACGTCGATGGCGGACCTCGTGGATCACCTCGGCATCGCGCGGGCGAGCCTGTACGCGACCTTCGGGAGCAAGCACGAGCTCTACCTCAAGGCCCTGGAGCGGTACCGGGAGCAGAGCGACCCGCGCGTCGTCGAGGAACTGTCCACCCCCGGCCCCGCCCTGCCCGCCGTACGGGCAGTGGTGCGGCGCTTCGCCGAGGAGTCGGCCTGCGACGAGCTGCGGCGCGGGTGCTTCGTCACCAACACGGCCGTGGAACTCGCGCCGCACGACACCGCCGCGGCCCGCCGGGTGGAGAAGAGCTGGCACGAGCTGGAGTCCGCTCTGACGTCCGCCCTGACCCGGGCGCGCGCACAGGGTGAGCTCCCCGAGGAGCGCGATCCTGTCGCGCTCGCGCGCATGCTCCTCGTCCTCCTGCAGGGGCTCCGCGTGGTCGGCCGGACGAGTCCGGAGCCGGGGCGCTTGCGCGATGCGGCGGCGCAGGCGCTGAGCGTTTTGGACTGAGTTCTCGCCTCACAGTGCCGGCCGGTGGGGGCTGGTCGCGCAGTTCCCCGCGCCCCTTACGGGGCGCGTCGGACGAGGCGCCCTGCCTTTTCGCACCCTCATTCAAGACCGAACGTTCTAGTAATTGCAGAAGCAATAGGAGTTGTCACCATGACCGCACGCTTCATCGACCGGACCGTTCTCGTCACCGGTGGCGGTACGGGGATCGGCCGGGCCGTCGCGCTCGCCTTCGCCCGCGAGGGTGCGCGGGTCGTCGTCGCGGGCCGCAGGGACGTGCCGTTGCGGGAGACCGTGGCGCGGATCGAGGCGGAGGGCGGACGAGCCCTCGCGGTCGCCGCGGACGTGACCGTGTCCGACCGGGTCGAAGCCCTGGTGGCGCGGACCGTCGAGCACTTCGGCGGGCTGGACGTGGCCGTGAACAACGTCGGCATGCTCGTACCGCCCGCCAAGGTGGCCGACATCGAGGAGGACGACTGGGACCGCGTGATGGCCGTCAACGTCAAGGGGCTGTGGCTGTCGATGAAGCACGAGATCCGCCACATGCGGACCCACGGCGGCGGCGCGATCGTGAACATCTCGTCCAACCTCGGCGCCCACGGGCGGCTGCGGAACATGGGCGCGTATGTGACGAGCAAGGCCGCGGTCTCGGCGCTCACCCGGAACGCCGCCCGGGATCACATCGGGGACGGCATCCGCGTCAACGCGGTGAGCCCCGGCCCGGTGGAGACCCCGATGTCGACGCGGCCCAGGGAGACCGCGGCGGAGAAGGCGGAGCGGATGCGACAGGACGTCCCGGCGGGGCGCGCGGGACGTCCTGAGGAGGTTGCGGCGGCGGTGCTCCACCTCGCCTCGGACGAGGCAGGCTTCACGGTGGGAGCCGACCTCGTCCTCGACGGCGGTGTCACCGCGTGAGGGCCTCCGAGGGCTCGGCGGCGGGCGCGGCCTCGGGCGTCGCCTCCGACTGGGCACCGGAGGCCGCCGGGCGGCGGGCCGCCAGCCACACGTACACCAGGATGCCCGCGAAGAGGAACAGCACGCCCTGGTAGATCGCTGCGTAGCCCGCGCCCGCCACCAGCCAGAAGGCGAAGGCGAAGGCGCCGAGGGCGAGGGTGATGTCCCACGTCATGCGGCCCGTGTGCACCTTGTCGCGGCGCCCGGTCAGCAGGAAGTACAGCTGGGCGGCCGCGGCGAGCAGGTAGGGCACGGTCGCGGAGAAGGTGGTGATCAGGACGAGGATCTCGAAGACCCCGCCCTCGCCGATCGTGTAGTTGACGAGCGTCAGCAGCGAGGCGAGCACGGCCGCGGCGAGCACGCCCGCCGTGGGCACCCCGCGCTTCTTCTTGCCGAAGACCGCCGGGAAGAGGCCGTCCTTCGCCGCCGCGTACGGGGCCTGGGCGCTCATCAGCGTCCAGCCGTTGAGGGCGCCCATGATGGAGATCACCGCGGCACCGGCGATCAGGGTGCCGCCCCAGGTGCCGCCGAACATCGCGTCCACGGCGTCCGAGAACGGGGCGGTGGACTTCACCAGCTTGTCGTGCGGGACGGTGCCGAAGACGGACACCGTGCCCAGCAGGTAGACGAGGGCCGCGCCGATGGTGCCGAGGACGCTCGCGCGGCCGACGTTGCGCTCGGGGTCGCGGACCTCGCCCGCGCTCATGGCCGCGGACTCCACGCCCACGTAGCTGTAGAGCAGGATCGCCGCCGCCGCGGTGAGGCCGCCCACCCAGTCGCCGCCGCCCTCGGTGAAGCCGCCGAGGTTCTTGGGGTCGAAGTAGAAGACGCCCACGACCGCGACGAAGAGCATCGGGATGTACTTCAGCACGGTGGCGATCAGCTGGATCGCGCCCACCCAGCGGGTGCCGGCGAAGTTCACCAGCGCCGGGAGCCAGAGCGCGGCCAGGGCCACGACCAGGTCGGTGCCCTTCGAGGACTGGCCCCCGGTGAGTACGTGGAAGTAGCCGACGCCCGCGACGGCCAGGGCGGCGTTGCTGACCCAGGTCATCGTCCAGTACGACCACGCCGACAGGAACCCGGCGAAGTCGCCGAACGCCTCACGCGCGTAGACGTAGGGCCCGCCGGTCCGCGGGAAGCGTCCGGCGAGCCGTCCGAAGACCAGGGCCAGCGCGATGGCCCCGATCGTGAGGACGCCGAACGCGAGCAGGCTGACCGTGCCGAACGGGGCGACCGAGGCGGGCAGCAGGAAGATGCCGCCGCCGATGATGTTTCCCATCACCAGGGCGACAGCTGTCGGTAGGCCGAAGCGGCGGGCGTTCTTGCCGTCGTCGGTGTCGTGCATGAGGGGGTGCGCCTCTCGTCCTGCGGGCAGGTCGCGGATCTGTGCGACACGACATGGTCACCGGACGGGGGGCCGCAACAAAATCCTTGTTTTTTGTCCCGTGGTGCGGTAGCCGTGACCGGAAATGGTGCTGTCGGAGGGCTTCCGCGCCGTGATTCGTTCACCGCTGCAAAGGTTCTGTAAAGGGGGCGCCATCCGGGGTGCCTCGTAAACTCCGTTCGCGTCTGCGGGTCCGTCGTGGCTGGTCGCGCAGTTCCCCGCGCCCCTTGCAGGGGCCCTTTTATGCCAGCACCCGGCTGGCACCGATCGGCAGGTCCCATAGATCCTCGCGTGGTCTGCCCGCCGCCTCCCACGCCGCCCGGACGCGGAGCAGCGGCTCCAGAGGGGGCTCGGCCGAGAGGACGAACGTCGACCAGTGCATGGGGGCCATCGCCCGCGCGCCCAGGTCGCCGCAGGCGCGTACCGCCTCCTCCGGGTCCGTGTGGACGGGGCCCAGCATCCAGCGCGGCTCGTAGGCGCCGATGGGCAGCAGCGCGAGGTCGATGGCCTCGTAGCGGCGGCCGATGGCCTCGAACCAGTGGCCGTAGCCGGTGTCCCCCGCGAAGTAGACGCGCTGCCCGCCGGGCGCCGTGAGGACCCAGCCGCCCCACAGGGAACGGCAGGTGTCGGTGAGGGTGCGCTTGCTCCAGTGGTGGGCGGGAACGAAGTCGCAGCGGACCGGGCCCGCCGGGCCGGGCAGCTCCACCGCCTCCCACCAGTCGAGCTCGGTGACGTTGGTGAAGCGGCGGCGGCGCGCCCAGCGGGCGAGGCCGGCGGGGAGCAGGAG
>NZ_JAINFC010000036.1 GCF_020740835.1 Streptomyces sp. UNOC14_S4
GCGTACCACCGAGCCTGCCGGCGACCTGCGGGACCTGCGGCCGCTGGGGCGCATGATCGGCGCCGCCGACGTGGTGGGCCTGGGCGAGGCCACGCACGGCTCGCACGAGTTCTTCGCCAACAAGCACCGCGTCTTCCGCTACCTGGTCGAGGAGAAGGGCTTCACCACCTTCGCCCTGGAGGCCAACTGGAGCACCGGCGTGCGGATCGACGACTACGTGGTGCACGGCAAGGGCGACATCCGGCAGATCATGAAGGAGGAGTTCCAGAACGCGTACCGCATGTGGAACACCCGGGAGTACCTGGACCTGTTCGAGTGGATGCGCGCGTACAACACGCACCACGCGAAGAAGGTCCGCTTCATGGGGGACGACGCGGCCTACGCGGGCCCGGAGCTCTTCGACCGGGTGACGGCGTACGTCGGTGAGCACCGCCCCGCGCTGCTGCCGCGCTTCACCGAGCTCTACCGCGCGCAGCGTCCCGCGGCCGGCCAGAGCGTGAACGACTACATGGACGCCTATCCCAAGCGTCCGATGAGCGAGCGCAAGGCGATGGCCGCGAACGCGCGCGAGGCGCTCGGCCTGCTGGAGACGCTGAAGCCGAAGGGCGCGCGGGACGGGCGGGGCGAGTTCCCCTGGGTGCTCCAGCACGCGCGGGCCATCGCGCAGGTGGCCGCGATGTACCCGTACACCACCTCCGACGAGGACATGGCCGCGGAGATGCGCTACCGGGACGAGACGATGGCGGCCAACGTCGCCTGGTGGCAGCGGCAGACCGGGGAGAAGATCCTGCTGTCGGCGCACAACGCGCACGTGGCGTACGAGACCAACGACCCGAAGTACTACCCGAAGGTGCAGGGCGCCTTCCTGCGCGACCTGCTGGGCAAGCGCTACGTGAACGTCCGCCTCACCTTCGACGAGGGCTCCCTCAACGCCATGCACGACGGGCAGCCCACGCGCGTCGTCACCGTCGACCCGGCGGCGCCGGGCAGCAACGAGTACACGCTGGACAAGGTGCCGTACCGCGACTACGTGCTGGACATGCGGACGGCGCCCGCCGCCGCGCGGGCGTGGCTGGACGTGGCACGGCCGACGCGGGACATCGGCACGGACTACCCGACACCGGACTACCGGACGGCGCTGGGCCGCGGCTACGACGTCCTGATCCACCTGCACCGGGTACGGGCGGCGGATCTGCTGACCCCTTGACGCACCTGCCGTTCACCTCTCCGTTCACCTCTCTGTCCGCCTCGTGAACATCGTGCGGCACGGGAGTGTGAACCCGTGCCGTACGGCTGGACAGGCCCCCTTGACAGCGGGACGATGCGCGCACAATTCGGGCCGCACAAGGGGGACTTGCCGTGGCAGACACACCGGGCATGAGCGTGGAGCCGTACTGGGAGCTGACGTTCGACGAGGACGGGCATCCGGATCCGGCCGAAAGCGACGCGCTGACGCGAGGAGTGGCGCAACAGGGCGTCACCGACCTGGTGATGTTCGCGCACGGCTGGAACAACGACCGTTCGTCGGCGACGCGGCTCTACACCGCCTTCTTCGCCCCGTTCCCGGGCCTGCTGGCCGCGGGAGGGGCGGAGGCGGCCGGGCACCGCGTCGGCTACGCCGGGGTGATCTGGCCGTCGATGGACTTCCCGGACGAGCCGGTCCCGCACTTCCCGCAGCAGGGGGTGCGGGCGCGGGCGGTCCACGCGGGGCTCGACCCCGCCACCCGGGAGGCGCTCGTCCGCCTCCTGCCCTGCCAGGAGGCGGCGGTGGACCGGCTGTCGGAGCTGCTGGCCCAGCGGCCGGACGACCCGGCGCGGCTGGAGGAGTTCGTCACACTCGCGCGCGGGCTGGCACCCGCGGCGCAGGCCGCGAACGGCCAGGCCCCGGGGGTGTACGACCTGGGGCCCGGTCCCCTGCCCGCCATGCTCACCGCCGACGCCCGGCAGGTGTGCGGGGACTTCGCCTCGGCGCTGGAGAGCGTGGGCGCCCTGTCCGCCTCGCTGTTCGGCGGCGTGGTGGACGGCATGGAGCGGCTGTGGCACGGCGCGTTCGAGCTGCTGCGCCAGATCTCGTACTGGACGATGAAGCGGCGGGCGGGCACGGTCGGCCACGACGGCCTCGGCCCGTTCCTGGGCGGCCTCGCCCGCTCCTCCCCCGCCCTGCGGGTGCACCTGGTCGGGCACAGCTTCGGCGCCCGGCTGGTGTCCTTCGCCCTGTCCGGGCTGCCGGACGGCCGTTCCCCGGTGGCCTCGGTGACACTGCTGGAGGGCGCCTTCTCGCACTACGCGTTCGCCTCCAGCCTGCCCTTCGCGACGGACCGCGGCGGGGCCCTGAGCGGCCTCTACGACCGCATCGACGGCCCGCTGGTCTGCTGCTACTCCAGCCATGACACGGCCCTGGGCGTGCTCTACCCCCTGGCGTCGATGGCCTCCCGCGACGACGACTCCGTCCTGGGCCTGGACATCCCCCGCTGGGGCGCCCTGGGCCACGACGGCGTGCAGTCCGTGTCCGCCTGCTCGGGCATCCCCGTCGCGGACGTCCTGCGCGACGGCCTCCCGGCGGACGACTGCGTGAACGTCGACGCGTCCTCGGTCGTCTCCCGCGGCGGCCCGCCGACGGGCGCCCACAGCGACATCTGCCACGAGGAACTGGCGAGGGTGGTGCTGCTGGCGGGGAAGGTGGTGGGGTGAGCGGCCGACCGGGGGCACCCGCGTCCTAAGCAACCGCTCACCCCCGGCGGTATGGTGGGCGTCCGCCGCGGAGTGGCCGCGGCGGGGCCGGAGAACGGGGCTGCGGATGGGCGTCGAGCAGAGTGAACAGTGGGCGGAGATCACCCCCGACGCCGCGCGGCGGCTGGTGATCGCCGCGGTGGCGGCGTTCGCCGAACGCGGCTACCACGCCACGACCACGCGCGACATCGCGGGCCGCGCGGGCATGAGCCCCGCCGCGCTCTACATCCACTACCGGACGAAGGAAGAGCTGCTCTACCGGATCAGCGGCGTCGGCCACCGGCTCGCCCTGGAGATCCTGCGGCGGGAGAGCGGCCGCGACGGCACGCCCGCGGAGCGGCTCGCCGCCGCCGTGCGGGCGTTCGTCCGCTGGCACGCCGAGCACCACACCACCGCGCGCGTCGTGCAGTACGAGCTCCAGGCGCTCGGCGAGGAGCACTACGCCGAGATCGTCGGGCTGCGCCGGGAGACGGACGCGACGGTGCGCGGCATCGTCGAGGACGGCGTCGCGGCGGGCGACTTCGCCGTGCCCGACGTGCCCGGCACCACGCTCGCCGTGCTCTCCCTGTGCATCGACGTCGCCCGCTGGTTCAACTCCGAGGGCAAGCGCACCCCGGACGAGGTCGGCGAGCTCTACGCGGACCTGGCGCTCCGGATGGTGGGGTACGCCGCGGGCCGTTGACCGGGAGCGCCCGGCCCTGATCCATTGACGCGCCCGGCCCGGAATCCTACGGTCTCCCATAGGAATCCATCGGCTCTGGGAGCACGCGATGAGCGATACGGGCAACGAGCAGGCCCGGAAGGCCGCCGAAGCACTGTCCTACTCGACCGGCTTCGGCAACGAGCACAGCAGCGAGGCCGTTCCCGGGGCGCTGCCGCACGGGCGGAACACCCCGCAGCGCGCGCCGCTCGGGCTCTACGCGGAGCAGCTGAGCGGCACCGCGTTCACCGAGCCCCGGCACAGCAACCGGCGCTCGTGGCTCTACCGCATCCGGCCCTCCGCGGCGCACCCGCCGTTCACCCGTGCCGACAACGGCGCCCTCGGCGCGGCGCCCTTCACCGACTCCGTGCCCGACCCCAACCGGCTGCGCTGGAACCCGCTGCCCGACCCCGCCGAGGGCACCGACTTCGTCGCCGGGCTGTGGACGCTGGGCGGCAACGGCGACGTCGCCCAGCGCACCGGCATGGCCGTGCACCTCTACGCCGCCAACACCTCCATGACGGACCGGGTGTTCAGCGACGCGGACGGCGAGCTGCTCATCGTCCCCGAGCGCGGCGGGCTGCTGCTGCGCACGGAGTTCGGGCTGCTGCGCGCGGACCCCGGCCACGTGGCGCTGATCCCGCGCGGCGTGCGCTTCCGCGTCGAGCTCCTTGACGGCTTTGCCCGCGGCTACGTCTGCGAGAACTACGGGCAGCCGTTCCGCCTCCCCGACCTCGGCCCGATCGGCGCCAACGGGCTGGCCAACGCCCGTGACTTCCTCGCGCCGGTCGCCGCGTACGAGGACGTGGAGGGGCCGGTGGAGGTGGTCAACAAGTTCTGCGGCAACCTCTGGACGGCGACCTACGACCACTCCCCGCTGGACGTCGTGGCCTGGCACGGCAACCTCGTCCCCTACGTCTACGACCTGCGGCGCTTCAATGTGATCGGCACGATCAGCTACGACCACCCCGACCCCTCCATCTTCACCGTGCTCACCTCCCCCTCGGACACCCCGGGCCTCGCGGGCGTGGACTTCGTGGTCTTCGCGCCGCGCTGGCTGGTGGGCGAGGACACCTTCCGGCCGCCGTACTTCCACCGGAACGTGATGAGCGAGTACATGGGCCTCATCGAGGGCGCCTACGACGCCAAGGCGGAGGGCTTCCTGCCCGGCGGCGGTTCGCTGCACAACATGATGTCGGCGCACGGCCCCGACCGCGCGACCTTCGACAAAGCCAGCGCGGCCGAGCTCCGGCCGCAGAAGGTGGACGACGGCCTGGCCTTCATGTTCGAGACGCGCTGGCCCATCACGACCACCGCGCGGGCCCGGACCGCCGACCACCTGCAGGCGGGATACGACGGCGTATGGCAAGGTCTGGAGCGCCATTACCGCCGGTGATGGTCCGCCAGCCGCCCAGCAGCCGTACAGCCGGAGCCCCCGTGACCACTTTCGCCCCCGACTCCGTCGCGCTCAACCGCAAGCTGCCGCTCTGGTACCAGGTGTCGCAGTCGCTGCGCGCCTCGATACTCGGGCGCGGCGCCGGTGACCCGCTGCGGCTGCCGACCGAGGACGCCCTCGCCGAGCACTACGGCGTGAGCGTCCTCACCATGCGGCAGGCGCTGAAGGAGCTGGAGGCGGAAGGGCTCATCAGCAGGCACCGGCGGCGCGGCACATTCATCGAACCGAGCGCCCGGCGCGGCTCCCCGGTCCGGCTGCTGGGCTCGGTGGACGCCATCGTCGCCCAGCAGTCCGGGGAGCACACGGAGGTCCTCGGGCACGGCCCGGAGAAGATACCGGCGGAGCTCGCGGAGCACTTCCCGGACCTCGACGAGGCGACGGCCTACCGCCGGCTGCGCTGCGACGAGCACACCGGCGAGCCGACCAACTGGGCGGAGAACCTGGTACGCCCCGAGCTCGCCGAGCGCATCGACCTGGCCGACCTCGCCCGCTGGCCGATGACGAAGGTGCTG
Organism: Streptomyces sp. UNOC14_S4; assembly: GCF_020740835.1. Classification (GTDB taxonomy): domain Bacteria; phylum Actinomycetota; class Actinomycetes; order Streptomycetales; family Streptomycetaceae; genus Streptomyces. The sequence continues at coordinate 5,399 of NZ_JAINFC010000036.1, forward strand.
CGCGACGCGGTGGGCGTACGCATCAGCCGCATCACGGACACCGTCGAGGCGCGCCTCGCCGACCCGGAGACGGCACGTCTGCTCCGCATCCCGCTGCTCAGCCCGATCCTGCACTACACGGGGGTCACCTACGACGAGGACGGCCGAGTGGTGGACGTGGCGCGGATCCACTACCGGGGCGACCGCTTCTCCTTCACTGTGACGATGGAAGCCCGCTGACCCCCTAAACACGGGGAAAACCGCCGGTCAGGGCGTACTTCGCGGCCCGTACGGGCATGCAGACGGCAGGGGCTGGCCGAGCTGCGCGGGTGGGAGGTCGGACGATGAGGAACTGGCAGGAACGGGCCGGGCGGTGGGGAACGCCGCCGGTCGCGGCGGCGGCACTGACCGGGACCGTGGCGCTGTACATCGCGCTCGTCGCCTTCGGCAACATGACGGACTTCGACACGAACCGGGAGTTCGTCCGGCATGTCATGGCGATGGACACGACGTTCCACGACGACGACCTGATGTGGCGGGCCGTCACGAACCACACGCTCCAGGACATCGTCTACGTCGCGATCATCATCTGGGAGACGCTCACGGCGCTGGTACTGATCGCCGGAACCGCCCTGTGGCTGCGCGGCTCCGGGACCCACAGGGCGGCGCGACGGATCACCACGCTGGGTCTGGTGATGCTCATCCTGCTGTTCGGCGCGGGCTTCATCGCCATCGGCGGCGAGTGGTTCGCCATGTGGCAGTCGGCCCACTGGAACGGCCTCCAGGCCGCTACGCGCATCGTGGCCCTGGTGACCCTGACACTCCTGGTGGTCCAACTGGCGGGAAGGGAACCGGGCAGGAAGTAGCGCCCCTGCAAGGGGGCGCCCCGAAGGGGTGCGGGGCTGTGACATTCTGCGGCTCCGCCGCGTGGGCGCGCGCAACCACAACGGACCCGCAGCCGCCGTACTGCACAACCGGCCGAGCTCCTAGGCGCCCGGGAAAACGACAAGAGACCGCCCACCCCGCCCAGCCGTCATCGCCGCAAACGCCTCAGGAATCCCATCGAGCCCGATCCGCCCGGTGACCATCGCGGACAGATCGAATCTCCCCGCCCGCACATGCTCCGCGATGACCGGCAGATCCTTCGCCGGATCGCTGTTCCCGTAAACACACCCGGAAAGCGTCCGGCCGAAATAGAAAAGCTCCAGAGCCGTGAACGTCACCTGCTGCTCGCGGCCGCCGATGCCGACGACCGTGGTGCGGCCGCCCCGGCGTGTGGCCGACCAGGCCGTACGGATGGCGTCGGCGCGGCCCGCGCATTCGAGGGCCACGTCGGCGCCGTGGCCGTCGGTGAGCTCGCGGACCCGCTTCGCGGTGGTGTCGTCGGCGAGGACGAACTCGGTGGCCCCGGCGGCGCGGGCCAGGGGCTCCTTCTCCGGGGACACGTCGACGGCGACGATCGTGTCCGCGCCCGCGATCCGCGCGGCCTGGAGGGCGGCCAGGCCCACGCCGCCGATGCCGTGGACGGCGACGGACTCGCCGGGCCGGACGCGCGCGGAGTGGTGCACCGCGCCGTAGCCGGTGAGCACCGCGCAGCCCAGCAGCGCCGCCTCCGTCAGCGGCACGCCCTCCGGCAGGGGGAGGGCGGCGTCCGCCGCGACGACGGTCTCCTCGGCGAAGACGGCGGTGCCCAGGCCCGGGTAGAGCTCGTCGCCGCCGTGGGCGAGCCGGGCGTAGGGCGTGGTGGCCGCCGCGCCCGACGCCGCGCACAGCCAGGGCTCCCCGAGCCCGCAGAAGTGACAGGTGCCGCAGGACGGCGCCCAGTTGAGCACCACCCGGTCGCCGGGCGCCACACGGTCGACGCCCTCGCCCACGGCTGTGACGGTGCCCGCGCCCTCGTGCCCGAGGACGGCGGGCACCGGCTGGCGCAGGGTCCCGTCGGAGAGCGAGAGGTCCGAGTGGCAGACCCCGGCGGCGGCCAGCCTGACCCGCACCTGCCCGGGGCCCGGTTCGGGCAGCTCGATCTCCGCTATCCGCAGCGGGGCGCCCACGGCGGGCAGAACGGCGGCACGGACCATGGCGGTGCTTCCTCTCGACTCGGCGCCCCGAAGGGGCGCGGGGCTGTGACATTCTGCGGCTCCGCCGCGTGGGCGCGACCAGCCACAACGGACCCGCAGCCGCGAACCGGGCAGACGAGGCAGCCCAGTAGGCGCAGCAAAACCGACCCGCACCCGCCGCCGGAACTACCGCTAGAACTGGAGCGACTTGGTGTGGAGGTACTCCGCCAGCCCGTGCGCGCCCAGTTCGCGGCCGATGCCCGACTGCTTGTGGCCGCCGAACGGGGCCAGGATGTTGAAGCCGCCGCCGTTGATCTCGACCTGTCCGGCCTCCAGGCGCCGGGCGAACGCGGCGGCCGTGGCCCCGTCGGCCGCCCAGACGGCCGCGGCCAGACCGTAGACGGTGCCGTTGGCGATGCGTACGGCCTCGTCCTCGTCCTCGTACCTGATGAGGGAGAGCACCGGGCCGAAGATCTCCTCCTGGGCGATCGTCATCTCCGGGGTGACGTCGGCGAAGACGGTCGGGCGGACGAAGTAGCCCTTCTCCCGGCCCTCCGGCGCGGCGGAGCCGCCGGTGACCAGGCGGGCGCCCTCCTCGACGCCCTTGTCGATGTACGCGCGGACGCGGGCCTGCTGCTTGGCGTTGACCAGCGGCCCGACGCGGACGTCGGGGTCGGTCGGGTCGCCGGGCACGAACGAGGCGACCGCGGCGGCCGCGAGGGAGACGGCCTCCTCGTACTGGTCGGTGTGGACGAGGAGGCGGGTGAGGGCGTTGCAGGACTGGCCGGTGTTGCGGCAGACGTCGGCCACGTTGGCGGCGACGGCCTTCGCCAGGTCGGCGCCGGGCAGCACCACGTTCGCCGACTTGCCGCCCAGCTCCAGGGCCACGCGCTTGACGGCGCCGCCCGCGATCGCGCCGATGCGCCTGCCGACGTCGGTCGAGCCGGTGAAGGAGACCAGGTCGACGCCCGGGTGCTCGGCGAGCGCCTGCCCGGCGACCGGGCCGAGGCCCGTGACGAGGTTGAACACGCCTGCCGGGAGCTCCGCCGCGGCCACGCACTCCGCGAACAGCTGGGCGGTCAGCGGGGTGTCCTCGGCGGGCTTGAGGACGATCGTGCACCCGGCCACCAGCGCGGGGGCCACCTTGTTGACGATCTGGTGCAGCGGGTAGTTCCACGGCGTGATCGCGCCGACGACGCCCACCGGCTCGTGGTGGACGGCGGAGTTGCCGATCCGCTCCTCGAAGGCGTACGTGGCGGCGAGCTCCGCGTACGAGCCGGCGACGGCGATGGGGATTCCGGTCTGGACGCGCCGGGCGAAGCCGACGGGCACGCCGAGCTCGGCGGTCATGGTCGCCACGAACTCGTCCCGCCGGGCCACGAGCTGGTCGCGCAGCGCGGCGACGTACGTGCCGCGGCGCGCGGGCGGGACGGCCGCCCAGCCGGGCAGCGCGGCGCGGGCCGCGGCCACGGCGGCGTCGACGTCCTCCGCGGAACCGGCGGGCACACTGGCGATGACCTGCTCGTCGGCCGGGTTGACCACGTCGATGACGCCGGTGCCGAGCGCCGGCCGCCAGCTGCCGTCGATGTACAGAGCGTCGTGAGCGATCACGGTCTTCTCCCTGCGTGTCATGGGGCTTGACGAGCGGACGGATCTGTTCGGGAGCCGTGCCCTCCCAACCTAACGCCGCGGTCGGCGCGGACACCAGAAGACGGTTCCGGATAGCGGTCCGGCCGGCACCCGGGGTCAGCGGCTGAAGCGGCTCACCGACTCCGCCACGCACACCGGCTTCGTGCCGCCCTCGCGCTCGACCGTCACCGCCGTCGTCAGCTGCACCCCGCCCTCGACCTCCGTCACGGCGGTGAGGACCGCCCGCGCGCGCAGCCGCGAGCCCACGGGGACGGGCGCGGGGAAACGGACCTTGTTCAGGCCGTAGTTGATGCCCATCCGCACACCCTCGACCCGCATCAGCATCGGGACGAACAGCGGCAGCAGGGAGAGCGTGAGGTAGCCGTGCGCGATCGTCGTGCCGAAGGGGCCGTCCGCCGCGCGCTCCGGGTCCACGTGGATCCACTGGTGGTCCCCCGTCGCCTCGGCGAAGAGGTCGATCCGCTTCTGGTCCACCTCCACCCAGTCGCCGGGGCCGAGCTCGTCGCCGACCGCCGACCGCAGTTCGTCGAGCGAGGAGAAGATCCGGGGCTCCGCCATGTCGCCGCCTCCCAGGGCTACTGAGCGCTTGCTCAGGATGGTACGCCTGGGCGTACCGTAAGGTCGGGCCCGTGCCCCAGATTTCCCACGCCGTCCAGGAACTCACCGTCGGGCAGCTGGCCGCGCGCAGCGGCGCGGCTGTCTCCGCCTTGCACTTCTACGAGGCCAAGGGCCTGATCAGCAGCCGCCGCACGGCGGGCAACCAGCGCCGCTTCGACCGTGACGCGCTGCGCCGCGTCGCCTTCATCCGCGCCGCGCAGCGCGTCGGCATCCCGCTCGCCACGATCCGCGAGGCGCTGGCCGAGCTCCCGGACGAGCGCACGCCGAACCGCAGCGACTGGGCGCGCCTGTCGGAGCTGTGGCGGGAGGAGCTCGACCAGCGCATAGAACAGCTGGGACGGCTGCGGGACCACCTGGACGACTGCATCGGCTGCGGCTGCCTGTCGCTGGAGAGCTGTGTGCTGTCCAACCCGGACGACCGGGTGGGCCAGTACGGCTGCGGCTCCCGCCTCCTGGTCGAGCGCCGGGCGGCGGACTCCTAGCCCGTCACCACACCTCGGGCCGTCGGCCCGCCCACGGCCTCGCCGCCTCCAGCTGTGCCGACAAGGAGATCAGCGTGGCCTCGTCCCCGTAGCGCCCCGCGAGCTGGACTCCGATCGGCAGGCCCGCCGCGTTCCAGTGCAGCGGCACGCTGACCGCGGGCTGGCCCGTCGCGTTGCACAGGGGCGTGAACGGCGTGAAGCGGATGACGTTCGCGAACTCCGCCCCGGGGTCGGCGTCGTCGCGCAGGGCACCCACCGGGAGCGGGGGCTGGGCGAGGGTCGGGGTGAGGATGACGTCGTAGCCGGTGCCCGGCGTCTGGAGGCCGTCGGCGACGAGCTGCGTCACCTTCCGCAGGGCGTAGAGCGCGCGGGCGAACGCGGGCCCGCCCACGCGGTTGCCGCGCTCGCGCAGATGGCGGGTGAGCGGCAACAGTTGCCCGGCGCGGCTCTCGGGGACGGGCTGGACCGCCGCGATGACCTCCCACAGGCGGGTGAAGGACTCGCCGAGCGTCGGGTCGTCGGGCAGGGACAGCTCCTCCACCTCGTGGCCGAGCTCCCGCAGCAGCGCCGCCGCCTCGTCCGCGGCGGCCCGGCAGTCGGGGTGCGGCTCCGCCCCGGGGACGGGGGCAGTGGTCAGCTGAGCGATGCGGAGGCGGCCCGGCTCGCGGCGCGCGTGGTCCGCGAAGGTCTCGCCGGGCGGCAGCGCGGGCGCCGTGTACGGGTCGCCGGGTTCGGGGCCCGCGAGGACGTCGAGGAGCGCGGCCGCGTCGGCGACGGTACGGGCCAGGGGGCCCGAGGTGACGAGCCCGGTGACGTCGTGCAGGACGGGGCCGTTGCTCACCCGGCCCCGGCTCGGCTTGATGCCGAAGAGCCCGCACGCCGAGGCGGGGATGCGGATGGAGCCGCCGCCGTCGCCGCCGTGCGCGAGCGGCGCGAGCCCGGCCGCGACCGCGGCACCCGCCCCGCCGCTCGAACCGCCCGCGGAGCGCTCCAGGTCCCACGGGGTGCGGGCGGGCGGCGCCACGGCGTTCTCCGTGTAGGGGGGCAGGCCGAACTCGGGGGTGTTGGTCTTGCCCAGCATGATCGTGCCCGCCCTGCGCAGCCGGGTGACCACGTGGTCGTCCACGGCCGGTACGTGGTCGGCGAGCGCCGCCGACCCCATCGTGCAGCGCACGCCCGCGACGAAGCTGAGGTCCTTCACCGGCACCGGTACGCCGTGCAGCGGCGGGAGCTCCCGCCCTTCCCTGCGGGCGGCCGCCGCCTCGCTCTCGGCGTCGGCCGCCTGTTTCCTGGCCGACTCGGGTGTCACGGTGATGAAGGCGCCCACCGAGGCGTCCAGTCTGCCGATGCGCTCCAGGTAGTGTTCCGTCAGCTCGACGGGCGACAGACGCCCGGCCCGGATCGCCTCGGCCTGTTCCAACGCGGTCAGATCGTGCAACTGTGCCATGCCGTCCGCCTTCTCGTCGTCCGGAAGCCTGTGCGCCGCATCCTCGCACCGCGGACGGCCGACGGTCACCACCCCCTCACGGCGCGGCCTCTAGACGACCGCGTACCTCTCCGTCCGCTGCCCCTCGAAGGCGCGGCGGCGCGCGGCGGCCAGCGCCGCGACGGTGAGCACGGGCACCGGCACCACAATGCCGCAGTCCGTGCAGACGGGCCCCTCTGAGGGGCAGCGCTCCAGGTCGAAGCGCCATACGAGCCGCTCCTGGCGGCAGACCGGGCAGGACTCGCCGGGCCCCGCCTCCATCGCGGCGATCACGCGGCGCAGCACCTCGGCGAGGCGCGGGGCGGGGTACACCGTGGGGCTCGCGCAGGGCACGACGTCACAGCCGCCCCAGGTGTTGCGGTGCCAGTCGTCGAGGGCGGTCGGCTGGCGGATTCCGTCGTGCTTCTCGCGCTTGCGGCGGTCGGCGAACGACGCCTCGTAGGCCAGCCAGACGGCGCGGGCCTCCTCCAGTTCGGTCAGTGCCGCGATCAGCCGCGCCGGGTCGGGGGCGCGGTCGTCGGGGGCGATGCCCGCCACGGCGCACAGATGGTGCCAGGTCGCACGGTGCCCGTAGGGGGCGAAGCGTTCGAGGCATTTGCGCAAGGATGTCCGTCGCAAAGCGATGGTGTTCCGTGGATTGCGCACCTCTCGTGCGAGTGCTCTGAAACCGGCCACTGCATCCCACCTCCGACAGCGCGGACTTGGATCGACATGGAAGGGACGTATCGCACCGCGAATCGGATCCCTCCGAATCCGCCGGGTGCGCGACGTCGTGATTCCGCTTCTGCTACCCCGTAGTCGCCGACAGATGTGGAACGCGTCGTATATCACGCCACCGCACGGGCGCCGCGCGGGCCGGCCGACGCGCCGCTACGATGCCCCGGCCACCGTTCGGACCCGCGGAGGTCCGGCGAGGACCAGGGAAGGCCGAGGGAAGGCCGAAAAGGGAAGGCCCAAGGGGGACCAGCCTCGTGACCGCCGACGCACCGCTGCTCGCCGACCTCATGCCATGGTCCGTGGCCCCGTTGCGCCTGGGGCGGGCGTGGGTGACGGCGCCCGACGCCGCGACGCTGCGGGCCCGCTGGGCCGCGCTCGCCGGGGCGGAGGGCGAGGCGCGCTCGGCGCTCTTCCGGCCGACCCGGTCCCGTACGACGGACAGCGCGGTGCCGCAGCTGCCCGGACAGGCCACGGCGACCGGGCGGCTCTCCCGCGGGGCCGGGCCCTGCCCGGAGCCCGTGCGGATCGCCCACGGGCCGTACGACCGGAGGTGGCTGCTGCCGGACCACCGGCTGATCGACGCGGCGCGCCCGGAGCTGTGGCGGGTCGGTGACGGGCATCAGATCCATGTGCTGGAGCACTCCCCCGCCACGGACGGCCCGTCCTTCACCGCGCTGCTGCCCGACGGGCACTCCCCGGGCGGCGGGCGGCCCGGCCGGATCCGTCCCCTCTACCGCCGCCCCGGCGGGCGGGAACCGAACCTCGCGCCAGGGCTGCTCGACCGCCTCGGCGGGCTGCTCGGGCACCCGGTGTCCGCCGAGGACTTCCTCGCCTGGACCGCCGCCGTCGCCCGGCCCTCACGCGCCGGGACCCGCGTCCCGCTGACCGCCTCGCCCGGCGCATGGGAGGAGGGGGTCGCGCTCGGCCGCCACGCGCTGTGGCTGCACACCCGGGGCGCGCACTGCGCCCCCGCGCCGGGCGAACGCCCCCGTCTGCCGGGTGGCCGCAGGCCGTACGTACGGGCCGCCGTGCCGTCACGCGGTCTGCCGGGGAGCCTCGGCTACGACCCGGCGGAGGAGACGCTGTCGCTCGGGGACGGCCGGATCGCCCCGGTGCCCGCGGGCGCGTGGGAGTTCCGGGCGGGCGGCGAGCGCGTCCTGGAGACCTGGTTCGCGGAGCGCACGGAACCGGCCGAACCCGGCACCCTGGAGTCCCTGCGCCCCGCCGACTGGCCGGCCGCCTGGACATCCGAGCTACTGGAACTGGTCACCGTCCTGGCCCTGCTGGCCGAACTGGACGCCCGCCGGCAACGGCTCGCCCCGGACGACGGCCCGGACGCGACGGCCCTGCGCCACGCGGGCATCCTCCCGCCCCCGCCCGCGTCCCGCCGCCCGGCATCCGTGCTGGACCATCAGGAGGAGGGACCCGAGGGGCAGTTCGCACTGTGGTGAGGACGGGGCGGCACCCCGATCGAGTGACGGCTCCCCGGGCGTGTCGGGCGCGCCGGTCCAGCGGCGCCCCGAAGGGGCGCGGGGAACTGCGCGAGCAAGCAACGACGGCCCGCGGCCGCCGGACGGGCGCCTTGAAGGGGCGCGGGGCTGTGACATTCTGCGGCTCCGCCGCGTGGGCGCGACCAGCCACGACGAACGTGCTGCCGCGCGCGGAGCGCAAGAGGCACCCCTGTAGGCGCATGGAAACGCCGCCGAGCCTGGGCATCGGCATCGGCGACACGCCCGGACGGCCACCGACGCGCGCTGCCAGTAGCGCGATCGATGCCGTGCGGGCTTCCCCAGCCGCGCCCCGGGTGGAGCCCTGGCGTGGCGTCACATGGTCACGCGAAGGGCGGGGCTGGGGATCGGACCCCGCTCATGGGTACGGGCGACGCGTTCCGGGCCGGGTCCGCGTCTAGTCGTGGTTGCCGAAGAGCGAGCGGCGCAGCCGCTTGAGCGGGGCCAGCAGCGAGACCTTGGCCGTCCTGCTCTGCTTGTTCGTCGCGCGGTCGCGCGCGGTGAGCTCACGCATGAGCAGGGTCGCGCCCTCGACCTCCCGCTGTGGCAGGGCGGGTCCGCCCAGCACCGCGAGGTGGCGGTCGAGGCGCGCGCTGGTCGCGCCACTGTTGCAGCCGATGGCAGGCACTCGTGGCCTGCCGCGCATTGCTATCTGATCCATCGAAGACTCCCCACCCGTACGAGGCACCCGGCCCAGGCAGGGTAACCCTACCGCCCCTTTCCGTCACCCGCGCATCGGCAGGCCGGATTCACCGTGACGTCAAGGGCGTTGACAGAGCTGGCGTGAACCTGCCGCCGTCGGCCGACAGTTGGCGGCGGTCTGTCCGTGCGCAAGAGGGGGCAATCACGCTCCGTTGCGGTACATTCACCCCGAATTGCTCTCTTGCGGGAGGGGGCCCGTCGATGAGCGGGGATTCCGGAACCGGGCAGGCAGGACGGGACGGCCGCGGCGAGCGGCCGGTGGCGGGCCGGTACAGGCTGCTGGACCGGCTGGGCCAGGGCGGGATGGGCGTGGTGTGGCGGGCCAGGGACGAGGTGCTGGACCGCGAGGTCGCGGTGAAGGAGGTGCGCGCGCCCGCCGGCCTCCTGGAACACGAGGTCCGGCAGCTCTACGCGCGGCTGGAGCGCGAGGGCAGGGCGGCGGCCCGCATCTCGCACCGCAATGTCATCGGCGTGTACGACGTCGTCACGGAGGACGGCCGGCCGTGGATCGTCATGGAGCTGGTCCGGGGGCTCTCCTTCGCCGAAGTTCTGGAAGCACAGGGCGCGGTCACGCCCGCGCGTGCGGCGCACATCGGCGCGGAGACGGCCGCCGCGCTCCGGGCCGCGCATCAGGTGGGCGTGCTGCACCGGGACGTGAAGCCGGGCAACGTCCTGCTGGCCGACGACGGCCGGGTGGTCCTGTCCGACTTCGGGATAGCCACGGTCGCGGGCAGCTCGGCACTGACGAGGACCGGCGAGCTGGTGGGCTCGCCCGAGTACCTGGCCCCCGAGCGGGCACTCGGGCAGCCGCCCGGCCCGGCGTCGGACCTCTGGTCGCTCGGGGTGATGCTCTACGCGGCGGTGGAGGGCTTCTCCCCCTTCCGTCAGGAGACCCCGCTGGGCACGATCCGGGCCGTGGTGGACCAGGAGCTCCCGCCGCCGCGCGCCGCGGGCACACTCGCCCCGGTCCTGGACGGGCTGCTGCGCAAGGATCCGGCGCGGCGGCTGGGCGCGGCGGAGGCGGAGCGGATGCTGCGCACGGTCGCGGCCCAGGGCGCCGGGGCCTCCCGCATGCCGCAGGGGCCGGACCTCGCCCACGCGCCCACGGTCCCCGCCGGTCCCGCCGCCACGGACGGGCCCGCCGCTCCCCGTACTCCGCCGCCGGGTTTCGGCCCGCCGCCCGGCGGGCCCGCGCCGGAGCCGGAACCCGGGCCCGAGGGAGAGGGCCGACGGATCGCCACCGTGCTCGTGGCGGCCGCGCTGGCCGCCGCGCTGCTGGTGGGCGGTCTGGTGTGGGCGCTCACCCAGAACAGCGGCGACTCGGGCGGCACCGCGGCGCAGGGCGGGACCGCCTCGCCCGGCGGCAAGGACGCGGGCGCGCCGCCGGCCACGGGCTCCGGGAACTCCGGAAGCGCCGCCTCTCCCGGCTCCCCCGGCTCCTCCGCCGACTACGGGGTGCGGGTCGCGGTCACCGCCCAGCGCGACCAGTACACCGGCACGTGCCCGCCCGCGGAGGCGGCCGCGCCGGCGTTCCGGGCGGTCCTCGCGGTGGGGCGCACCCCGGTGGACGTCGTCTACCGCTGGGTGACGGGCAGCGGCAAGGTGACCGACGGCGGCTGGCGGACGCTGCACTTCACCTCGGGCAAGGCACAGACGGTCGGTCACACGGAGTCGGACCGCGGCCCGTCCGACGCGGGCGACGACTGGATCGCGGTCGAGGTCAGGAGCCCTCAGCAGGTGACCTCCTCTCATGTCTCGTTCACGGTGCGGTGCGGGAAGGGCCCGACGGGAGGGACGTCCCCGTCGTCGGGCCCCACGGGTGCCACGGGCCACGCGTCGCCGCCCGGCCGGTCGCCCTCGGGCGGCCCGACGTACGGCGGCGGCGATCGGGGCGGCGCGTACGGCGGTACGTACGGAGGTGCGCACCGCGGCACATACGGCCCGGGGTCAGGCGGCTGACGTGAAGACCGGCAGGTAGCCCCGGGACTGGCCGTCGGCGGTCGGGTGGTAGGACTCGTTCACCGGCCAGGTGAGGCTGTGCAGCCACGCGTCGCCCGAGCAGAGCTCGTGCCCGCCGAAGGTGGTGTTGGGGTCGGCGTAGGTGAAGCCGTGGCCGGCGGCGCGCCCGGCGATCACGGCGTCGATGGCGTCAGCGGCGTCGTTGATGGCAGATCTTTTGACGTCGCTGAGCCCGGCGCAGCCCTCGTCGAGTCTGTAGAAGCGTGGATAGCCGAGCACGACGACATGGGCGGACGGCGCCTTGGCGCCGATGGCCGAGTACACCCGGTCGAGCTGTCCGGGCAGCGTTCCGTCGATGTAGTCGCGGGCCTGGGCGATCCGGTCCAGGCAGGTGCTGTCGTCGCTGAACACGCATGTGCTCATGGTGTCCGAGAATCCGGCGTCGTTTCCGCCGATGCTGATGCTCACGAGCCCGGTCGAGCCGTTCAGCGCGCCGATCTGGCCGCTGAGGACATCACCCGTTCGGGCGCCCGAGCACGCGGTGAACGTGAAGCTCGCGGGGGTGTGCGCGGCGGCCCACAGCGCGGGGTACGCCTTGGTGCTGCGTTTGCAGGAGCCGCTGCCGGAGTCGTAGCTCCCGGCTCCCACGCCCGCCGAGTACGAGTCGCCGAGTGCCACGTAGCCCGTCGCGTCCGACATCGCGACGGCCTTCGCGGCGGCCTGGGCGGGACCGGCGCCGAAGAGCGCGAGTGCGGCGGTGAGCGCCAGCGCCGATACGGCACCCACCACTCTGGTCAGTCTCATGGAACCTCCTCTACCAGGGGCGCTGCTCATTGATGTCGTAGCAGTCACCCGCGTGCGCTGGAAGTGTCCATGTCAAAACAGAGGGATGGGCGAACGTTCCACGATCACCCGGTGGAGATTTTCTGACGGTTCGACAGTTTCCGTTGGGGGGCGGCCTGACGGAAAGACTCCGGTTCGCTCACCTATGGCGTAACCGGAGGCCGTTTGCACGGCCTTCACATCTTGACGTGCCTCCGCCGATTGCGCGACATTGAAACTTGGCATCCGGCGCTTCGGGGGGCTAAGTCGCCAATGCAGAGCTTCACTGATCCCACCGGTCTCACTGGTCCAACCGGCCCGACGGGCGTGAGCGAGCTGACCGATCTGTCCGATCTCTCTGAGCTTTCCGAACCACCCGAGTCCTCCGGGCCCGCCCGGCGGCCGGGCCCCACGGGCCCGCCCGGCCCGGCCCACGAGCACGCGGGCACGGGCGTCATGGCACCGCCCGGGGATTCCCTTCCCATGGTCGCCGGGGCGGCCACGGCCATCGCGGGGGTGGGCGCCGCGCTCGCGCTCGCCGACATCGGCTCGCCGCTGCGCGCGCCCTTCACGCTCTTCTTCCTGATAGTCGCGCCCGCGTGTGCCGTCGGCGCCGCGCTGCGCGGCCTCGATCCGCTCAGCCGCGCCGTGGTGGCGGCGGGCGGCGCCGTCGCCGTCGACCTGCTGGTCGCGCAGACCATGCTCGCGCTGCACGCCTGGACAGTGCGGGGCGGCGTCGCCGCTGTCGCGGCCGTCAGCCTCCTCCTGTTCCTGCTGGCCCACGCGCGGCGCCGTCGGGGCCGCGCGGCGAAAAGTCGGGCTTCCTGACGTGAACATCAGTGTGTACCGGCCGGGCGAGCTCACCGCTGCCGACCGGGCTGCCTGGTCCGCCCTGCAGGCACGCGCCTTCGAGGACGGCTCGGCCCAGCTCGCGAATCCTTTCCTCGCCCCGGAGTTCGCCCTGGCCGTCGGCCGGTGCAGGCACGGGGCCCGGATCGCGGTGGTCCGGGAGGAGGGCGAGCCCGTCGCCTTCTTCCCCTACCAGCGCTCGCCGCTGGGGGTGGGCCGCGCCATCGGCCTCGGGGTCTCGGACGCCCAGGGCCTGGTGCACCGCCCCGGATTCCAGTGGGACGCACGGGAGTTGCTGCTCGCCTGCGGTCTGTCGGTGTGGGAGTTCGACCACCTGGTGGAGGGCCAGAAGCCCTTCGAGGTGGGCGCCTCCCGGTCCTACGGCTCGCCCGTGGTCGACGTGGACCAGGGCTTCGGCCACTATCTGGCGGCGCTGCGCAAGCAGTCGCCGAAGTTCACCCGCACCACCCTCGCCAAGGAGCGCAAGCTCGGCAGGGACATCGGCGAGGTGCGCTACGTGCACGACGAGCGCGACCCCGCCGTGCTGCGCACGCTGATCGCCTGGAAGTCCGCGCAGTACCGAAGAACGGGGCGCAGCGACCGCTTCGCGCGGCCCTGGATCGTCCATCTCGTGGACCAGCTCTTCCACACCCGCAACGAGTCCTTCCAGGGGCTGCTCTCGGTGCTCTACGCGGGCGGGCGGCCGCTCGCGGCGCACTTCGGGCTGTGCTCGGGGCCGGTGCTCGCGTGCTGGTTCCCGGCGTACGACCCGGCGTTCGCGAAGTACTCGCCGGGCCTGGTGCTCCATCTGCGGATGGCCGAGGGCGCCGCCGCCTCGGGCATCGCCTATCTGGATCTGGGGCGCGGTGACAAGGCGTACAAGAACTCCCTCAAGACACGTGAACTGATCGTCTCCGAAGGATGGGTGACGCGCCATCACCCCGTGGCCCTCGGGCACCGGGCGCGCCGGGCGCCGGTGCGGGCCCTGCGCAACACCGTGCAGTCCCGGCCGGAGCTCTTCGAGCGCGCGGACCGGCTGCTCAAGCGGATGGGGCGGTTTCGCGCGGGCGACTGAGGCGCGGGCGCTCCTGGTGAGTGCGCCGTCAACGGCGCACTGCGTCAACCGTACGTGTGAACCGGACGCAAAAAACACCCAAAGGAGGAGTCACCGCCTCAGGCCTTGCCATACAGTCTCAAGCATCAATACCGTCGTACATCCACCCGCATCGGCCCATCATTTGCAGCGGCTCAAGGGGAGGGCTCAAGCGCCGCGGTGGTTCCCGTGCGGGGCGCGGTGGGGGGTGCCGCGTTCGGCGTCACGGTCGGTCGGTCACGAGCCGTGCGATCGTTCTTCGTTGTCGACTCGCCCTGTCCATACGGCATATGACGTGCCGTACGGCAAGGCGAGTACCCCCTTTTCGAACCGGAAACATCACTGGACCGCCGGGGGGCGGTCCACCGGACGAGAGGGAAATCCGACTCATGAGTTCTTTCCTTCGCCCTGCGACAGAACAGGGGCCACCGCCGGCCGCCGGCCACTACCGGCCGGTCACCTCGCACTTCGCCATAGCTCCGCCCGTGAGTGTCGTCATTCCGGCCATGAACGAGGCGGAGAACCTGCCGTACGTCTTCAAGACCCTTCCGGAATGGATTCACGAAGTCGTCCTCGTGGACGGCAATTCGACGGATGACACGGTCGCGGTGGCCCGGGAGCTGTGGCCGGGTGTCAAGGTCGTCGGGCAGCGCGGCAAGGGCAAGGGCGACGCCCTGATCACGGGCTTCGCCGAGTGCACCGGCGAGATCATCGTGATGGTCGACGCGGACGGCTCCGCGGACGGGAACGAGATCGTCAGCTATGTGTCCGCCCTCGTCGGCGGTGCGGACTTCGCCAAGGGTTCCCGGTTCGCCAACGGCGGCGGCACGGACGACATGACGCCGATCCGCAAGCTCGGCAACCGCGTCCTGTGCTCGCTCGTCAACCACAAGTTCGGCGCCCGGTACACCGACCTGTGCTACGGCTACAACGCCTTCTGGAAGCACTGCCTGGACGAGATCGCCCTGGACTGCGCCGGGTTCGAGGTGGAGACCCTGATGAACATCAGAGTCGTCAAGGCGGGCCTGCGGGTCCAGGAGATCCCCAGCCACGAGTTCGTGCGCATCCACGGCACCAGCAATCTGCGGGCCGTGCGCGACGGGCTGCGGGTCCTGAAGGTCATCCTCCGCGAGCGCGGCTCCCGGCGGCGGCGTCCGCACCGGCTCGCCATCGCGCCCGCCGCCAACGGCAAGGTCGTCAACAGCAAGGTCGTCAACGGCAAGGCCGCCGACAGCAAGGACGTCTCTTGAGCACTTCTCCCCCCACCGCCGCCCCGGGCGCGAGCCCCGGGGTCTCGGTGGTCATCTGTGTCTACACCGAGGACCGCTGGGACGACATCCTCGCCGCGGTGGCCTCGGTGCGCGACCAGTCGTGGCCCGCGCTGGAGACCCTCGTCGTCGTGGACCACAACCCCGTGCTGCTGCGCCGGCTCGCCAAGTGGTACGGCGACGACGGCGCGGGGGCGTCGGCCGGGGTGCGGGTGCTCGCCAACGCGGGCCCCCGCGGCCTGTCGGCGGGCCGCAACACCGGTGTCGCCGCCTCCTCGGGCGAGGTGATCGCGTTCCTGGACGACGACGCGGTCGCCGAGCGGGAGTGGCTGCGGCACTTCGCCCTGGCCTACGCCGACCCCCTGGTGATGGCGGTCGGCGGGCGCACCCAGCCGGCCTGGGAGTCCCGGCGCAGGCCCGCCTGGTTCCCCGAGGAGTTCGACTGGGTCGTCGGCTGTACGTACCGGGGGCTGCCGCCCGGCAAGGTGCGGGTGCGCAACGTCCTGGGGGGCAACGCCTCCTTCCGCCGGTCGGCGTTCGCGCTGGCCGGCGGCTTCGCCAGCGGCATCGGCCGGGACGGCGACCGGCTGCCGCTGGGCGGCGAGGAGACCGAGCTGTGCATCCGGCTGACCCGGGCGATGCCGGAGGCGGTGCTGCTGCTCGACGACCGGTCGGTGATCCACCACCGGGTGCCCGCCGCCCGGGAGCGCTTCCGCTACTTCCGCACCCGGGCGTACGCGGAGGGGCTGTCGAAGGCCCTGGTGGCCCGGAGCGTGGGGGCGCGCTCCGGGCTGGCCTCGGAGCGCCGCTACACCACGCGCGTGCTGCCCGCGGGCGTCGCGCGCGGTCTGCGGGACGCCCTGCTCGGCAGGCCGGGCGGCGCCGGCCGGGCGGGCGCGATCGTGGCGGGGCTCGCGGCGACGGTCGGCGGCTACGCCGTCGGCAGCCTCCGGGCGCGCCGCGGCGGGGTCCGGTACGCGGTGGCGGAGGTGCCGCCCGGTGCGGCGGAGCCCGCGGGCGGCCATGGTCCGAACGGCCCGGCGGCGGGCCCTCCCGAGGAGGAGGCCGGCTCATGAGCCCGGACCGGGTGCCGATACTCATGTATCACGCCGTGGCGGACTCCCCCGCCCGGGCGACCTACGGGCTGTCGGTCTCGCCCGCCTCCTTCGCGGGGCAGATGCGGCTGCTGGCCGAGCGCGGGTTCAGCCCGATGACGGCCGAGCAGCTCGCGGGCGCGTGGCGCACCAGCTCCACGCTGCCCCCGAAGCCGGTGCTGATCACGTTCGACGACGGCTACGAGGGCGTGCACCGGCACGCCCTCCCGGCCCTCGCCGAACACGGTTTCTCCGCGACGCTGTTCGCGTCCACGGGGTGGCTCCGGGGGGCGCACGAGACAGGCGGTGCGCTCGATCTGATGCTGACCTGGGAGCAGGTGCGGGAGCTGGCCGACGCGGGGATGGAGATCGGCGGGCACAGCCACACCCACCCCCAGCTCGATCAACTGACCGATCAGCAGCTGTGGTTCGAGGTGCAGCGGTGCCGGGAGATCCTTGCGGGTGAGCTGGGACGCCCACCGGTGTCCTTCGCCTATCCCTACGGTTATTCCGACCGCAGGGTGCGGCACACGGTCCGGGCGGCGGGCTTCAGCGTGTCGCTGGCCGTGGGCAACACCCTGGCCGCGCGGCCGCAGGGGCCGTACGCGCTGGAGCGTGTGACGGTGCGCAGGTCGACCGGGCTCGGCGAGTTCGAGCGGATGATCGAGGGGCGTGGAGTCGGCCGACTGTTCGTCAGGGATCGCACCCTGACCAAGGGGTATGCCTTATACCGCAGAACCCGACAAGTGATCAGGAAGGCAAGCGAAGCCCGTGTCTGACACGTCCACCCGCGCCGAGGAACGGGAGACGGAGGAACCGGCGGGCCGCAGGCTGCGGCTCCCCGGGCGGGGCGGCGGAAATCCGCTGTTCCGCAACGCCTTCGCGCTGATGCTCAACACGGGCATCAGCGCCGTCCTCGGTGTGGGGTACTGGCTGATCGCCGCCCGGTACTACTCCGACTCGGCGGTCGGCCAGGGCTCCGCGGCCATCGCCTCGATGAAGCTCCTCGCGGGGCTGACCGCGGTCACGCTGACCGGCGCGCTGGCCCGGTTCATCCCGATCGCGGGACGGATGACCGGGCGGCTCGTCTTCCGTACGTACGCCCTGAGTTCGCTCGTGGTCGCGCTGGCCGCGCTGGTGTTCCTGGGCACGCTCGACCTGTGGGGCCCGTCGTACCGCCATCTGCACGGGACCCTGCACGGCCTCGGCTTCGTCGTCGCCGTCATGGCCTGGTCGGTGCTCACCCTCCAGGACGGGGTGCTGACCGGGCTGCGCAGCGCGTTCTGGGTGCCGGTGGGCAATACGGTCTTCTCGGCCGTCAAACTCGCGCTGCTGGTGGCCGCGGCCGCGGTGCTGCCGACGTACGGGGTGTTCATCTCCTGGGTGGTGTCGATCGGCGTCTCGGTGCTGCCGCTGGGCTGGCTGGTCTTCCGGCGGCTGGTGCCCCGGCACGTGGCGGCCACGGAGACCACGGCGCGCCCCGTGTCGTACCGCGAGATCGGGCGCTTCCTCGCGGGGGACTACACGGGGTCCCTGTTCTCGCTGGCCGTGGTCTATCTGGTGCCGGTGATCATCGCCGCGCAGGTGAGCTCCTCCGACTACGCGTACTTCTACATCACCACCACGATCGGCGGCACCACCAACCTGCTGGCCATCAACATGGGCGCGTCCCTCACGGTCGAGGGCTCGCACGACCCGGCGCGGCTCGCGGAGAACTGCCGGGCGGCGCTGCGCCGCATGGCGAAGATCATGGTGCCGGTGTGCGTGCTGCTGTTCGTCCTCGCACCGTACATCCTGCGGGTCTTCGGCCCCGGGTACGCGGAGGCGGCGACGCCGCTGCTGCGCTGGTTCGCGGTGGGCGCGGCACTGCGGGTGGTGATGGAGACCTACTTCGCGGTGCTGCGGGCCCAGAGCCGCACGGCCGGGCTGGCGTATCTCCAGGGGCTGCTGTGCGTGCTGGTGCTGGGGCTGACGCTGCTGCTCCTGCCCCGGATGGGGCTCACGGGCGCGGGGGTCGCGGAGATCTCCAGCCTCGCGGTGATCGCCTCGATCGCGGGGGTACGGCTCCGCGGCATCCTCAAGGCCGCGGCCCCGGCACCGCGCGGGACCGCCGTGGTCTACGCACCGGAGGTGGCGCCGGATGGGGACCTGGCGGATCTCGCGGTACGCGGCGACCGGCGGGACGGGCCGCGCGAGGTGGAGCAGCGCCCGGCCTGGCGGGGCTTCGGGCGGGCCTTAGGGCACCGGACGGCCCCGGACGGGCAGCGCGAGAGCGGCGGCTACGGCACCCGCTGGGCGCTGAGAGCCGCGCTCGACGCGGACACCATGCCCCTGGGCGTACGGCTCGACTTCGACCACCTGGAACGACGGCCGGATCTCCGGCACACACCGGAGGCCGTGACGATGACCTCGGCGCCACCGCCGCAGCCACTGCCGGAGAAGCCGCCGCCACCGGCGCCACTGGAGCGGGCGCCGGCGTCGGGAAACGCCTCGCAGGAGAAGGCGCCGCCGCCGGACAGGGCGACGCTGCCGATGCGTGCCGCGTCGGCGAAGCGGGTCTCCCTGGCGAAGCCGACGGCCGGGGCGACGGCGGAGCCCGCGGCCGGGTCCGCGCCCGGAGCCGTCAGCAGGGCCGTCGGCGGGGCTGTGGTCAAGGCGACGGCAGTGGCTTCACCGGCTCCGGTGGTGAAGCCCGCGAAGCCTGTGGAGCCCGCGAAGCCGGTGAAGCCCGCGAAGCCGTCCCCGGTCGCGGCCATACGGAGGCTGCCCGGGGCGACGGGGGCGCTCGGGTGGTGGCAGCCGGAGGCGGGGGTCTGGCTGCTCCTGCTGGGCGCCCTCGCGCTGTACTGGGCGCCGCTGACCTCGCTCGGCGAGTCCGGTCTGGACGGCATGGGCGGGCTCGGGCTGGTGACGGTGCTGCCGGTGGCGACGCTGGCCGGGGCCGCTCTGCTGGTGGTGGCATTCGCGGGCGCGCTGTGGCTGGACCGGCAGCACCGATGGCTGCTGGCGGCGGTGCTGCTGCTGACCGTCGTCTCCCTGCACGCGGCGCCCGCCGTACTGGAGACGCAGCCGCGCTTCGCCACGGCGTGGCAGCACCTGGGCTTCCTGGACTACATCGACCGCGCGGGCGTGGCGGCCCCGGACCTCGACGCCCGCTGGAGCTGGCCCGGCTTCTTCGCCGTGGCCGCGTTCGTCGCGCGGGCGTGCGGCGTGAGCGACCTCACCGAGGTGCTGCGCTGGTGGCCGCTGACCATGCAGCTGCTGAGCCTGGCCCCGCTGGCCCTGCTGCTGAGGGCCGTGCGGGCGGGGTGGCGGGCGAAGTGGACGGCGGCGTGGCTGTTCGTGCTGTGCGGCTGGGTGGGGCAGGACTACTTCTCCCCGCAGTCCCTCAACTACCTCTTCTATCTGCTGTTCGTCGCGGTGCTGCTGGTGTGGTTCCGCTGGCCGCGGCAGCTGCGCGGGAAGCTGCTGCCGGGTGAGGCGGAGGTGGCCCCGGCGGGGCGGGGGGAACAGGGTGTCCTGCTCCTGGTGGTGGTCGCGCTGTTCGCGGCCTCGGTCGCGAGCCACCAG
Source organism: Streptomyces sp. UNOC14_S4 (assembly GCF_020740835.1). Taxonomy (GTDB): domain Bacteria; phylum Actinomycetota; class Actinomycetes; order Streptomycetales; family Streptomycetaceae; genus Streptomyces. The sequence goes on from NZ_JAINFC010000036.1 coordinate 25,253, forward strand.
CTGACGCCGTTCGTGATGCTGGGCGTGCTGACCGCGCTGGTCCTGGCCCGGCGCTGCACACTGCGCGGGCTGCCGCTGCTGTGCGGGGTGATGCTGGCGGTGTGGGTGGGGTTCCTCGCGGAGCCCTACTGGTCGGGCCACTTCAACGAGCTCTTCGGCGGCCTCGGCTCCCTGGGCGGCAATGTCTCCTCGTCGGTCTCCGGCCGTATCGAAGGCGGCAGCGCCACCCACAAGCTGGTGCTGTACGTACGGGTGGCGCTGGCGGGCGGGGTGCTGGCGTGCGCGGCCCTGGGCTGGTGGCGGCGGCGCCGCGCGGGCATCGGCGACCTCACGCTCGTCCTGCTCACGGCGGTGCCGTTCCTCGCCTTCGGCATGCAGTCGTACGGCGGCGAAGTGGCCCTGCGCGTCTTCCTGTTCGCCCTGCCGGGGGCGTGCGTCCTGGCGGCCCTCGCCCTCTTCCCCCGCACGCGCGTCACGGCGGGCCGCGCGGTGCTGGGCCCGGCGGCCGTGCTGACGGCCGGGCTCGTCCTCGTCTTCGGCTTCCTGGTGGCCCGCTGGGGCAACGAGTCCTTCGAGCGGGTGCGCGGCGGCGAGGTCGCCGCCATGGACTACGTGTACGCGCACGACAAGCCGACCGTACAGCTGCTGTGGATGAGCAACGACACGGTCAAGAACGTCACCCCGGCGATGCCGTGGGGTGGCCGGGACATGGAGCGGGTGCTGTACGAGCCGACGCTCGCGCCCCGCGACCCGTCCCGGGTGGACGACCTGGTGACCGCCCTGCGCAAGGCGGGTCCCCGGGGGTACATCATGATCAACCGTGGTCAGTCGACGTACCTCGAACTCGACTCGGGCTACGCGGCGGACTGGGACGACCGGGTGCGGCGTGCGCTCGACGCGCGGCCGGAGCTGCGGCGGGTGTTCTCCGACGAGGACGCGGTGCTGTACGAACTGAAGAACCCGCCCGCGGGGCAGGCCCCTCAGCCACGCCCCGGCCCGGCGGGGCCCCGGGTGACGTGGACGCCCGTGTCGGTGATCGGCGGTCTGGCGGCGGTGGCTCTGCTTCTGCTGCTCACCGCGCGCGAGTTGTTCCGCGTCCTGAGCCGACCGGGGATACGGCAGCTGCGCTGGCTGCAGGGGTCTTATTGGTTCGCGTTGCCGCTTCTGCTGGTGCTGGTGGCTTCGCTGGTGGATCGCTTGGCGACGATCTCGACGTAACGCGGCCCTGCGGGGCCGCTGCGCGGCGCCTACCGGGGTGCGTCTTGCGCTGCGCGCGCGTCTGCAGGTTGCGTTGTGGCTGGTCGCGCCCACGCGGCGGAGCCGCACAATGTCACAGCCCCGCGCCCCTGACGGGGCGCGCCCCGCAGCCCCCGGCTAGCCCAGCCACTGGACGTCGTACGGGCCCAGGTTCAGGACGTGGCCGTCCACCGTGGCCGTGAACGCGCGGTTCTGCGTGTTCACGACGAGGACCGAAGTCCCGGAAGCGAGCACCCGCAGCGTGCCAGGGTCCGCCCCCGTGACGCTCGCGTCGCGGAACCGCGCCCCCGGCGGGAACGCCTTCCGGAAGCGCGAGAGGAGGTCGAGCATGGGGAGCGCGGTTCCCCCGTTCTTCAGTTCCGTGCTGCGCCACAGGCAACCGGGGCAGTCGTCGCCCGTCTCCTCCGGGTTCCAGTACAAGGCCGTCGCCGCCCCCGCCGTCGCGAGCTGCTGCATGGCCGTGGCCTGGACGGCCGTCCGGTGCTCCTCCGTCCAGCCGCGCCGGTTGTCGTTGGCGTCGGGCGGTTCGACGTACCACTCGGACCACCACACGGGCAGCCCCGTGGTGCGGCGCAGCCAGGCGGTGACGTCGGCGAACTTCTGGGTGGCGCCGAACTCGTCGGGCAGCAGGCGGTCGTTCTCGCGGGTGTAGCTGGAGCCGTCCACGGCGACGAAGTCGGCCCCCTTCTTGTGCGTATTCCAGTAGGTGATGGCGTCCAGGTTGCGCTGGTCGGCCGACCCCCAAGGACCGCGCAGGGAGGAGGCGTTGGTGGCGTTCTCGGGCGGATGGCTGTCCATGCTGATGTAGGGGCCGCCGACCAGGTTGTCCGGGTTCTGTTTCTTCACTTCCGCGTAGACGAGGTTGTAGAGCTGGGTGTAGCCCTCGTAGTCCCAGCGGTTCCTGGACTCGTCGAAGAAGCCCTTGAACTCGTTCCAGACGATGAAGTGGTGGATGTCGGGATAGCGCTTGGCGACGGTCCCGGCGAGCTTGGCGAAGTCCTTGTAGTGGGTGGGCAGGGGCGCCTTCTCCAGGGACTTCTGCGACCAGTCGGTGCGGTCGCCGCCGCCCTTCATCCAGTCCGGGGCGCAGCAGAGGGTGAGCACGGGCGTGGCCCCGGTCCTGCGCATCAGGGCGACGCGGCGGTCGAGGTCGCCGAAGTTGTACGTGCCGGGCCTGGGTTCGGGGTTGTCGACGCCCCAGCCCATGATGTGCTGGTTCTGTGGCATGGGGGTGCCGGAGAGCAGCTTGGCGGCGGTGTCGCGGGCGCCGTCGTCGCCGTGGTCGGCGCTGTACTGGGTGTGGGTGAAGCCGAACCCGAGCGCGGTGGCCGGGCTGCCGCGGTCCTCGGAGCCGCCCGGCG
>NZ_JAINFC010000360.1 GCF_020740835.1 Streptomyces sp. UNOC14_S4
GGACGGGCTCGCTCCCGTCGAAGTCGGCGGCGCCGGGGCCGGGCGGGAACGGGGCCGCGGTCTCGATCAGGTGCTGGTAGTACTCCAGCCACTTGGCGCGGTTGACGGTCACGGCGGCGGTGACGCGCCCGCGGTAGCCGTAGACCGCGACCAGGCGGCGCTCACCGGGCGAGCCCTGGGCGATGACGACCTGGTCGGAGAAGGTCGGCACGCCGACCGACTTGATGTTGAGGCCGAACTGGCTGGACCAGAAGGCGGGCACGGTCAGATGCGGCCGCCGGTCCGGGCCGCGGCTGATCATGTTGTGGGCGGCGACCTCGGCCTGGGCGACGGCGTTGCCCCAGTGCTCCAGGGCGAGGAGCTGGTACTCGTACAGCGGGTGCGGGAAGCGGGCGACGTCACCGGCGACGAAGATGTCGTCGGTGACGATGCCGTACATGTCGAACACGCGGCAGCCCGCGTCGCAGGCCACGCCGCGGGGCCCGGCGGCGAGGCCGGTGCCGGCCAGCCACTCGGTGTTGCGGACGGCACCGAGGGCGACCACGGCGATGTCCGCGTCGATCCGTTCGCCGTCGTCGAGCACGGCGCCGGTCAGGCGGCCGTCGCGGCCGGTGAGGGAGGTGACCGTCACCCCGCAGCGCAGGTCGACGCCGTGCGCCCGCTGGAGCTTGGTGGCGAAGGCGCCGACCGTACCGCCGAGCGCGCCGATGAGGGGTGCCCGGCCACGCTCGACGACCGTCACGGCCAGCCCGCGCTCCCGGCACGCGGAGGCGATCTCCGATCCGGTGAACCCGGCGCCGATCACCAGGACGCGGCGCGGGCCGGCGTCGAGGCGCTCGGCGAGGCGGCCCGCGTCGCGGCTCGTGCGCAGGGTGAACACCCCGTCCAGGGCGGCTTCCCCGGGGTCCGGCCAGGGGCGGGCGCGGGTGCCGGTGGCGATCAGCAGCCGGTCGAAGTCGAGGCGTTCGCCGTCGGCGAGGAGCACCTGCTTCGCGAGCGGGTCGAGCCCGGTGGCCGGGACCCCGAGTCTCCAGCGGGCGTCCAGCGGGCGGCGGGCGGGCAGCCCGCACGCGTCGGCGCGCGTCCGTCCGAGCAGCACTCCCTTGGACAGCGGCGGCCGGTCGTACGGGGGGTCGGGTTCGTCACCGACCAGGGTGAGCTCGCCGGTGAAGCCCCCGTCGCGCAGCGCCTCCGCTGCCCGCAGCCCGGCCAGCGAGGCGCCGACGACGACGATCCGCCCGTCCCGGGCGTCACCCGGCACCGGTGCCCGCCTGTTCGCCCGCGAGAACGGCCTGCACGGGGCAGGCGGCCACCGCCCTGAGCACCTTCTCCCGCTGGTCCTCGGGCACCTCCGGGCTGTACATCAGGGCCTCTTCACCGTGCAGTTCGAACACCTCGGGGGCGAGGAAGACGCACTGGGCGTAGCCCTGGCAGCGGTTGAGGTCGACCACGACGCGCATGCGAACACTCCCTCCACTGCCCCGTTCCGTCCCTGTGTATCCCTTTCCGTCCTATCATCCGGGGCGGCACGGCGCCGGTGGTGCTGCTCCGACAGGGAACACTCGACAGGATGAACCGGGTGAGAGAAACGAAGCAGTCATCGGACCATCAGGAGGCGGCCACGATGCCGACGGAAGCCCCACTGGAAAAAGACCTGCTGGAAGCGGTCACCGCCCTCTACCTCGACCTCCACGCCCACCCCGAGCTGTCCGGCGCGGAGGCGCGGACAGCGGGCCGCCTGGCCGCATGGCTGCGGGCGGAGGGCTGTCAGGTGACGGAGAACGTCGGCGGCCACGGCGTCGTCGGCGTGCTGGAGAACGGCGACGGCCCGCGCGTGATGCTCCGCACCGAACTCGACGCGCTGCCCGTCGAGGAACGCACCGGCCTGCCGTACGCGAGCCGCGTGACGCGTCCGGTGCCGGTGATGCACGCCTGTGGTCACGACCTGCACGTGGCGGCGCTCGCGGGTGCGGTGAGCGTGCTGGCGCGCGGCCGTGAGCGGTGGCGGGGGACGGTGATGGTGGTGGGCCAGCCCGCGGAGGAGACGCTGCTGGGGGCGCGGGCGATGCTCGACGACGGCCTGTACGAACGGTTCGGCCGCCCCGACGCGGTGCTGGCCCAGCACACCGCGCAGCTCCCCGCGGGCACGGTCGCGCACGGCACGGGACCGATCATGGCGGGCAGCGCCGCGCTCGACGTGGTGATCCACGGGCGCGGCGGCCACGCCGCCCAGCCGCACCTGTGCGTGGATCCGGTGGTGACGGCCGCGGCGACGGTGCTGCGGCTCCAGTCGGTGGTCGCCGCCGAGACGACACCGGCGGAACGGGCGGTGCTCACGGTGGGCCGCCTGAACGCGGGGAGCCGCGGCAACGTCATACCCGACCGGGCGGAACTCGGCCTGACGATCCGGGCGTTCTCGGAGTCCGCGGTCGACCGGATCGTGGCCGCGGTGGAGCGGATCGTACGCGCCGAGTCCGCCGCGACGGGCTGCCCGCGGCCGCCGGAGGTCACGGTCACCGCCCGCTCCCTCGTCAACGTCCCGGATCCCGGTCTCACTTCGGCGGTCCGGGAGGCCCATGCGACGGCCTTCGGCCAGGAACGGGTGACGGGCTTCACCCCCTTGACGGCGACGGAGGACTTCCCGCTGTTCGCGGCCGCCGAGGGCGTACGGTCGGCCTACTGGCTGCTGGGCGTCGTGGGCCGCCGCCAGTGGGCGGAGGCGGCAGGCACGACAGCCACGGAAAAACTGGCGTCCCTGCCGCCCCACCACTCGCCCCGCTTCGCCCCGGACCCCGAGGTGTCGCTACCGGCGGGGGTACGGGCGATGGTGACGGCGGCGCTCAGCGCACTGGCCGACTCAGCGGACTCAGCGGCGTAGCCACGCCGCGATCGCGGGCCCCATCACACCCGTGTGCGAGGACTGGAGCAGCTCGCCATGACGGGCCGCCACCTCGTGCACACGGATCTCACCCGCGACGTGCGCGGCCCATTCCGAAGGCGAGCGGTCCGCCCCGTCCGTCGCGCGGACGAAGAGGACGTCGCCGTGGAACATGCGGGACGCGAACGCGTCCTGCATGCGCGCGTTGTCCACGAACACCCGGGTCAGGGCACCCGTCCTGTCCTCGCCGAGGAGAGCGAGGGGGCTGTCCGCGGAGGCGCCCGCGTCCGGGTCGTGGCCGAGCGACTCGTAGACCGCCCGCAGCGCCTCGGCCTCGGACAGTTCGCCCAGGGTCCCTGATGGCGCTCCGGGGAGCACGGGATAACTGTCCAGCAGGACGAGCGAGGTGACGGTCTCGCCCGCTTCCTGGAGGCGTACGGCCACCTCGTGGGCGACGATGCCGCCGAACGACCAGCCGAGCAGCGCGTACGGGCCGTTCGGCCGCACGGAGCGGATCAGGGCGAGGTAGTCCTCGGCCATCTCCTCGACATCGGCGGGCGCGGCCTCGGGCACGGTCAGGCCGCGAGCCTGGAGGCCGTGGACCGGCCTGCCGGGGTCGAGGTGACGCAGCAGCCCGGAGTACACCCAGCTGATGCCCGCGGCGGGGTGCACGCAGAACAGCGGGATCGCGTCCGGGTCCTGCCCCTTGCGCAGCGGCAGCAGGGCCGAGAGCGGGTCGCCGCCGCTCCCCGCGCCGAGATGCGCGGCGAGGCCGGCGACCGTGGGCGCGTCGAACAGGTCACGGATGCCGATGGTGTCCATGCCCAGGGCCGCGCGGGCGCGGGCGACGAGCTGAGCGGCCTTGATGGAGTGCCCGCCGAGCTGGAAGAAGTCGTCGTCGACGCCGATGGACGGGATCCCGAGGACGTCGGCGAACACCTCGCGCAGGATGCCTTCCCGCACCGAGCTCGGCCCGCGGCCGCCGTGCGCCGCGCCGGGCTCGGGAGCGGGGAGGGCCCGGCGGTCGAGCTTGCCGTTGGGTGTCATGGGCAGCGCGTCGAGAACGACGACGGCCGTGGGCACCATGTGACGCGGCAGCGTGGCGGCGGCGTACCGGCGGAGCTCCGCCGGGTCGACGGGCTCGGTGACGACCGCGTAGGCCACGAGCTGGACGTCGCCCGGCCGGTCCTCGCGTGCCACGGCCGCGGCCTGGGCGACGGAGTCGTGACCGGCGAGGACGGCGGCGATCTCGTCGGGTTCGATGCGGAAGCCACGGATCTTGACCTGGTCGTCGCCACGACCCACGTACTCCAGCACACCATCCACACGCCACCGCACCAAGTCACCCGTGCGATACATCCGCTCACCGGCAACACCGAACGGACAGGCAACGAACCGCTCGGCGGTCAGATCCGGACGGTTCACGTAACCCCGCGCGAGCCCGGACCCGGCCACGTACAACTCACCGACCACACCCGCCGGCACCGGCCGCAAACCCTCATCCAGAACATAGGAACGGTGATTGGCGAGCGGCCGCCCGATCACCGGCCGCTCATGCTCATCCACACGGGCATACGTCGTATACACCGTGCACTCGGTCGGACCGTACGTGTTGAACGTGACCGTACCCGTCCCGGCCGCCTTGCCCAGATCAGCCCACAGAACCTCGTCCGCCGCCTCACCACCGATCTCCAGCAACACCGGCCGCGAAACACGCGACGCATCCAGCAGCCCGAGCTCCAGAAGCTGACGGCAATACGTCGGCGTCATCTCCATATAGTCGATGCCCGCCTCCGCCGCATAAGCGACCAGCGCATCCGGAGCCCGACGGACATCATCACCCACCAGGTGCAGCTCATGCCCGGCCAGCATCCAGATCAACGGACTCCACGAAGCATCGAACGTCATCGCACCCGTCAACGCGGCACGCAACCGACGCCCCTCCGGGAGCACCGCCCCATACACCTCACCAACATGCGCATGGAACAGGTTCACCAGGGCCCGGTACTCGACCAGGACACCCTTCGGACGTCCTGTAGACCCGGAGGTATAGACGAGATACGCGGGGTGGCCAGGCAGCAGAGCCGTACGGCGATCGCCGTCGGTGACATCGGTATCCGCCAGCCGCGCCAACTCCGCACCGACGGACGGATCATCCAGCCGCACGGTGGCGTACGGTGCCGCCTCGGCCGCGCGTTCGGCGCCGTACGCGTCCGTGACCAGCACCGCTGCCCCGGAATCGGCAAGGATGAGCGCGATCCGCTCGGCCGGGTACTCGGGATCGACGGGGACGTAGCAGGCACCCGCCTTCATGACCGCGAGCAAGGTGACGACGAGGTCGGTGGCCCGGGGCAGCAGGACAGCCACACCACGGTCAGGACCGGCACCCCGCTCGATCAACAGCCGCGCCAACCGGTTCGCCCGCGCGTTGAGCTCCCCGAACGTGAAGGTCGCATCGGCGGCGACCAAGGCGGTCGCATGCGGAGAGCGCCGCACGTTCGCCTCGAAGATCTCCGGCAGGAGACGACCATCCGTCCACTCCCGCTCCGTGGCGTTCCAGTCCGTGACGAGCCGAGCGCGCTCATCGGAACCGAGCAGCTCGATCGAGCCCACCGGCGCCCCGGGGTCCGCGGCCACGCCCTCCAGCAGACGCCGCAGCCGGTCGGCGAGCGACACCGCGGTCACCCGGTCGAAGAGGTCCGCGGCGAAGCTCACGACTCCGCTGATGCCGATGGGGTTCCCGACCTCGTCCCGCTCCTCCACGAACGTGAAGTCGAGGTCGAACTTGGGCGGAGTCGAGCCGAACGGCTCGGGCTCGACGGACAGCCCGGGGAAGCCGGTGTCGCCCTCGGCGTTGTTCTGGAGGACGAGCATCACCTGGAACAGCGGGTGCAGCGTCCCGGAACGCACCGGATTGATCTCCTCGACCAACCGCTCGAACGGCACGTCCTGATGCGCGAACGCCGCCAGATCCGTCTCGCGTACGCGGGCCAGGAGCTCGCCGAAGGCCGGATCACCGGACACATCCGTCCGCAGGACCAGCGTGTTGACGAAGAAGCCCACCAGGTCGTCCAGTGCCTCGTCGGACCGGCCCGCCACGACCGTGCCGAGAGGGATGTCGGGCCCCGCGCCGAGCCGGGACAGCAGAGCCGCGAGTCCGGCCTGGAGCACCATGAACAGCGTCACCCCGTGCTGCCGCGCCAACGCCTCCAGCTTCCCGTGCAACTCGGCACCCAGAGCGAACTCGAAGGAGTCGCCCTCGTGGCTGGGCAGCGCGGGCCGCGGGCGATCGGCGGGCAGGGCCAGTTCCTGGGGGATGTCCTGGAGGACCCGGCGCCAGTGGGCGAGCTGGTCGTCGAGGACATCGGCGAGCAGGTCGCGCTGCCAGAGCGTGTAGTCCGCGTACTGCACCGGCAACGGCCCCCACACCGGTTCCCCACCCGCACACCGGGCCGCGTACGCCGTGGCCAAGTCCGCGAGCAGCGGCCGCTCCGACCACCCGTCGCTCGCGATGTGATGCAGAGCCAGGAGAAGGACGGTCTCATCGGCACCGAGGGTGAACAGGGCCGCCCGGAAGGGCAGTCCGGCCTCCAGGTCGAACGGGGCGAAGGCCGCCTGGGAAAGCAGCTCGGCCAACTCGTGTTCGGGGCACTCGACCACGGTGAGGTCGACATCGGCATCGGCGATGTCCACCACGAGCTGGCGGGGTTCGCCGTCGACGGCCGGGAAGCGGGTCCGCAGCGTCTCGTGACGGGCGACGATGTCGGTGACCGCCAGCCGCAAGGCGGCCGTGTCGACCTGCCCACGCAACCGGAAGGCGAAAGGCGCGTTGTAGGTCGCCTGCTTCTCGAACCGCTCCAGGAACCAAAGGCGTTGCTGCGCCGACGACAGCGGCAGGACGTCGGGCCGCTCCGCGACAGCCCGCAGGGGCACACGGGGGGCAGTAGCCGTTGCCTCGCCGACGCGCTCGGCCAGCAGGGCGACGGTGGGCGCGTCGAAGAGGTCCCGGATGCCCAGCTCGACACCGAGGGCGGCACGGACGCGGCTGATGAGCCGCGTGGCGAGGAGCGAGTGCCCGCCGAGGGAGAAGAAGTCGTCGTCAATCCCGACGGACGGCACGGCCAAGAGCTCGGCGAACACCCCGCACAGGATCTCCTCCTGCAGCGAGCGCGGCCCACGGCCGTCAGCGGCCGACCGACTCTCGGGGGCGGGCAGGGCACGACGGTCGAGTTTGCCGTTCGGCGTCATGGGCAGCGAGTCGAGAACGACGACGGCCGCGGGAACCATATGGCGCGGGAGGGCGGCGGCTACATACCGGCGGAGTGCCGTGGGGTCGACCGGTTCGGTCATGACCACGTACGCGACGAGTCGGACGTCCCCGGGCCGATCCTCGCGGGCGACGACCGCGGCTTGCACCACCGCGTCGTGGCCGGTCAGGACCGCCGCGATCTCACCCGGCTCGACGCGGAAACCACGGACCTTGACCTGATCGTCGCCACGACCCACGTACTCCAGCACACCATCCGCACGCCACCGGGCCAGATCACCCGTGCGATACATCCGCCCACCCGACACACCGAACGGACAGGCAACGAACCGCTCGGCGGTCAGACCGGGGCGGCTGATGTAGCCCTGAGCCAGACCCGCACCCGCCACATACAGCTCACCCACCACACCCACCGGCACCGGACGCAGCCCCTCGTCCAGGACATACACCCGCTTGTTCCCGACCGGACGACCAACCGGCAGATGGGACTGCGCGAGATCCGCCGACTCCACCGCGTGACAGGTCGTGAAACCCATGCTCTCAACCGGGCCATAACCATTCCCCACACGGAGTTCGGGATACCGGCCGAGAATCCTCGCCACGTGCGCGACCGAACCCACCTCACCACCGGTGAACGCCACCCGCACACCATCAAAAGCAGCGGGGAATTCATCCACCAGGTGATTGAACAGGCTCGCCGACAGCTGAAGCATCGTCACACCATGCTCCGCCACCAGCCGCTCGATCACCGCAGGCTCAGGACTCTGCCCCGGCTGCAACACACACACCGCACCATGCAACAACGCACCGAACAACTCCA
>NZ_JAINFC010000361.1 GCF_020740835.1 Streptomyces sp. UNOC14_S4
CTGCTCGCCGGTGAGGCCGTCGGCCTCCAGCACGGCGGCTATCTCGTCGGGGTGCACGGCGACGGCGCACACCTCGGCGAGTTCCTGGGCGAGTTCGTCGACCGGGTCCGTGGCCCAGCTCGGCCGGGGGCGGGGCCGGGCGGTGCTGATACCGGTACCGGCCGCGAGGTCGTGGGTGGGCTCGGGTTCGTCGGGTACGAGACGCAGTAAGCCGCTCATCGGGCATCACCTGCCGCCATCGCCATGACGGGGGTCTCGTCGGCGGTCTCCTGTGCGGCCTCCTGTGCCGTTCCCGGCTCGTGGCGCCAGAGGTGCCCGGTGCCGGGTGCCCCGAGTCCGGCGAGGTCGCGGTAGATGTCGCGGAAGGCGTCGATGGTCCGGCGGAGGGTGAACTGCTCGATGACGCGGAGCCGGGCGGCCTCGCCCATGCGGGCGCGCAGCGCGTCGTCGCGCAGGAGTCCGAGTGCGGCCTCGGCCATGCTCCGGGGGTCGCGGGGCGGGACGACGAGCCCGGCGTCGCCGACGGCCTCGCACACGCCGCCGACGTCGGTGGAGACGGTGGCGCGGCCGCAGGACATGGCCTCGATGAGGGTGAAGGGGAAGCCTTCGCTGATGCTGGAGAGCATCACGACGTTGCCCGCCGCGTAGGCGTCGCGGATGTCCTCGACGCGGCCCTCGAAGACGACGGCGTCGCCGACGCCGAGTTCCGCGGCGAGCCGCTCGCAGGCGGTGCGGTAGGCCTCGCCGCCGCGAGGGGTGCCGCCGAAGAGCCGCAGCCGGGCCTCGGGGATCTCCTCGCGGACGAGGGCGAAGGCCCGGATCAGGGTCTCCAGGCCCTTGATCGGGTCGACGCGCCCGGCCCAGCTGAGCGTCGGTGTCGTCGGCTCCGGCCCGGCGGGCGGGAAGGCGGCGGGGTCGACGCCGTTGTAGACGGTGCGGATGCGGTCGGGCGGGGTGCCGCCGTGCTCCTCCCAGCGCCGGTTGTAGCGGTTGCCGGGGGTGACGAGGGCGGCGCGCCGGTAGCTCTCGATCGCCAGCAGCCGGAACAGGCCGAGCAGCAGGGCCTTGACGGGCCAGCGGTAGGGCTCGGCGCGGAAGCCGAGGTAGCGCTCGCGCAGATAGATGCCGTGCTCAGTGAGGAGGAAGGGGACGCCGTGGCGGTGGTGGGCGATGAGCCCGGGCAGGGCGGCGAGTCCGCCGCTGACGGCGTGGGTGACGCCTTCGGCGGGCGGTTCGGCGGCGAGCGGGCGGAGGGCGTGCTCCAGCAGGTCGGTGGCGGTCAGGGCGTCGCGGAGGGTGGGGCGGGCGGCCGCGGTGGCGAGGTGCGGCCGGTTCCATACGCGGACGAGGGCGCGGGTGGCGGCCTCGGCGCGCAGCGCCGGGGACAGGACGCCCGTGGCGGCGTACTCGGCGAGCCGGTAGAAGGCGCGGGGGAAGTGGTGTTCCTCCGCGGGGTCGAGGAGTGCCAGCAGGAATTGTTCGTAGACGGTGAGGAAGGAGCGGAGGGCCCGGCCGCGCGGCGCGCGGCCGGGCGGGGGCGGACCCCACAGCGGACAAGCGGCCACGTTCCGGACGTGGGACGGGAGTTCCCAGGCGAGGGGCTCCCGCCCGGTGCCGGTCACCGCGATGATCCGGAAGTCGACGTCGGGCATGCCCTGGACCAGTTGGTCGCACCACACGCTCACCCCGCCGTGGCTGTGCGGGTAGGTCCCCTCGGTGAGCATGGTCACCGAGGGGGTGTCGAATGCCGTTTCGGCGGGCGGTCCGTGCATGAAAGTCGGTTCTCCATCGGGTGACGCGGCCTGCGGTGATGAGCGGCGGGTGACGGGGCTTCGGTTCGCCCGGGTGTCCGGGTGTCCGGGTGGTCCGGGTGGTCCGGGTGGCTCAGGTGCTTCAGCGGCGGGCGGTCTGCCCCGGCCCGTACGGCACGGGGTGGGTGACGCCCTGCGGGACGGTGGGAGCGACCGCCGGGGCGGGTACGCGCGCGGCGTGGCCGGGGTGCGCCGGAGCCACGGTGGCCGTGCCGACGGGCAGGGTGAAGGAAAGCCGGGTCTGGCCGGGGGCGGGCGTGGCCCAGCCGGAGCGCTGACCGGCGTAGGCGGTGCCGAAGGCGGTGGAGGTGCCGCCCTTGAGCTGGACGGTGCCTTCGGGGAACGTGGCGGTGGCTTCCACGGGGACGGGCGCCAGGACGGTGACGTCGTTGCCGATGCGGTAGGCGGAGACCCCGGAGTCGACGGCCTTCTTCCACGCCGCCCGCTTGCTCAGCTCCGTGCCGATGTCCCGCATGCGGAGGTTGACGATGGGCGTGCTGTCGGCGTAGAGGCCGGCGTAGTCGGAGAGGACCTTCTCCAGGACCGTGTAGCCGATGCGTTCCTCGGAGAGGTTGGACTGGTGCATGAAGTGCGGCCGCGGGTCGTTGGCGAGGACGTGACTCAGCGCGATCCGCGTCTCCAGGGGCGTGATGTAGGAGGTGAAGCCGGTCTTCACGTCCAGCGGGCTCTTCAGGCAGGTGGTCGTGGTGGAGTTCTCGCAGGTTCCGCTGCCGCCGTCGGCCTTCTTGGTGTAGAGCCAGTTGTACTCGTCGGTCTCCTCGGCGGCGGTGCCGGTGTTGTAGAAGATGTTCATCGGGTAGCGGGGGACGGTGAGCGTGCTGCCGACGGAGCGCTGCTGCCGTTCGCGTGAGGTGTCGCTGCCGATCCAGCGCACGCCGTTGGCCGCCAGCACGGGGGCGAGGTTGGGGTTGTCCCGGTCCTGCTGCGGAAGCGTCTTGAGGCCGGAGTGCTCGCCGGTCACCAGCTCGTCGCGGTCGAGGGTGAAGCCCTGCCGGGCACCCCAGGTGAGGTTGTCGTCGATCTGGCTGTTGATGTAGGGGCCACTGACCCACTTGGTGTTGCCGAAGAGGTCGGTGGCGCACTTCCACGGCACGACGGTGGTGTTCTGCTCACAGCCGAGGAAGGCGTGGGTGTAGGTGTGGTTGATCCACCGGAAGGACTTCTGGTCGGCGACGAACTGCTGCAGGAGCGGGTCGGGCGCGCCGCCGTGGTCCGAGCGGTACTCCTCGCTGCCGACGCCGTTGTAGGCGAAGTCGATGGGCAGGTTGTGGCTCTGCGACCACTGCTTGGCGTACTGCGCGTCGGCGGCGGTCATCCGCAGCGAGGGGTGGTCGGGGGTGGGGTTGCCGGGGCAGTCGACGTCGCCGGGGGTGCACTTGAGCTGGGTGTCCCAGCGGTCGTCGGAGGCGAAGAGGTCGTCGACGTGGAGGGCGAAGTAGTTGCGGGAGGCGCCGAGGTGGACGCCCTGTGTGAGCCACTCGACGATGCCGCGGGAGACCAGCCGGAACTGCTGCTGGTACTGGTTGTAGACGAAGGTGACGACCAGCTCGTCGCGGCCGTCGTGGCTGTACTGGCCGATCAGCGAGCCGCGGCCGGTGCCGCCGGGGACCGGCGCGTCGAGGTAGCTGGTGAACGTGGCGCCGTCCGCCTGTTTGTCGAGCGGGGTCGCGAGGTAGCCCCAGCTCTCGTTCACATCGGGGTCGTTGTCCTCGAAGGGAACGTTTTCCCTCAGGTATCCGAAGGGTCCCGTGGCCCCGGCGGCGGTCACCTGCGCGGTCTTGCCGTCGAGGGTGCCGCTGTACCCGGAGTCCTGCGGGGTGTTGAGCCCGACGGCCGGGCGAGCGTAGGTGTAGGCGTCGACCTGGCGTATGCCGAAGCGTTTCTCGTAGTTCGCCAGGGCCGTCATCTCCGGCGAACTCGCGCCGAAGGGGCTGTCGTTGGGCAGCACCACACCCTGGAACCTGGCTCTGGGTCTGCCGTCGACGGTGTCGCTGAGGAAGGCGTCGTCGATCCGGGGCCGCCCGGAGTCGGAGAGCACGACGTTCGTGTACGGCGTTCCCGCGTCGTCGAGTTCGGCGCGTATCGCCGCGGTGGCGGGCCCGCCGTCGTCGACGACCAGGACCCGCAGATCGATTCTCGGTGTCGCGTCGGCGGCCTGCGCCCCCGCGATCGGGGCGGCCGCGGCCAGCAGGGCACCCGCAGCCCACGCTGCGGCAGAACGGGTCGGACGACCCATGTTTTCTCCCCCCAGAACAGGCACGGCACACCCCGTGCGCCGCCGTCCGGCAATGAGCGTGCGCGCGCCACCGTCACACGGCGCCACGGCACATCGGATGATCCCCAAGGAACGGCTCCGCCGCGGTCGCGCCTCCCTACCCGACCGCCCGCTTCTCCTGCACCCGGCGCGGACCCGTGTCCACTGCCGATGCCGTACGGCCGGAGCAGATGCCGTACGACGGATTCCGCCGGTTTCCGCGGGCGCGCCGGGCACGGCGGTGCCACGGCCTCGAAAGGCTTCGACGCCTCTCGACCGCCCAGCCATATAGTGCGCCATGCCCGAACGTCCCGCTGGTGCACTGCCGAGTAGCACGGGCGGAATTCCTCGCGCCCTGTCCGGAATCCGCTGTACCGCCGCCGGGAGCCGAGCAGGGTAACGGACTCTCCGACTCCGGCGCCTCGACCACTGTGACCTGTGCCGACATTGGCGTGGACCGCCACGCGCCGCGCACTCCACGCCCGGCACCACAGGGGCCTCTTGAGGAACGGAGCTCGCGCAGATCGGCCGGATGACATCCGTCCGGTTTATCCGTCGAATCCGTCGATCACTGGACACATCCCCCGCACTTGGATCTCCACGGCGCCGCTTTTCAAGATCTCTCCCAGCGACGGGAAGCAACCGGAGGCAACGATCCCCCCTCTAAGTAAGGTTGTCCTCAAAATTTCGGGAGAACTCTCAACTTCCGCGGGAGAATGGTGTCTTGAGCGGCGCCTTCGATGCTGTGCACCGGCTGTTCACTTCCTGTGCGCCGACCGGGCGCGGGCTGTCCGCTCTCGGCGCAGCCCGTCAGGGGCCGGAACGCTTTCCCCGAACACCTGTCACAGGGCAAGGTCTGAGGCATGAGGCTATTGATTCTGGGCGGAACGGAATTCGTGGGACGAGCCCTGACGGACGCGGCACTGGCACGTGGCTGGGAAGTGACCGTATTCCACCGCGGCCTGCACGAGCCACCGGCGGGTGTGCGGGCGTTGCACGGCGACCGCGTCGCGCCGGGCGGACTGTCGGCCCTGGGCACCGGCGCGTGGGACGCCGTCGTGGACACCTGGTCGGCCGCGCCGACGGCCGTACGGGACGCGGCGCGGGCCCTGACAGGGCGCGTGGGGCGGTACGCCTACATCTCCACCGGCTCCGTGTACGCGTACCCCTCGCCGCCCGGGCGCGACGAGAGCCACCCCCTCGTGGAGGGGTCCCCCGACGCCCCCGCGACCGACTATCCGCAGGACAAGCGGGGCGGCGAGCTCGCGGTGACCGCCGCGTTCGGCGACGAGGCGTCACTCCTGGTGCGCTCCGGGCTGATCCTCGGCCCCTGGGAGAACATAGGCCGCCTGCCGTGGTGGCTGAACCGCGTCGCCCGCGGCGGCCCGGTCCTCGCCCCCGGCCCGCGCGAGCAGGGGCTCCAGTTCATCGACGTACGCGACCTCGCGGCCTGGACCCTGGACGCGGTGGCTGCGGGCCTCTCCGGCCCGTACGACCTGATCAGCCCGCCGGGGCACACGACGATGGGTGCCCTGCTGAACGCGTGCGCACGGGTCACCGGCTCCGACGCGGAGCTCCGCTGGACCGACCCGGAGCGCATCCTCGCCGCGGGCGTGCAGCCGTGGACGGACCTGCCGGTCTGGGTACCGCGCGGCGAGCTCTACGACACGATGCACCTGGGCGCGGGGGCGAAGGCCGCGGCGGCGGGCCTGCGGTGCAGGCCGGCGGAGGAGACGGTGGCCGACACGTGGGCGTGGCTGAAGTCCCTGGACGGCGAGGCCCCCCAACGCCCGGACCGCCCGGCACCGGGACTGGCCCCGGACATCGAGGCGAAGCTCCTGACGCTCTAGCACCGGGGCTGCGCCCCGGACCCCGTGGTCGGTTACGGCCGGTGGTCCGGGGCGCAGCGGAAGGCGCGCCCCGTCAGGGGCGCGGGGAACTGCGCGACCAGCCGTCGACGCCCCGCAGCCGCCCACCGGGCCCGGATGGCAACCCGGTAGGCGCAACGGGCCACCGTCCCGCACCCGCGCGCGCAGCGCAAGACGCACCCCAGTAGGCGCCACCCCACCACCAAGCCACCGCATAAAATGCCCGCGTGGGTTTAACCTCCCAGTCGCTCCTGACCGTTCTCGTCCTCACCGCCGCCGCGGCGACCATCGCCACCCTCTGGCTATGGCCCCGCGCCGCCCGTAGAAGACCCCTCGCCTGGGTCGCGCGCGTCGCCCTGCTGGCGGTCACACAGGCGAGCGTCATCGCCGTGCTCCTGGTGCTCGCCAACAACACCTATGGCTTCTACTCCACATGGAACGAACTCCTGGGGCACACTTCCAGCCGCCAGACGCTCCGGCCCGGCGCGGACGGCGGGAAGCGCCCGCCCGCGCTGGTCGTGAAGGGGCAGGAGTCGATCGGCCTCAAGGGCACGCGCGAGAAGGCGGGCCAGGTCGACCGCATCGAGATCCGCGGCCCCGTCAGCGGCCTCGGCATGGACGGCTACGCGTATCTGCCGCCGCAGTACTTCCGGAAGGAGCACGCGAAGGACACGTTCCCCGTGGTCGTGGCCATCACGGGGCAGCCCGGGGTGTCGAAGAACCTCATCACCCAGCTCAAGATCCCGCAGGCGGCCTCCGCCGCCGTCATGGACGGGCGGATCCGGCCGACGATCTATCTGCTGGTGCGGCCCTCGGTCGTGGCGGACCGCGACACCAACTGCACGGACGTGCCGGGCGGTCCGCAGGCGCTGACGTTCTTCAACCAGGACCTGCCGCTGGCCGTCTCCGAGCGGTACCGGGCGGACGGCGCCCCGGGCAGCTGGGGCGCCGTCGGCAACTCCACCGGCGGCTACTGCGCGCTGAAGCTCGCCATGACCAACCCCGCCCGGTACGGCGCGGCGGCCGGACTGTCCGCCGACTACTTCGCCCGGCAGGACGGCGGGACCGGCGACCTGTACGGCGGCAGCAAGGCGTACAGGAACGAGAACGACCTCACGTGGCGTCTGGAGCATCTGCCGTCCCCGCCCGTGTCCCTGCTGGTGTCGACGAGCAAGAAAGGTGAGGAGAACTACGAGCCGACCCTGCGGTTCGCGGCCGCGGCCAAGCCACCGGCCCGGGTCGACAAGCTCGTCCGCGACGAGGGCGGGCACAACTTCCAGACGTGGCGGGAGGAGTACCCGCTGGTGCTGCGCTGGCTGGACAAGGAGCTCCGGACGCGCTCATGACGCATGACGGCGCGCGAAGCCGGGCCGTGACTCCCACCCACCGCCTTCCACCCGTTCAGGAAAAATCACCCGAACGCGGGAATGCGCGCAAAGTAATGGCAATTTTACGCTGAGTGCATGCCAGCCCGGTGCCCCACTCCTCCGCGGTCCGTGTTCCACGGCGCGGTCGCCGTGCTGGTCTCGCTGCTGCTGCTTCTCTCGGGCGGCTGCGTCACGGCCGCGGCGTACGACGACGACCGCGAAGAGAGCACCGTCTCGCTGGAGTTCACCGCGTCCGACGACTGCGTCACCGCCGCACTGCCCCTCGCCGGGGGTGCCGTGCGGGAAGGCCATCACCCCAGGAGGCGTGCCCTTCCTCTGTTCCGGCCGGCCGACCCGGCCGTATGTCTCCGCGCGCCGCTGACCGCTCCCCGCGCCGACGCCGCTCCGGCGTGCGCCGCACGCGCGGGTCACACCGTACTGCGCTGCTGAGGGCGCAGGGCGTGCCGCCCCCTCCCGGGGCCGCGCGCCGTTCGCCCTCTTCACCCGCACACCCGCAGTACGAGAACAGAGAGACAGAGAGTTCCGTCATGCCTGTCGACCCCGTGCGCGTCGTGGGTGCCTATGTGCGCGCCCAGATGTACACCGCCGGTGCTCCTTTCCCCG
>NZ_JAINFC010000362.1 GCF_020740835.1 Streptomyces sp. UNOC14_S4
GGCCCGTACCTGTCAGGGCACGGTCCAGCACGCTCATCTCGTGGCGGAGGGAAGCCAGGTCTGTCGCCCGTTCCGGGTGCGGGCGGGTGGGAAAGAGAACCGTGCGTTCCACGCCCGCGTCGTCCAGCGCGGACAAGTGGATGTCGAGCGGATCGTGGACGTGGCTGTGGGCATCGATGATCACGTGAGCCTCCCGGGGGTGCGGGCCGTCGGCGGAATGCGGGCGGCGAGGCCCAGTGTTGATCCCTGACACCATTGGAAGGTCAAGCGAGAAGGGGAGAGCTGTGCTGATCGGGGAGTTGGCCGAACGGACCGGGACCAGCGAACGACTGCTGCGCTACTACGAGCGGGCCGGGCTGCTACGGCCCGAGCGACTGCCCAACGGCTATCGGGACTACGCCGACTCCGACACCGTGGCCGTACGACGCATCCGCGCCCTCCTCACGGCCGGACTGCCCACCCGCGTCATCCGCCAAGTGCTGCCCTGCACCACCGGCACGGCCACTGTGCAGCCCTGCCCTGGCGTCCTCGACGCACTCCGCGACCAGCTGCGCGTCCTCGACGAGCGGGCAGCCGAACTCGCCGCGGCCCGCGAGGTGCTGAGGGAGACCATCACGGATACGGAAGGCCGGGGCGGGGACGGCCGCCCCTCCCGGGGAGGCGAAGCGGCAGAAGCACGTTCATGACCGTTTGATGAGCGTTGTGCAAACACGCGTGCGATGAGCGGGGTGATGTCAGTGGCTCCTCGTAGCCTGTGACCATGTCACGTAACACGACCCTCGACCAGGTGAACGAGGAGATCCGCGCATTCCTGGCCGTCCGCCGCGGCCGCGCTCTGACGGTGGCGGAGCGCAGGGTCTACGAGCAGCTGCGCTCGGAATGGCTGGCGGCCGGGCGACGAGCGCGGTACGGCACCGGCGCCGCCTGCTCCGGCCGCATACGCTCCTCTGTATGACACTCCCCGAATACGCCGTGGTGACGACGACCACCGACACGGAGAAGAAGGCCCGCGCCCTGGCCACGGAGCTGGTGGGCGAACGGCTCGCGGCCTGCGCCCAGGTCTACCCGATCTCTTCCGTGTATCGGTGGGAGGGCAAGGTGGAGCAGGGCGAGGAGTGGCGGCTCGACCTGAAGACGCGCGCGGATCTGGTGGAACCGCTGTCCGCGCGCATCACGGCCCTCCACGGCTACGACACCCCGGAGATCATCGCGGTACCGGTGACGGCCGGGGGCGAGGCGTATCTGAAGTGGGTGGCGGAGGAGACTCAGAGCAAGTGATCGGCTTTGCCGGCCTTGATCTCGCGGATGAGGGCGCGGAGCGCGTCACGGGTGTCGGTGACGTAGTGCTCCTCGGCTCCGCCGACGGCGATGTAGGCGTTGCCGGCATTGTCGGTGCCTATCCGGAAGCATGCGCTGGCTTCAGCGCAGAACGGCTCTTCCCAAGCTATGTGGTGGTTCATCGTCGCCCTCCTCAAGGCTTGAGGCTGTCAGAGAAGGTGATCAGCCTTACCCGCCTTGATGTCGCGGATGAGGGCGCGGAGCGCTTCGCGGGAGTCGGTGACGTAATGCTCCTCGGCACCGCTGACGGCTATGTAGGCGCTTCCAGCGCCGTCGGTGCCTATGCGGAAGCAGTTATTCCCGGCTCCGCAGAAGGGCTCTTCCCATGTTATGAGGTGGTTCATCGTCGCCTTCCTCAGAGGTCGTTCGTAACGGCATGAATGAAGTCACGTGACTGCGTGGGATCGAGGGCGGTGCGTTCCATCCAGTCCAGGTGGTCGCCGTACCGTGCGAGCTGCGATTCCGCATACAGGAACAACGGACCGCCCGCGGAGTCGAGCTGAACGGTATCGAGCTGGGGCACGGGACCGTCCGCGTACAACATCGCATGCCCCGCTCCGGGGAACGCACCCGTACCGACAGGCAGCACGCGCAGCGTGACGTTGGCGCGCTCGGACATGGCCAACAGGTAATTCAGCTGGTCCAGGGCGACCTTGCGGCCACCGAACTGCATCCGCAGCGCCGCCTCATGGATGTACCCCAAGTACGTCAGCGACCTTTCCCCTTCCAGAACTTGCTGCCTCTGCATTCGGTGTGCCACGTGGAGCTCGACGTTCAGTCGTGGCATGGGCGGAAGAACTGCCTCGAAGATCGAGCGGGCGTACTCCTCCGTCTGGAGCAGACCAGGGAGATGTGTCACCTGGAAGGTCCGCACTCCGACCGCATGCCACTCCAACTCCGCGATGTCCAGGAGTCCCGGTGGCAACGTGCCTCGGAAGTCCTCCCACCAGCCACGGTGTCGTTCCTTGGCCATGTTTTCCAGTGCTGCGACGTACTTCTCGTCCGGACATGCGAAATGGCAGGCCAGCGTGCGAACACGATCAGGTGCGGTAGCGCGTACACCCGACTCGAAGTTGGAGATCTTGGTTCGGTCGACGCCGAGCAGCCGGGCGGCATACTCCGCCGGGGCGCCTGCGGCTATGCGCATCTTGCGCAGCTCGGCGCCCAGCCGCTTCTGTCGTTCGGTAGGCATGGCCCTGGGTGTCATACGTCTTTCCTACTGAGCTCAGCGGGAGCCCTACGTACATACAGCCGCACTTCACCCGATCGAGTCAATGGCCCCAACACAGAGGGCACACGTGCCCTCTGGTCCACTAGCTTCGGCACCGCATCGCTCACCGCACGGCGTCAGCCGGAAGCGCATCGGTGTGGGCTGCCCGCTGACTCCTGCCCTGGGAGGGGCAGCCCGCCCCCAGGGAGACAAGCCACCGGCACCGCGCGCCGCGCGTACCCCACCACCTCACCCACCCCACCACTCGGAGCTGCCGTATGTCCGTCAGCCTCTGCCCGCTCATCCACCAGCCGGTGCCCGCGACGGAGCGTCCGCCGCTGCCACTCGGGAAAATCGCCTACTGCTTCACCCTGCCCGGTGGGCCCGAAGCCGCCGGGATCGCCTGCGACAACGCACGCGCCTCACTAAGCAGGCACAGCATCTCGGACATCACACTCCCCGCGCTCCAGGTGGTCAGCGAACTCACCGCCGCCGCCTCGCTGTTCGCACCCGGCCAGGCGCTCTACGTGCACCTCCGCTGGCGCGAGGAGGACGATTCCCTCCGCACGATCGTCTGGGATCCTCACCCCCGCACCCACGCGGACCCCGACTCCACCGCGACCTGCATCGCCCATCGCAAGCGGCAGTTGCTCCGCCTCGCCCGGATCGTCCACGAATGCGGCGGCAACTGGGGCCTCTCCGAACCGGCCGATACCTCGGAGGGCACCCGCGTATGGGCCGACCTCCCCCGTACGGGGGCGGCGGCCTACGCGCGGCAGCCGCTCTGAAAAACTCGCGCGCCACGGGAAAGCGCTGGGCGCACCACGGTGAAACCCTCGGGCGACGTTTTCGGACCTTCCTGTCGCCCCTCCGCCGGAGATATCCTGAAAACTGCGGTACGTCTCGGCCGCGAGGGCGGCCGGGCAAGGGAGAGTTGCCTCGGCAGCCGTCCTCCACTGCCTGTGGGGTGGCGGAAATCCGTCACCCTCGCCGCCCGCGCTTGAAGACCCAAGCGACGCGCCCGGCAGACAGGCAAACGGAAACTCAGGAGATCACCGTGATCGCCCTAGGTGTCATCCTTCTCGTCATCGGATTCGTGCTGGGCATCCATTTTCTGTGGACGATCGGCGTCATCCTGTTCGTCATCGGCCTCGCCCTGTGGCTTCTGGGAGCAGTCGGTCACGCTGTCGGCGGCCGACGCCACTACTGGTAGCAGGCAACACACGCTCGCGGGCGCCGGAGGTGAGGTACGGCTCCGGCGTCGGTCAGCGGGTGGCCAGGAGCTCAAGCGTGTCGATCACGCGGTTCGAGAAGCCCACCGCGTGGCCCGCCGTCGCTCAGTGGAAGCCCAGCATGCCGGGCGAGTCGATATCGACGGTGACGACACCGGGCGGATAGGCACCTTCGTCATCAGTCAGCAGGATCGACATACCGGTGAACTCCGCACGCGGCAACGCGCAGTACAGGGCGTGACAGGTGTCCGCGCCGCCGTAACCGTCACGAATCATCGTGCCGACGCTGACGGCGGCAACCGCGTCAAGGTCGTCGACCACGACGGCGGAAAAGGCGAGTACGCGGCGAGAAGCCCCTTCGTCGTCCGCTTCGGCCTGCATCAGGCACAGGGCAGGGACCACCAGCCGGTCACCGGGCGTGCGGGCCATATTGGCCACAAGCAGGTTCAGCGTCTTGTGCCCGCTGACGAGAGCTTTGACGGCACCGGTGTCGAGAATGATCACGCGGCGGCACCCGGGGCGTTCCGGGCCTTCACCGCGGCGATCTTGTAGATATTGCCCAGGATGTCGGGCGCCCGATCGAACTCGTCATCACTGATGTCGATACCGATCACGCGGCGCACGGCCTCTCGGTCGGCGGCCAGCCGCTCCGCACGCTGCGCGGCAGTCGGCTGCTCCGCGGCCAGGGCCTCGACCAGCTGGCCGATGCTCACCCCCCGCTCCTTCGCAAGCTCGGCGAGGTGATCACGAGTCTCACGGGAAACCTGAATCGTCGTCGTCGCCATAGCATCACTATAGACACTCCATAGCAGCCGGGCCACCCCTTCCTGTACCAGGCACATTGCCTCCGGGATGGGCGCGACACGTCGTCGATGGGCCCACCCCGAGCAAACCCGTCAAAACCCCGGCGCGGTCAGACGTTCGACCGTAGCGTGGCTCCCGCTGGCGATCATTGACGCGATTGCGGGGTGGGTCCGTGTCGTTCGAGGACGAGTGGGCGCAGAGCAAGGCCGAGGCGGCCCGGGACAGTTCGGTGCATACGCGGCTAAACATGCTGCCGTCCCCGCCCGGGGGCTACGACCCCGATCTGGAGGCCTCCCAGTTCGACCTGGCCAAGGTCGCCCACGCCGCGTACCAGCTGCACGGCGGGCTGCAGGCCGCGGGCGGGCACGCCGACAAGAGCAGCAAGAGCGCCGGCTCCGAGCTCTCCGGCAGCCACCTGACATCCGGCCCCGCGCTCACCAAGCTCGCGGAGACGTGGGAGACGCAGGTGAAGACGCTCCTGGAGGCGTGCGCGCACATCTCCAATCACCTCGCGCTCTCGGCGGAGATGGCGACCGAGCACGACGAGAAGATAGCGACCGGTTTCCAGGACGCGAAGCACCGGCTGATGACCCCGTCCCGCATCGCCGAGTACTACAACTAGCCCGGGGGAAACGGAAATGTCCCTGTCCTTCGAGGACGTGCTCCACCTGCGGCTGGACAAGCTCGGCACCGCGACCGACGACTGGACCGCGCTGATAGGCAAACTGGAACACCTGGCATCCGAAGCCCGCGACAGCATGAAGGCCAAGTCGGATGCGGCGCGCTGGCGCGGTGAGAATGCCGGGGTGACCCGGCCCTTCGTCGACAAGACGGCCAAGGAGTTCCAGGACGCGGTCACCCAGGCCACGAGCATCCGCAATATCCTGCGCGATGCCCATACGACGCTGGGAAAGGCGAAGCAGGACTTGCAGAAGATCGTGGACCACCCTCCGGCGGGGGTCACGATCTGGCCGGACGGGGTCGTGGCCCGCTCGGTGCACCCCGACCGGCGCGGTACGGGCAACACCGACCCGGGGCCGTCCGCTGAGACCCTGGACGGCGTCGCCGACCAGATCAAGCGGGCTCTGGAGCAGGCGGCCGAGGCCGACGAGACGGTGACCCGGGCGCTCAGCACCATTTCCACCAAGCATCCGTACGACTTCAGCAGCGAGAAGTACAAGTCTCTGGCCGACTTCAGGAAACAGGATCGCGACCTGTCCATCAAGGACGCGGACGAGATGGTCAAGCTGGCCGCCAAAGGCGTCAAGACCGATGCTGAACTTGCCCGGTTCAACGAGGTATTGGCCATGCACAAGGACAACCCCGTGTTCTCCGAGCGCTTCGCGACGAAGATGGGGGCCGAGGGCGTCATGGACTTCTACGCCGGTCTCTCCGACCCGCGGCGGCTGCCGAAACCCGGCACGCAGCGTTTCGAGGAGTTGGAAAAGCTCCAGAAGAACCTGGGGTTCGTCCTCGCGGAGGCCACGCACTCCGACAGCGCGGACATGCGCAAATGGAAGCAGGACGTCATCCAGCTGGGCCCCAAGGTGCTGGACCTGCCCGACCACCAGAAGGCCTACGGTTTCCAGGTCATGAGCAGCCTGATGCACACGGGCAACTACGACAAGAAGTTCCTGAACGACTACGGCAACGCCCTGGTAGCGACCGACCGGAAGATGAAGCTGCCGGGCCACTTCTGGAACGGGCCGACCGTCCAGAACAACCACCTCAACTTCGACGGCGTGGAGAAGGACTTCGGCCGCGATCCGATGACGGGGTTCTTGAAGGCTCTGAGCCATAATCCGGATGCGTCGACGGAGTTCTTCAACACGACCGAGCCGCAGGACAATGCGCAGTACGTTCTCAAGGACCGGCACTACTTCCGTGACGGCGGCAAGGAGGGCGGGCCGAACGCGGCGCGTGAATCGGCAAGCGCCGCGCTTTTCGCGGCGGCGTCAGGGATTGACCCGGACCAGAAGGACGTCAAGTTCGTCCAGCATACGGTCGAGCACCAGAAAGTTCTCGACCGGTCGCTGAAATATCTTTCGGAGATGGGCGATGACCTTCCCGCAGAGCTACGTGAGGGCATGGCCAAGGCCCTGGTCAACCATGGGGACACAGTGCACCGTGCCATGAGCAGTCTCGCTCAGGACGAGAGCCCGCTCGACCGCCAGCAGCTGCTCGAAGTAACCAAGCAGATCTCCCGCGACCACAGGACGTACGGGCTCCTGAACGACGGAATCAACAACGAAATCGGCCGAGACATCGAGGCCCACCCCGGAACCAAGGAATCCCTGCTTCGCGCCGGCCAGACGAACGGTTTTCTGGAGGAAGCCAAGTACCAGGCCCTCCGTACCGACAAGGAAGACCCCTCCTGGCAGCAGAGATGGGAATACCACGCCGTCGGTGGACTGGTGAACGCGCTGCTCCCCGGCCCCCTCGCGGACTGGGGGCAGCGAGGGGTCGACGCGATCACATATGAGAGGCAGATGGAGAAGCAGCACAAGATCGACGGCGAATTCAGCGACCAGAGCAGTAAAGTATTCACCGCCCGCGAGAATCAGCTCAGCTTCCTCTCAGACAAATGGGAGAAGACCAACCCGGAGCTGGCAAAGAAACAGGGCCACTACTTGTGGCTCACCGAGATCAGTGAAGCCGCGGGAAATGGCAACAGCCGCGCCAAGGGTCTGGCAGGTGCTCAATGACACGAGCCTCACGCAAGAGCGCTGTCAGCAGATCGGCTCTCGTCGGCGCGCTGCTCGTTTTGACGGCATGCGGCGGCAGCAAGGGCCATGACGGCGCCATCCCCGAATCACTGTGCGATGTGAAGGTGGAACCTGATCTCGTCAAGCCGCTGCTGCCGACAGGGAAGAAGTTCCACTACTTCGACTCGGGGGACGGGAAAGAGAATCGGCTTTGCCAGCTCTACGTCGGCGGCGAGAAGGTCTTCGACATCGACAACACCCGTTCCCTCGTTAAACGCGATGCGATGACCTATGCCCACATGTCGCTTTACGGACTGGAGAACACCGAAAGAGCCGCGATCGGCGATGACGGAGTGCTGGCCGACAACGGCGCGTACATCGTGAACAGCTGCACCTACCAGGGCAAGAAAATGAGTTACGTCCTGTACATCCACGTATCGCAGACCAAGGAGGACTACTACGAAGGCCTCTACGCGGGGAAGCATCTCAAGCTTCGCCCCGAGGTGCTGCGCTTCGCCAAGGCATACCTGCCGGGAGGCGCCAAGGTGATGGGCTGCGCCACGTAGTCCGGGTGCCCTCCACCCGCC
>NZ_JAINFC010000363.1 GCF_020740835.1 Streptomyces sp. UNOC14_S4
CCGTCGGTTTCCTCGGCGACGGGGTCAACGACCTGGCGGCGCTGCACGCCGCGGACGTCGGGATCTGCCCGCGCGACGGCGTGGCCGTGGCCCGCGAGGCGGCCGACATCGTGCTCGCCTCGAAGGACCTCACCGCGCTGGACCGGGCGATACTCGCCGGACGCCGCAGCACCGGCAACATCGCCGCCTACCTGCGCATCACCCTCTCCTCCAACCTCGGCAACGTCATCGCGATGCTCGTGGCCGGGCTGCTGCTGCCGTTCCTGCCGATGCTGCCCGCCCAGGTGCTCGTGCAGAACCTGTGCTTCGACGCGGCACAGCTGTCCCTGGCCTTCGACCGCTCCGGGGCACGGGCCCTGCGGCACCCGACGGTGCTGCGGCCGCGCGCGCTCTTCCGCTTCATGACGGGCTTCGGCCTGCTGAACGCGGTGGCCGACCTGACCACTTTCGGGGTGCTGGCGCTGGCGGTGGGGCCGTTCGGCGACGGGGAGCGGCAGGAGGCGTTCCACTCGGGGTGGTTCACGGAGAACCTGCTGACGCAGGCGTTCGTCGTGCTGCTGCTGCGCGCCGGGCGGGACGCGGCCGAGGGGGTCCGTGGGTGCGGGTTCGGGCCGATCCGGTGGGCGGCTTGCGGCTTGGCGGTGATCGGCCTGCTGCTTCCGGTTTCGCCGGTGGGGGCGGTGCTGGGGATGACGGCGCTTCCGCCGCTCTATTACGGCCTGATGGCCGTGGTTCTGGGCGCGTACGGGACAGCGCTGTGGTTTGCGACCCGCCGGGTCGGGCTGGGCCTGGCACGCTAGCGCGTTTCACCGCGGGCCGGTGGGGGCCGGGCGCGCCCACGCGGCGGAGCCGCAAATACAACACAGCCCCGCGCCCCTTTGGGGCGCCCCCTTACGGGGCGGTCCACGTGGCCCTGACCGTCTTGCCCGTCAAGGTGTCGGTCGTCACCTCCACCCGCTGCGCCAGGCGCTCCACCATGTGCCAGCCCAGGCCACCGCCTCCCGTGAGGTCCGCCGCGCGGGCCACCGGGACGCGCGGGCTCGCGTCGGCCAGCTCCACTTCCAGGCGGCCCTGCACCGCCCGTACGCACAGCCGCCACCAGCCGCCGGTGTGCCGGATCGCGTTCGCGACCAGCTCGGATACGACGAGGACGACGGCGTCGAGGTCGGCCCAGGGGCAGTTCCGCGCCAGGAACTCCGCCGTCGCGCGGCGGGCCCCGGCGGCGTCCCCGTGGGGGAATTCGATCACGACCATGCGGTGACTCCTTCTGTCTCCTCGCCCGGGCGCATACCCAGGGATCGGAGAGGCATGACCGGAAATCTCCGGTCATCCCGTCCCATGCCGCTTCCCGTCGCTTCCCGCCGCTTCATGCCGCCTCACGCCGCTTCACGCGGCCAAAGGCAGGGTGATCGTGAAACGTGCCCCCGGCCCCGCCCCCGTGATCCGCAGTGTCCCGCCGTGCGCGGTCGCGACGTGGTGGGCGATCGCGAGGCCCAGGCCCGTACCGCCCGCGTCGCGCGTCCGGGCGTCGTCGAGCCGGGTGAAGCGTTCGAAGACGCGCTCGCGGTCGGCGAGCGGGATGCCCGGGCCGTCGTCCTGGACGTGCACGACGGCCCGGCACCGCACCTCGTCCCGGGCGACGCGGACGGTGACGGAGCGCAGCGCGTGCCGTTCGGCGTTGTCGAGGAGGTTGCCGAGCAGCCGGGCGAGCAGCGACTGCCGGCCCCGTACGACGAGTGGTCCCGCCACCGACTCCACCCGCAGGGTCAGCCGGCCGGGCGGGCGGCGCCGTGCCGTCTCCTCCCGTACCAGGGCCACCAGGTCGACCGGCCCGCTGCCCGGCGGGCCCGTGGCCGGGGCCGCGTCGAGGCGCGCGAGGAGCAGCAGGTCGGTGGTGAGCCGCTGCAGCCGCTGCGTGTCGCCCAGGGCCGCCTCCACCACCGCGACCCAGTCCGCCCGGCCGGGGTGGGCGAGGGCGATCTCCAGTTCCGCGCGCAAGGCGGCCAGGGGACCGCGCAGTTCGTGCGAGGCGTCGCTGACGAACGCGCGCTGCCGGTCCACCGACGCCTGCAGCCGGTCCAGGGTGCTGTTCATCGTCCCGGCGAGGCGGGCGACCTCGTCGCGGGTCGGGGGCACGGGCACCCGCTGCTCCAGGTGGTGCGCGCTGAGCTCGGCGAACTGGGTACGGATGGACTCCACCGGGCGCAGCACCCGCCCGGCCGCGAACCAGGTGATGCCCGCCACGGCCGCGGTCGCCGCGAGCACGCCGCCGGCGAGGGCCAGGACGATGGTGTTCAGCTCATGCTGCTCGTAGCGCAGGGGGTTGGAGACGAGCAGGAGCGGGTTGGTGTACGTGTCGTTCGTGCCCGGCATCAGCGCGTACAGCGGGTGCCTGCTCCCGGGGTCCGTCCACGGCAGCAGCGACAGCCGGGAGCCGTCGGGCCAGGGGGGCGGACTCAGGTTCAGGAAGAGCTCCCGGCCCGGGGAGATGTCCGCGGAGACCTCCAGGCGGCCGTTCTTGCCCAGCGCCTTGGCGAGTGTGCCGATGTCGGTGCTGTAGTCCGACGAGGAGTCGAAGGTCAGGGGGCGCGCGTCACCCATGGTCCGGTCCAGGTACTGGCGCGCCGAGCGCATCAGCCCGTCCCGCGTCCCGACGGCCACCAGCGCGGCACCGAACAGCAGGGGGACCAGGGCGCAGATCGCGGCGAGCAGGGTCACGCGCCCGCGTATCGAGCCCCGGGACCGCGGCTGCCTCACGGGGCGGCGCCCTCGGCGGCCAGCCGGTAGCCGACCCCGCGTACGGTGTGGATGGTGCGCCGCCCGAACGGCGCGTCGATCTTGCGGCGGAGGGCGCTGACGTACACCTCCACGATGTTCACGTCGCCCTGGTACGCCTCGTCCCAGACGTTCTCCAGCACCTCGTGCTTGGTGACCACCTCGCCGCCGCGCCGCGCGAGGTACTCCAGGACCGCGAACTCGCGGGCGGTCAGGGAGAGTTCGGTGCCGCCGCGGTGGCAGGCGCGGGTGCCCGGGTCGATGTGCAGGTCGCCGACGCGCAGGACGACCGGGCGCTCGGGGCCGCCGCGGCGGACGAGGGCGCGCAGCCGGGCGACGAGCGCGACGTACGAGAACGGCTTGGTGACGTAGTCGTCCGCGCCGGTGTCCAGGCCCTCGGCCTCGTCGTACTCGCCGTCCTTCGCGGTGAGCATCAGCACGGGCGTCCAGACCCCGGCCTCGCGGAGCCGGGCGCACACGCGGTAGCCGTTCAGGCCCGGCAGCATCACGTCCAGCACGACCACGTCGTACGCGCCCTGCGCCTGCATCGCGAGGTGCAGCCCGTCCCGGCCGTCGTGCGCGAGGTCGACCGTGAACCCCTCGGCGTTCA
The DNA here is from genome assembly GCF_020740835.1 of Streptomyces sp. UNOC14_S4. Taxonomy (GTDB): domain Bacteria; phylum Actinomycetota; class Actinomycetes; order Streptomycetales; family Streptomycetaceae; genus Streptomyces. The sequence continues at coordinate 3,386 of NZ_JAINFC010000363.1, forward strand.
GCCCCCGGCGCAGCAGTTCGGCGAGCCGCCGGTCGTCCTCCACCACCAATATGCGCATGCGTTCAGCATGGCGGAGGGGGAACCGCCCGCACGCCAACTTGACCCGGGTCGTGAACGATCGGGCTTGGAGGTAGTGCCCAGCTGGCTGCTGGGTGGGCTCCTCCGTCCAGCCACTCCTATGGGGTGGCAGGGGCGCGTGACTCACGCCCCGCGGTCCACACGGTCTCGCCTTTGCGGCCGATGTTGTGGGACGCGTTGTCGTCCGCGTGCATGACGGTCCCGCAGGACCGGCAGGCGAACGTCGCTTGATCGACACGGTTCTTCCGGTCGACGTGGCCGCACTCGGAGCATTGCTGGCTGGTGTACGCCGGATCGACGTACACCAGCGGTACCCCGGCCCGGCGCGCCTTGTACTCGATGAAGGCGGCTAGCTGGTGGAAACTCCACGAGTGCAGAGAGGTCCGCTGGTCCTTGCGGAGCCGTACCCGGCTGCGGATGCCTGTGAGATCTTCCAGGGCGATACCGGAGTCGGTGCGTTCAGCGGCGGTGACGATGGTCTTCGAGATGATGTGGTTGACGTTGGCGGTGTGCCGGGCTTCCTTGCGGGAGCGCTTCTTGAGCAGGCGCTTCGCGGACTTGGTGCCCTTGGCCTGCAACTTCTTCCGCAGCGCGAGCTGCCGGGCCCGGTGCCGGTTCAGACCGCGCCCGGCGGCGCGGTAACCGGTGGAGGTGGTGGCGATGTTGACGATGCCGAGATCGACGCCGACAAACCCGGCAGGCTCCTCATTCAGCGGGGCCTCGGGGACATCGCAGACGGCGATCAGGTAGAACACGCCGTCGCGTTCGACCAGGTCGGATTCTCCCTTGCGGTGCTCGCGGAGCATCTTGAGCGCGCTCGGGGAGCAGGCGAAGCGGACGTTCTTCAGCCGCCCCGCAGTGGTCCAGATCGACACTGTTTGGGCGTCGTACTGCCAGGACAGGCATCGGTCGTCGTACGGATGCGCGGCATTGGGCCGGAAGGCGACCGGCTTCGATTCCGCCCTGGCCCTGCGTTTCGACCCCGGTTTGCCCAGGTTCCCTGCGCGGATGTTCGCTTTCAACGTGGTGTAGGCGTCCCGCGTCTTCTTGATGACGTGCTGGGCGGCCTGCGCTCCCAGCCCGCGCTCCTTCAACTCCGCGTAGGTGTGCTTCCGCAGCTCGTACTCACGGGGAACATCGCGCTCGAACGCCACACCGGATACCCAGTTCGCGGCCTCGTTGACCGTACGCAGGGTCGCCGACAGCGCGGCGGCCTGCCCGGCCTCCGGCGTCAGCTTCACTTGCACAACGATCCGCACCTGTTCAGCCTATCGAGAGCCACTGACAACAGTGCGCAGATCCATGAAAACGCCCCGGCCGGAGCGGCGTTGAGGAGTGATTCCTCCCAGGCGTGAATGCCCGGGGCTCCTTGCTGCATTCAGCTGAAACGGGCTTCAGGCTCCTTCAGGTTCTCTTCACCCGCGCGCTGTCAGCATGTCCAGTGCTCCGCCGTACCGCCGCGGCGCGCGCCGGGAGAAACTCGGGGGAGGGGCCCGTATCACCGGTCACGACCGGTCATCGGTCCGGGCCCGATCCCGGCGCCGCCGCCCGCACCGCGCGGACCCCGCACCGCGCGGACCCCGGGCCGCGGCCGCCCCCGGGCGGCCCGCCCGGGGGCTGTGACCCGGCTTCATGGACTGTGCCCCGCCGGACAGGCCCGACCCCGAGGGAGCATCCCTCCGGGGTCCTTCTCTTTCCCGGGCCGGCCGGGTGTTGTCGGCCCGCACGGAAGCGGAACAGGCGGAGACGACCGTCCGGCGAATCGCCGTAAAAGTGATGTAGCTCACTTCTCGATGAGGGCTTCGCCTCAATCTCGACACTTAAGTTGATCTCTATCCGGGGGTGAGGTTTAGCCCTCACAACACCACATTCCACACTTTTCGCAGGAGCCCTATTGCCCCACCCCCCGCCAGGGATTCAGTGCCACTGAGCTGAACAGCAGGCTTCCCGCGCGCAAGCCGTGACGATCCGCCGCGTTGCCTTCACCGGCCAAGGCCGGCGCGTCTCTTCGTTCCGCCTTTCCTTCACCCGGGCCACCCGGGCCACCCGGGCCACCCGGGCCACCCGGGCCACCCGGGCCCCGCACGCCGCGCCTTCGCACGCCCATGCCCGCCTTCTTCGGCATGCCTGCCCACACATCACCCCGTACGCCACGCGTACGTCCGACGTGTCTGGAGACACCCCTTGCTTCGCAACAAAGCCGCCACGCGCGGCGCTTCCCTCGCTCTCGTCACCGCCATCGCCTCCGTCACCCTGGTCACCGGCAGCGCCTTCGCCGACTCGGTGCAGTCCGACTGGAGGGCCGTCACCTCGACCGGAACCCTGGGCAAGGGCGCGGCCGCCGGCGGGCAAGTGACCCGTCAGCAGGTGCTCGAACGGGCCAGAGACTGGTCGGCCAACCGGGTCCCGTACAGTTCGAACGGGCTGAACTCGCCCTACAGCTGGTACTACGACGACGCGACCGGCGGGCGCTACCGCCAGGACTGCTCGGGCTATGTCTCCATGGCCTGGCAGCTCAAGGACAGCCACAACACGTGGTCCCTGAACGACGTGTCGACCGAGATCAAGCGGTCCGAGCTGCAGCCGGGCGACATCCTCAACAACACCGACAGCCACGTCGTCATCTTCGCCGGGTGGATCGACCGGTCGGCCCAGACGTTCTACTACTACTCCGAGAGCGGCCGGCACGTCCCGACGCAGCGGTACGTGGGCAACTTCAACGAGTCCATGCTGTCGGGGCACCCCACCAGCGGCTACCGGGCGTACAAGTACGACAAGATAGTCGACGGCCCGGTCACCGCCGAGCCGGGCGCCGAGGACACCGGTGCCACCCCGGCCGTCGCCAAGGTCACCGGTCCGTCGGACAGCGCCATCCTGGACGGTCAGGTCGCCGTCACCGCCTCGGCGGAGGAGAAGACCGGCACCCCGTCCGCCATGGAGTACTACATCGACGACAAGCTGGTGGAGACCGTCGCCAGCCCCGGCACCGAGTTCTCGATGTCGCTCGACACCACCGAGCTGTCCGACGGCGCGCACACCCTCAAGGTGCGGGCCAAGAACGCCGGCGGCCAGGCCGGACCGATGTCGGCGGGCTCCGGCTTCTTCGTCGCCAACAAGGCCATCCCCACCAGCGCCACGGGTGACTTCGACGGCGACGGCAAGGCCGACATCGCCGTCCTCTACAACCTCGGGCAGTCGAAGACCGGCAAGAACCTCGTCAGGATCTACAAGTTCACCAACAACGGGCACGGCTTCGACGAGCCCGTCAACGCCTGGGACAACGACGACTCGGTCAACACCAGCTGGAACGCCGACAACATCAAGCTGACCATCGGCGACTTCAACGGCGACGGCAAGAGCGACCTCGCCGCCCTGTACAACTCGGGGCAGTCCCCGACCGGCAAGAACCTCACCACGCTGTACGAGTTCATCAGCGACGGCAAGGCCTTCAAGGCCCCGGCCAAGGTCTGGGACAACGACGACGCCACCACCGGAAGCTGGAACTGGCGGGCCAGCAAGCCGGTCGCCGGGGACTTCAACGGTGACGGCAAGGCCGACATCGGCATCCTCTACAACCAGGGCCAGGACAAGGACAAGAAGAACAACCTCACCGCCTTCCACATCCTCTACTCCTACGACGGCGGCATCCGCGGCCCGAAGCGTGTCTGGGACAACGACGACCGCACCACGGGCAGCTGGAACTGGGAGCGCAGCAAGCCGGTCGCGGGTGACTTCAACGGTGACGGCAAGGCCGACCTGGGCATCCTCTACAACGAGGGCCAGGACGACACCGGCAACTACCGCACCGCCTTCCACATCGCCTACGGCCGCGCGGACGGCGTCAACGCCCCCAAGCGCGTCTGGGACAACAACGACCGCACCACCGGCAGCTGGAACGCCGACCGCAGCAAGCCGATCGCGGCGGACTTCAACGGCGACGGCAAGGCCGACCTCGGCATCCTCTACGACAAGGGCCAGGACAAGACCGGCAACAACCAGACCGCCTTCCACATCGGCTACGGCACGGCGGACGGCATCTCGGCCCCGAAGGTCTTCTGGGACAACAACGACCGCTCGACCGGCAGCTGGAACGCCGACCGCAGCAAGCTGATCGCCGGGGACTTCAACGGTGACGGCAAGGCCGACCTCGGCGTCCTCTACAACAACGGCGAGCAGCCGAACGGCGACGGCAAGGTGACCCTCTTCAACTTCTTCGGCAACGCCTCCGGCATCTCGGGCCCGAACAAGGTCTGGGACAGCGAGAAGTTCGGCAGCTGGAACTGGTACCGCAGCGACCTCGGCTGACGCGCACACCCCGCCCCGTAGACGCACCGCCGCGAGGGACCCCTCGCGGCGGTGCCCCGTTCTCCCACCCTTATCCCACTCCACAGGACTTCCTCCATGCGCAGC
>NZ_JAINFC010000364.1 GCF_020740835.1 Streptomyces sp. UNOC14_S4
CACCTCGGCCGTCACTTCGACCTCGTCGGCGACGGCCACCGTCACCCGGTGCGAGGAACCGCGCCACTGGAGCCCGGTGACAGGCCCCCGCAGCACGTTGAGCCCGGAGCCGTCCGGCTCGCCGAGGCCGACCAGGTGCGGCCGGACGCACACGGTGGCGCTCCCCGCGCCGCCGCCCGATCCCTCGCGGACGCGGATCCGGACGTCGGGCGCCACCTCCACCACGTCCGTCCCGCACCACACCCCGGTCAGCAGATTCGCGCTGCCGACGAACGACGCCGTGAACGCGCTGCCGGGCGAGCGGTAGAGCTCGCGCGGCGTGCCGCAGTCCTGGAGGCGGGCGCGGTCCATGACGGCGATGCGGTCGGCGAGGGTGAGGGCCTCGCTCTGGTCGTGGGTGACGTAGAGCATGGAGACGTCGGGCAGGTCCCGGTGCAGCCTGGCGAGTTCGGCGAGCATGCCGGAGCGCAGCTGCGCGTCGAGCGCGGAGAGCGGCTCGTCGAGGAGCAGCACGCCGGGCCGGACGGCCAGGGCCCGCGCGATGGCGACACGCTGCTGCTGGCCGCCGGAGAGCTCGCGCGGGTAGCGCTTGGCGTACGCGGTCATGCCGGTCATCTCCAGCGCCTCGGCGACGCGCCCGGCGATCTCGCCGCGCGGTGCCTTGCGCGCCTTGAGCCCGAAGGCGACGTTGGCGTCGACCCGCAGGTGCGGGAAGAGGGCGTACTGCTGGACGACCATGCCGATGCCGCGCTTGTGCGGGGGCAGGTCGGTCACGTCCTGCCCGCCGATCAGCACACGTCCGGCGGTCGGCCGGACGAACCCGGCGACGGCGCGCAGCGCCGTGGTCTTGCCGGAGCCGGAGGGCCCGAGGAGGGCCATGACCTCGCCGGTCCCGACGGTGAGGTCGAGGGAGTCGAGGACGACGGTGTCGCCGTAGGCGACGGTGACACCGTCGAAGCGGATGCCGCCGCGCGTCACGATGCGTACTCCGCCGTTCCGCCCGCCGTTCCGTCCGTCGTGCGGTGCACCGCCGCGTCCCCCGCCTCGTACTCCGCGATCAGGTCGGGCAGGTCGGCCACGGAGGCCAGGACCGCGGTGGCACCGGCGTCCCGGAGCGCGGTCTCACCGTGCGCTCCTGTGAGCACCCCCGCCACGACCGACGCGCCCGCGCGCCGCCCGGTGAGCATGTCGTACGAGGTGTCGCCCGCGACCGCGACGTCCTGGACGGCGGCCACGGCGCCGGTGCGCAGCAGCGCGGCGAGGACCATGTCGGGGTACGGGCGGCCGCGGCCCGCGTCGGCCGGGCAGAGGGTGAGGTCGGCGAGGTCCGTCCAGCCGAGGGCGGTGAGGATCGCGTCCTGGGTGGCGCGGGCGAATCCGGTGGTCAGGACGACGGTCCGGCCTTCGGCCCGCAGGCGTTCGACGGTGGCGCGGGCGCCGGGGAGGGGCGCGCAGTGACCGGCGTCGACCAGCCGCGCGTACGCCTTCTCGAAGGCGGCGTTGGCCCGCTGGGCGCGCTCCTCGTCGCCGAAGAGGTGCCGGAAGACGGAGATCTTGGACTCGCCCATGGTGGCGCGGACGTGGGCGAGCTGTTCGGCGTGGACCGGCGAGCCGGGCAGGACGCCGAGTTCCGCGGCGGCGGCCGCGAAGGCGCGCTCGACGAGGCCGTCGTCGGCGACGGTCGTCCCGGCCATGTCGAGGACGACGAGGCCGATACGTCTGCTCTCTCCAGTGCTCATGTGTCTCACCAGTCCAGGGTGTTCGCGGTGGTCTCGGCGATGGCGGGGGCGCAGGTCATACCGCGGCCGCCGGGTCCGGTCACGAGCCAGACGCCGTCGCGGACCTGCTGCCGGTGGACGACACGGGTGGTGTCGAGGCACTGCGCGTACACCCCGGCCCAGCGGCGGCGGACCGTCGGCAGGGGACGTCCGAGCAGCGCTTCGGCGACGGCGGCGACATGCTCGTACGGGTCCTCGTCGACGTCGAAGGCGAAGGGCGTGTCGTACTCGTGGGTGTCGCCGATGGTGAGGCCGCCGTCGGCGCGCTGGACCATGAGCAACTGCATCTTGTGCGCGGCGGCGACCGGCGGCTGGCTCTGCGCGGCGGCGAGCGCGTCGAGGGCGGCGCCGCCGTAGGCGGGGTAGTAGCGGAAGCTGTCGGCGTCGGCGACAGAGGTGGTGAGCTCCTCGCCGAGCGGCGCGGTCTGCATCATCTGGAGGCGGACGCGGCGTACGGGCAGGTCGGGGGCGAGCTCGCGGACCAGGCCGCCCAGCCAGGCGCCGGTGCACAGGACGACCGCCGCACCGGTGTGGGTGATGCCGTGGTCGTCGCGGACAGCGTGCTCGCCGACGACCTCGCGGACCTCGCGCCCGCCGAGGAAGGTGTAGCGGCCGGAGGTGAGGAGCGCCTCCTTGAGGGCGCGCTGGGCGGTGCGCGGTTCGACGGCCGCGTCGCGCGGGCACCACAGGGCGCCGAGGAACTCGCCGCGCAGGGCGGGGTTGTGCTCGCGCACCTCGTCGGCGTCGAGGAGGGCGAAGCCGCGGGCGGCGGCGTCGGGGCGCTCGACGGCGGCGCGGGCGACGGCCAGCTCCGCCTCGTTGGTGACGACCGTCAGGGAACCGTTGGCGCGGAAGCCCAGGCCGGGGACGTCTTCGGCGATCTGCTCCCAGAGTTCGCGGGCGCGCAGGGCGGTGTCGAGCTCTTCGCCCCCGGCACGGCCGCCGACCCAGACCAGCCCGAAGTTACGGACCGAGGCACCCCGGGCCTCGGCCTCGCGCTCGATGTGGACGACCTCGTGGCCGCGTTGGACTGCGTGCCAGGCGTGCAGGGTTCCCAGCACGCCGGCTCCGACGACTATGACTCGCATGTCCCGAACGTTCGTCGGGGCGCGTGTCCCGAAGGGGTCCGGACGGCGACGCGGGGGTGAACGGGCTGTCAAAGTTGGCCTAGACCCGTTATCGTTACGTTACAAAGAGGGGAGGTGGGGGTGGGGGAATTTCCTACTGCTTCGATCCCAAATGGGTGGTGAAGGAGAAGCGGTCGCCCCGGTAGAGCGACCGCACGCGCTCCAGCGGGCGCCCCTCCGTGTCCCGTGACAGCCGGTGGACCAGCAGCATCGGCAGGGCGGGGGGCGTGCCGATGAGGAGGGCCTCGCGCGGTGTGGCGAGCACCGTCTCCAGCCGTTCGTCCGCGTCACCGAAGCCGATGCCGAGGCGGTCGCGGAGATAGCCGTAGAAGGAGGAATCGGGTGCGAATTCGGTGTTCAGGCGCGGCACCCGCGCCACCGCGACATAGGTGCTCTCCACGCCGACCCGCTCGTCGTCCGCGAGCAGCACGCGCTCCATGTGCCATACGGGCGCGCCCGGTTCGACACCGACGTCGGGCGCGAGCGCGGGCGGGCAGGGGAAGCGGTCCAGGCCGATGAGGGTACGCCCGGGCCTGCGCCCCTGGCGCCGTACGCCCTCGGTGTAGCTGGCGAGGGCGAGGGGCTGTTCCAGCTTGGGCCCGGCGACGACCGTGCCGCGTCCGGCGCGCCGCAGCCGCCCCTCCAGCAGCAGCTCGCGCAGGGCCTGGCGTACGGTCTCGCGCGCGACGGTGAAACGCAGTGCGAGTTCGCGTTCGGTCGGCAGCAGCCCGCCCTCGCCCAACTCGTCCAGCAGGGCGGCCACCTGGTTCTTGACCGCGTAGTACTTGGGGATCCTGCCGTGCTCGGGGATCCCGGCGCGGATGGGCGCCCCGGGCACGTGCCCGGGTGCTCCGCTGGGGTATTCCGTGAAGTCCACGGCGCGATCCTCGCATTTCAGCGCCCCGCGAATGGGGGTGCCCCGTCAGGGGCGCGGGGAACTGCGCGCTCAGCCACGACGCAGCCGCAGCCGCGCGCCAAGCGCAAGAGGCACCCCGGTAGGCGCCCGGCTGGGACCCTCAGCCATCCCCCCGTTTGGCCCGCCGCGCTCCGAAGATCATGGAACCGCCCGCCAGAAGCAACGCAAAAGCGGAAGCCCCGATAGCGAAGAGCGGCCGCTGCGACCCGGTGTCGGCGAGCAGCGACGCCCCCTTGTGCTCCTGCCCGGCAGCGGCCGGGGCGGAGCTCTCGTGGACGGCGGCGGTCCCCTCGACCCCGAAGGAGTAGTCATTGGACTCCCCCACCCAGTCCCCGTTGTTCCCGCGCCGCTGCACCGCGGTCACATTGGCCGTGACGGCCCCTTCGGGAGCACCGGGGGTGAACGCCAAGCGCACGCGTACCGGCACGGCCGAGTGCGCGGGGACGGCGAAGCCGGGAAAGTCGGGTGACGTGCCGTCGAAGACGCCGACGTTCTCCGCCTCGTCGGTCCGCTCGAAGCGCACCGGCCGCCAGCGGCCCGCGGCCGTGTCGTAGAAGTCGAACCGGATGTCGCCGGGCTTCAGCGCGCGCTTCCTGTCGGAGAGGACCGCCACCGGGTGCACGTCCCGGCACTCGGCGACCGTGTCGTTCCGCAGCTCCAGCTCCCAGACCTGCGGCTCCCCGCCCCGCTCGTACACGCCGGGCCCGCCGCTCAGCCGCGCGCCGATCGGGAACGCGGTGCTGCCGGGCCCGCCGCACCGCGCCTGCGCGGGCGCCCGGTCACGGGGGTACTGCGGGAACGCGGCGGGTGCCGCCGTCGAGACGACCGCGAGCGCGGCGGCGCCGACGACGAGCGTGCGAGGCAGATACATCGCGGTACCTCCGCGGTGGGAACCAGGGACAGAGCAGGCCAGGCAAGGCGGACAGAACGGCCAGGACGGTCAGGACCGGGGGACAGCACGCTGCCACCACTCACCCCTGAGGAGCGCCAGGCACGACGAGGCAGCACGGACCAAACCTGACATACCACCCGATATGCGTATTACCTGCTGATCGGAATAAGAGGCTCCAATATGGAACGCCCCGTTCGAGCGACTCTCCGACTGAATGGGTGAATCCAGGGGGATCGACTGGGGAGGCGCCGCGTGCGGCGCACCCGCACCGATCGGAACGGAGAGCCCGATCATGCCTTCGCGAAACGAGCCACACTTTCCCGACTTCTCCACCTTCATCGGCAGAGTGAACTCCACGGGCCACGAGCAGTTCACCGCCGCCCGCCCCACGACACGTGTGGGCGCCGAGGAGTTCGACGCGATGAGGGCGCACGTCCAGTCCCTCTACAGCGGCATCGAGGAGGTGCCGCATAGCTTCGTCGACGACAACGGCCAGGTCTTCGACTGCGTACCGGTGGAACGCCAGCCCGCGCTCCGGGGCGTCACCGAGGCCCCGGCCGTCCCGGTCGACGCGCCCGCCGCGCCCGGCCCCCGCGCCACCCCGCAGAGCCTGCCGCTGCGACCGCAGTTGCGCTCCGACCGCATCGACAAGTTCGGGCGCGCCATGTCGTGTCCGCCGGGCACGATCGCGCTGCGCCGCGTCACGCTGGAGGAGCTGGCCCGCAGGGGCACCCTGCGGAACTTCTTCCGGAAGAGCCCGCTGGGCACGGGACAGCACCCGCGGCTGAGCCCGCCGGTCCAGGCCGGGGTGCACAAGTACGCCCACGCCTACCAGATCGCCGGCAACCTCGGCGGCCACAGCTTCGTCAACGTCTGGGACCCCAGCGTCGGCGACCAGGTCTTCTCCCTCTCGCAGCACTGGTACGCGGGCGGCTCACCGGTGCAGACGGTGGAGTGCGGCTATCAGATCTATCCGGGGAAGTACGGCACGACCCAGCCGTGCCTCTTCATCTACTGGACGGCCGACGGCTATCAGCGCACCGGCTGCTACAACCACGACTGCTCCGCCTTCGTCCAGACGAACTCCGCCTGGGCCTTCGGCGGCACGCTGGGCCCGGTGAGCGTCTCGGGCGGCGCGCAGTACGAGCTGGAGGTCGCCTGGTACTTCAACGGCGGCAACTGGTGGCTCTACCTCGGCGGCACCAGCGCGAGCAACGCCGTGGGCTACTACCCGGGTTCCCTCTTCGGCAGCGGCCCGCTCGCGAGCGGCTCCGCGTCGGACGTCGACTACGGCGGTGAGGTCGTGGACAACACCGCGTGGCCCCCGATGGGCAGCGGCGCCTTCGCCGAAGCGGGCTGGCAGTTCGCGGCGTACCACCGCGACGTCTACTACTACCCCACGGCGGGCGGCGCCGTGGAGGCGTCCCTGACCGCCTCCCAGCCCTCCCCCAACTGCTTCACCTGCGTGGTGAACCACGCGGCCGCCCCGTGGAACGAGTACTTCTTCTACGGCGGCCCGGGCGGCACGAACTGCTCGTGAGGGACGTGGCCTTCAGCCGCCGCTGATGCCCAGGAAGCGCTCCAGGGCCTCCACCACCAGGGCGTGGTCCTCGGTCTGGCGGAGGCCCGAGACGGCCACGGCGCCGACGACGCCCGTGCCGCGGACGCGGAGGGGGAAGGCCCCGCCGTGGGCGGCGTAGCGGTCCGGGTCCAGGCGGGAGTCGTTCTCGAACGTACGGCCCTTGGCCCGGAAGCGGGCGCCTACCAGGAGGGAGGATTCCGCGTAGCGTTCGACGACGCGGCACTTGCGGTCGAGCCACGCGTCGTTGTCCGCGGAGGTGCCGGGCAGCGCGCAGTGGAAGAGGCGCTGGGGCCCGCGGCGGACGGTGATCGCGACGGCCGCCCCACGGGTGCGGGCGAGGGAGACGAGGAGGGAGCCGAGCTCCCACGCGTCGTCGTTGCCGAAGCGGTCGAGGACCAGGCGCCGTTCGTCGGCCTCGAGCCGGTCGATCTCGCTCCCTGGGGCCTCGCTTTCCGGAGCCTCGCTTTCCGGGGCAGCGGCCTTCACGTCGGCTGATTCGCGGTCGGTGCTCACGACATGGGCTCCTCGATGCGTACGGTGCGGCCCTCGGCCGCCGACACCCGGGCCGCTTCCAGGACACGCAGCGCCGCTGCCGCCTCCCGCGCCGTCACCGGGGGCGTGCCGCCCGTGCGGAGGGCCGCGGCGATCGCGGCGTAGTAGGCGGGGTAGTCGCCGGGCAGGGTCGGGACGGGTTCGCCGCCGCCCGTGCGCGGGGACTCGCCCGCGCCGACGCGGCCCCACGCGGACTCCGGCTCGGCGCCCCACTCCGCGTCCTCGTCCGTCGGCCGCCGGCCCTCGCGCAGGGCCGCTTCCTGGGGGTCCAGGCCGTACTTCACATAGCCCGCCTCGCTGCCCAGCACCCGGAAGCGCGGCCCAAGCTGGGCGGCCGTGGCGCTCACCCACAGATGGGAGCGGACGCCGTTCGTGTGGGTGACGGCGATGAACGTGTCGTCGTCGGCCTCGGCGCCCGCCCGGCGCACGTCGGCCTCCGCGTACACGGTGGCTGCGGGGCCGAAGAGGGCGAGGGCCTGGTCCACCACATGGCTGCCCAGGTCGTAGAGGAGCCCGCCGAGCTCCGCCGGGTCGCCGGACTCCCGCCAGCCGCCCTTCGGCCGGGGCCGCCAGCGTTCGAAGCGGGACTCGAAGCGCAGGATCTCGCCGAGCGCGCCGTCGCGCACGAGCCGTTCGACCGTGCGGAAGTCGTTGTCCCAGCGGCGGTTCTGGAAGGCGCTGAGCAGCAGCCCCCGTTCGTCCGCCAGCTCGGCCAGGGCCTCAGCCTCGGCGGCGGTCGCGGCCAGCGGCTTGTCCACGACGACCGCGAGCCCCGCTTCGAGCGCGGTGCGGGCGAGCGGGACGTGGGTGCGGTTCGGGGAGGCGATGACGACGAGGTCGAGCTCGTCCGCGCGGGCGAACAGCGCGTCGGCGGTGTCGGCCGTCCGTACCCCGGGGTGCTCGGCGGCGGCCTGGCGCTGCCGCTCGGGGTTGGCGGTGACGACCGTGTCGAGGACCAGGCCGTCGGTCGCGGCGATCAGCGGGGCGTGGAACACGGAGCCCGCGAGGCCGTAGCCGATGAGCCC